>JACQKK010000140.1 GCA_016204605.1 Candidatus Lambdaproteobacteria bacterium
CCGGGTGTTCGTCCCGAAGGAGCTCAGCCTGATCCTCGTCAAGGACAACATCAAAGGCTATACGCCCAAGAAAAAGGGCTACGACTTCCCCAAGCACTTCGACACGGCCTGGCTCGAGTGATGGCGGGGCAGGCGCCGCGCCCTAACAGGAACGGCGCGGCGCCCGCCGCTGCGTCCTGTGCGGGTGCGCGCCGCCCGTGGCCGCAGGCGACGGTGCGTGTGCGGCGGGGCGTGGCGGGAGATGGTCCGGTCGGGGGAAAGGCCGGTCAGAAATTGTAGGCGAGGCGGAATTCGAGCCCGCCGGGCAGCGGGGCCATCCGGAGCTGCCAGCCCAGGTAGCCCTTGGTGCGCCCTTCCACCCGCAGGTCGTTGACCTTGTTGCGCAGGCTCAGGTACTCCATCGCGGCATAGCCGGTGAATACCGCCGCCGCGAGCAGCCGCCCGCGGCCGAGGTCGGTATCGTCATAGGTATACATGAACGCCAGCGTGCCGGCCGCGCCGAGGGCGCCCCAGGTGAGCCACTGCGCCTGCTGCGCCTGGGTCTCGTTGATGCGGCGCAGCCAGGCGCGCTTCTCCGTGTCGGCGAGCTGGATCGGGGTGAGCTCGAGCGCCTGGATGCGGTTGGCGAGGCGGATGCCCGTGTCGATCTCGCGACGGGTCGCGTCCACCAGCTCGATCTGGCGGGCGGGATCGAGGTAGGTCTTCACGAAGTGGGAGACCTGCGGCTCCTCGTTGCTGTGCACGACCAGCGCCTCGGAGGTGTTCTCGTTGACGTTGAGCACCTTCACGATCCCGATGTTCTTGCGCTGGATATCCACCTGCTGGCCTTCGGGACTGGTGATGGGCTGCTCCTGCTTGTAGAGCACCAGGTGATCGCCGATCTTGAGGCCGTGCTTGCGACCCAGGCTGATCACCGGGCCGCGGATGGAGGTGCTCAGCACCCGGCCGATCTGCAGGGAGTTCCGCCCGATGTGGTTCACCAGCTTGAACATGTCCTCCTCGAGCGTCTCGTCGGTGAAGCGGATGCGCTCCTCGTAGTCGGTCAGGTTGTTGGCGGTGTTGATCAGGCGCACCTGCAACGAAAAGACCTGCTGGTCCATGCGGATCGTGCCCACCAGCACCTTGTCGGCGCCGAGCAGCTTGCCGCTTTCGACCCCGCAGGCGATGGCCCGGCAATCCACCAGTTCGGGGCGCTCCTTCTCGAAGCGCTTGTTGAGCTGCCGGGCGCCCACCACGGAGAATTGCCCCGTGTTCACGAGGTTCTTCTCCAGGATCAGGCCGATCTGCTCCGCCGCCGATTCGGTGAGGCCGAAGGGCTGCAGCCCCAGCACCAGCATCTTGATGCGGCCGTCGCCGGCGAACAGCTCCGGCTGCCCCCCGAACAGGGCGCCGGCCAAAAGATCGCTGCCGGCCCGGCCGGGCTCCGGGGCCTGGCCCTGGGCCCGCGAGGCGAGCCCCCCCAGGGCGGCCAAGCTCAGCACGAGGCTCAGCACGCAACACACCGGCACGACCATCCGCAGCCTGCCGAGGAAAGATGCGCTCCGCCGTGGCCTGCGGAGGTGGGGGGCGATCGCTCTCATCCGATTCGTCACGAGTGGGTGATCCTGCGCCAGGGGGCGGTGCCGACGGTTGCTGCCGCGGACGGGCCTCTCCGGGAAGGAAAAGCAAAATCGGCGCCAGAGCGCCCTTGTGCGGCGCCTCCCGAGCGGATACCCTGGCCGCGACGCCCATCCCCCATTTTCCCTTATGGAGCAATGGAGAACGACACCCGCAGCACCCGCGTACCCCCGGAGCTGCTCCGGAAGTGTTACGAACACGGCAGGAAGAGCTATCCGGACGAGGCCTGCGGCGTCCTCAGCGGGCCGGCGGAGGATGCGGCCGCCCTGGCCGAGGCCCATCCGATCGAGAACGTCATCAACGCCTTGCACGAACGGGACCCCGAGCACTATCCGCGCACCGGCCGGGAGGGCTACGTGCTGGATCCGCGGGCGTTCCTGAAGACCGAGAAGGCGCTCGAGGCCAAGGGTCACCGCATCAAGGCCATCTACCACACCCATGTGGACGTGGGCGCGTACTTCTCCCAGGAAGACCGCAAGCAGGCCCTCTGGAACGACGCCCCGCTGTTCCCCGACGTGTTCTACCTGGTCTGCGGCGTGAAGAACGGCCAGCCCGACGGCGCCGTCGTCGCCCGTTACGATGAGCAGGCCAAGACGTTCAGCGAAGTGCGGCTCGATGGCGAGGGCCGACCCCTGCCCCAGCCCGAGTAGCTCTCCTGCGCGGCTGCGGTGGCTCCCGGCCCTGCGGCGCATCGCCGCCGGCGCGAGGCGGAGCGGGCTTACGCCTCCAGCGCCCGGGCGAACATCGCCGGCGCGATGACCTTGAGGGCCAGCACCTCCTCGGTGCCCTCGAAGATGCTCAGCACCCGCGCGTCCACGAACAGCCGCGAGACGGGGAACTCCTCGGCGTAGCCCATCCCGCCGTGGAGTTGCTGCGCCTCGCGGGTGATCCACTCGGCCTGGCGGCAGGTGAGGAACTTGGTCATCGAGGCCTCGGCCTGCCCCTGGCCCGCATCGAGCAGGCGCGCACTGGCGTAGGTGGCCTGCCGGCAGGCCTGCACCGTGGCGGCCATGCGGGCCAGCTTCTCGCGCGTGAGGCCATAGGCATCGAGGGGCTTCCCGAACACCATCCGCGAGCGGCCATAGCCGAACGCCAGCTCGAGGGCGGCCTGCATCACGCCGCTGGCCCGTCCGGCCGTCTGGAGCCGCCCGGCCGAGAAGGCCTCCATCTGGAGATAGAAGCCGCGCCCGCGCCCCGCCTCGCCCCCGACCAGGTTGGCGCCCGGCACGCGGAAGTCGTCGAAGGTCAGCTCGAAGGAGTGCATGCCGCGGTAGCCGAGGGTGTGGATGGCGCGCCCGCTCAACCGACCCCCGTCGGGCGGATCGTAGGTGAACGCGTGGCCGTAGTAAGCGGGCTTCTCGACCACGAACATGGAGAGTCCGCGGTGACCCAGGCCGAGGTCGGGCTCGCTGCGCGCCAAGACGCCGATCAGCTCGGCGCGCCCGGCGAAGGTGGACCAGGTCTTGGTGCCGTTGAGCCGCCAGTCGACGCCGTCGGGGCGGGCGGAGACGGTCAGCCCCGCCACGTCGGAGCCGAAGTCGGGCTCCGTCACGGCGATGGCCACCATCTTCCGGCCCGAGGCCATCTCCGGCAGCAGGCGCGCCCGCTGCTCCGGGGTGCCGCCGCGCAGCAAGGCCTTGGCGAGAATCTCGGGTCGCGTGCTCAGGCTGCCGAAGGCCAGCGCGCCCCGGGAAAGCTCCTCGGTCACGACCACCATGCCCACGTGGTCGGGCCGCTCCTGAAAGCCGCCGAACTCTTGGGGGATGGAGAGGCTGAAGCAGCCCAGCTCGCCGGCCGCGCGGATCAGCTCGTCCGGGATCAGCAGATCCTCGCGGTGGAAGCGCTCGGCCATCGGTCGCACCCGCCGTTCGGCGAAGGCGCGCACGGTGGCCTGGAGCAGGTGGTGCTCGTGATCCAGCCCGTCGGCGCCGAAGGACTGCCGCGCGGCGATGGCGGCGAGCAGCTCCCCGTGAAACGCATCCGAAGTGGTGCGGGCCACGAACGCGGCGCCCTCGCCAGCGGTCGCGCCAGCGGTCGCGCCATCGTCAGTGCTGCCGGCCGGCCCGGCCGCGGCATCGCCCACGCCCGCCCCGGCCAGCCGCAGCGCCAGCTCGGGCAGGTGCTGCCGCAACGCCTGCACGGTGAGCCCGAGGAAGGCCAGGGCGAGCAGCGCCTCGAGCTCGCCCCGCTCTCCGTAGGCGACCATCTCCCGGGCCGCCTGCACCTGCGCGTGGAGCTGGGTCAGCCGGAAGGTCTCGCTCTGAAAGCGGTCGACCAGGGCGCCGTCGACCCTGCCCTCGCGGGCGACGTGGCGGGCGAGCCGGCGCACCAGCGCGTCGAGCGCCTGGCGGCTCGCATCGAGCGCCCGACGGCCCTGTTGGAGGGATTCGCTGCGGTTCACAGGACTCCTGCGGGCTGACGCGCCGACGTGCGGGATCGGGCCGAGGGGCGGCCGGCGCCTCACCCCCCCCCGCCGCCGGCGCGTGCCCACCCCGCCCTTCGGGCGCCCCTCCCCACCAAGTGGGGAGGGGAATCTGCATCTGGGTGCGGGCACCCACTCCGGGGCTCTCCCCCGTCTCCTTCCAGGTGCGAGGGCGTCCATCAGCCCTTGCGGGGGGCTGGTTCGGCGTTCCCTCCCTCGCCACCGGGCGTGGAACGGCCGGGGTGGGGGCGCCACCGTTCCCTCCCCCCGGGCGGGGGAGGGCCAGGGAGGGGGGGCGTGCCGCCCCCCTGCATCCGCTTTGTACCGCAACCTGCGCCGATTGCCCAGCATGGGCCGGGGCATGGCCGGGGCATGGCCGGGGCAAGTGCATGCTCCCGCATCCCGGCGCGTACGACCCCCGATCGTGCGAGGGCCGTGCATCGGCTATCCTGGGTCGGCACCCCCTCCCGCTCCACCGGGAGCGGGAGGGCCGGGGTGGGCATAGGTGTTAACCTTGTGCGGGAAGCTTGATGAATATCCGGCGATGGCGATCGCTCCTGGCCATGTAGGATTTGACCAGTTCCGTTTCGATCCCGACGGAAAAAGCGGGCGGGAAACGGCGAGGGGAGCGGCTTTCCGCGTCCCCACCCCGTCCTGCGGACACCCCTCCCCACCTGGTGGGGAGGGGCAGGGGTGGGGACGCGCACG
>JACQKK010000122.1 GCA_016204605.1 Candidatus Lambdaproteobacteria bacterium
CCGATCCCTGCGCCCAGCACGACGGTCTGGTCGTTTTCGGCCCTGGCGGGGCCGGCGAACCCCAGCGTGAGCGCCGCGACGGCGAGCGTCATGGCGGCCGACCGGATTTGTCTGAGAACGGATCCGCTTGCGATGCCCATGGCATCCCTCCTTTGTGTTTGCTCCCTCCCCCGGCCGTGATTGGCCTGCTTTCGCCCGGACGCCGCACGTGCCGGACGTTTCCGTTGCCGAAACCCCCGAGGCAGTGTCATAACAGGCCCCGGCATCGTTGTCATGCGCGACGACGGATAATAATGCACGTTTCGCGCCACTCCGCGGGTGGCTACGTGAGGCAAGACAACAGCAGATTTCTTGCTTCACTCGAAATGACACTTCACTGTCACCCCGAGCGAAGCGAGGGGTCTGCTGTTCATGCGCCGCCCGGCGAGTGGCAGGCAAGCGACGCTCAAATCGCGACAGCAGGCAGTCCGCGGCGGTCCAAGGGCTGGCTCGCGCCACGTCCAGCCACGTTCAACGAGGGCTCATGGCCAAGACCTACAAGGGCAAGCAGATCGTGATGGACAGCCTGGTGGCCGAAGGCGTCGAGTACGTCTTCGGCAACCCGGGCACCACCGAGCTTCCGCTGGTGGACAGCCTGCTGGAGTATCCGCGGCTGAAGTACATCCTGACGCTGCAGGAGGCGGCCACGGTGATGATGGCCGAGTGGTACGCCCATGCCTCGGGCAAGGTGGGGGTGGTCAACCTGCACATCGCGCCGGGGCTCGGCAACGGGCTGGGCATGCTCTACAACGCGCAGCGCGGCAACACGCCGATGGTGATCACGGCCGGCCAGCACGACACGGGCTTCCGCCTGCGCGACCCCATCCTGTACGGCGACCTGGTGGCGATGGCGGCGCCGCTGACCAAGTGGGCCGTCCAGGCGGAAAGCGCAGACGAGCTGCCGCTGATCATGCACCGCGCGTTTCAGATCGCGCGGGAGGAGCCGCTCGGGCCGGTGTTCGTCTCGCTCCCCATGAACGTGATGGAGCAGGAGACCAAGAACCCGCCCCTGCCCCCGGCCCGCCTCTACCGCTGCATCCCGCCGGACCCGGCCGGGCTGGCCGCGGCGGTGGATCTGCTCTTGCAGGCGCGGCGGCCGGCGATCCTCTGCGGCGACGGCGTGGCCCGCTCCAGGGCCCAGGACGAGCTGGTGGCCGTGGCGGAGTTCCTCGGCGCGTCGGTCTGGAACGAGTGCTTCCACAAGAGCATGAACTTCCCCAACACGTCGGTGCACTACCGGGAGCGCATGCCGGCCGAGCACATCGCCATCCGCCAGGCGCTCCGCGATGCGGACGCCGTGCTGATGGTGGGCGGCCGCTTCTTCGAGGAGATCTGGAACACGCCCGTGGCGCCCTTCCCGGAGGAGGCGGCGCTGATCCAGATTCAGCCCGCCGCCCGGCGGCTCGCGGAGAACTTCAGCGTGCACGTGGGCATGCAGGCCGATCCCAAGGCCGCCCTGGCCGCGCTGCTCGAGGGGCTGCGCGCCGGCGCCGACGAGCCCTTCCGCAAGGCGGCGGCGGAGCGCTGCGCCCGACTGGCGACCCTGAAGGTCGAGGAGCGCAAACGCCAGGACGCCCGCGCGCAGCAGTCCTGGCACGGCGTCCCCATCTCGACGGCTCGGCTGATGGCCGCCGTGAAGGAGGCGCTGCCGCCCGACGCGATCGTGGGCAACGAGACCGTCACCGGCGCCGCGGACCTGATGCGCACGCTCGAGTTCCGGGGGCCCGACGACTACTACTCGAACAAGGGCGGGGGCATCGGCCAGGCGCTGCCGGGGGGGATCGGCCTCAAGCTCGCCCATCCCGACCGGCCGGTGATCGCGCTCTCCGGCGACGGCTCGTCGCTGTATACGATCCAGTCTCTCTGGACGGCGGCCCACCACCGCATCCCGGTGGTGTTCGTGATCCTCCACAACCGCACCTACCGCATCCTCAAGCTGAACATGAACCGCTACCGCAAGGATGCCGGCATCGGCGGCGAGCGGGGCTACCCCCACCTGGACCTCGCCGACCCCGACGTGGGCTACGTCAAGGTGGCCGAGGGCTTCGGGCTGGGGGCGCGGCGGGTCACCCAGCCCGACGAGATCGTGCCGGCCCTGCGCGAGGCGTTCGCGTCGGGTCGGCCCTACCTGGTCGAGGCGGTCATCGATGGACGGCTATAGCGGGACGCGCGACGCGGTGGCCGGGGAGGCGGTGGGAAACCGCTCCGCGTGCTCCACCACGCGACGCGGGTCGCTTACGGGGGTAGGGCGAGCGATGGGGGTCGAACCCACGACACCCGGATCCACAATCCGGTGCTCTGCCAGCTGAGCTACGCTCGCCGTCGGAACGCGCCGGGCGGCCCCGGTCGGAAACCAGGGCGCCCTGCCATGCCGCGACGGGTGGCGCCACCGGATCGCGCGCCGGTGCGCCGAAAAGGCGGGCAACGGCCACTGTGGCCCGAATCGGCCGGGAAAGCAAGCCTTGGTTGTCCGGTCGGAAGGCCGGTGCTACCCTGCCGGCCAGGAGCCGCCGCACTGCACCCCGAGCAGGGGCCTGCCCCCGCATGACCGCGCCGCATCACAACCCGGGCCATCCGATCCAGTTGCAGTTGGGTCAGGAGAGCATCACGGCGTTTTCGATCTCGGGGCTGGCCACCTACGCCCTCGTGCCCGGATTGAACTGCGCGTTCGACATGGGCGAATGCCTGCTCGATGCCGTGCCGCTCGAGCGGGTGTTCCTCACCCACGCCCATGGCGACCACTCCCGCTGCCTGCTGCGGCACGAGTCGTTGCGGCGGCTGCTGGGCATGGGCCCCGCCACCTACTACATTCCCCGCCAGACCCTCGAGGGCTTCCGCGGGCTGGCGCTGGCCTGGAAGGCGCTCGAGAACGTGCGCGAGGCGAACTTCGAGATGCCGCGCTTCGCGCCGCTGGCCGCCGGGGAGAGCGTGTGGCTCAACCGGCAGCTCGCCGCCCGCGCCTTCGCGGTCAGCCACACCCTGCCCTCGCTCGGCTACACCCTGTTCGACGTGCGCAAGAAGCTGAAGCCGGAGTTCCAGGCGCGCACCGGCCCGGAGCTGGCGCAGTTGCGCAGGCAGGGGGTGCCGTTCGAGGAGGAGCAGTGGCTGCCGCGCCTGACCTTCATCGGCGACAGCACCATCGACACGCTTTACCGCGAGCGCCACATCGGGCAGTCGCGCATCCTGTTCCTCGAGCTGACCTACCTGATGGAGGAGGAGCGGGAGCTGGCCCGCAAGCGCGGCCACACCCACCTCGACGATCTGCTGGCGTTCCTGCAGGAATGTCCCGACGTCTTGCAGAACGAACACATCGTGCTCAAGCACTTCAGCATGCGCTACGAGCGCCGGCTGATCCTGAGCGTGCTCAAGGCGCGCCTGCCCAAGACCCTGCTCGACCGCGTGCACATCCTGATCTGACGGGCGGCAGCCTCCGGGCCGCGCCTCGCGCCTCCTTCGGCTGCGCTCAGGACAGGCTTCGAGATGCGCTCCGCTTTGCTCCGCGCTCCTCGGGGAGGCGGAAGCTTTCACACTCTTTCGAACGCAACCCGGTATCAGGAGTGCACCTCGTTGCCCAGGCCCTCCTCGTGGCGGGTGCGGATGCGGGCGCGCTGGGCCTCGATGGCCTCGGGGGCCACGCCGTGGCGCTGCAAGACCCGCGTGGTGACCTCGACCGCCGCCTCGATCTCCGCCGGCACGACGCGGGTGGCTCCGGCCCGCAGCAGGGGCTCCGCGTCGCCGATGTAGCGGGTGCGCACCAGGATCGGCAGGTCGGGCCGCTCGGCCCGTACGGCGCGGATGGCCCGCACCGCGGCGCTGGGGTCGTTGATCACGATCACCAGCTCCCGGGCGGAGTCGAGCCCGAGCAGCTCCTGCAGCTCCGGGCTGCTGATGTCGCCGTAGAAGATCGGCTCCTGGCGCTGGGCGCCGGCCCGCACGTTCTCGGCATTGAGGTCCACGATCACGTAGGGCACCGCCGCGGCGTGCAGCGCGCGGGCCAGCTCCTGCCCGGTCACGCCGTAGCCGGCGATGACGACGTGGTCGCGCAGGCCATGGATGCGCGCCTGAGCGTCGGCGGGGGTGCTGACGTCCATCAGGCGCGTCAGGGAGCGGATGCGCACCACGCCCGCCGCGAGGTGCGGCCCGAGCGCCAATGCCACAGGGGTGATCAGCATCGAGAGGATGACGGCGATCAGCAGCCGGCTCGCCATGGGCTCCCGCAAGAGGTCGGTGCCTTCGGCCGCCCGCATCAGCACGAACGAGAACTCCCCCACCTGGGCCAGGGCGGCGCCCGCGAGCACGCTGACGCGGAGCGGCAGCCGCATCAGGGCGCCGGTCAGCATCACCAGCGCGGCCTTGCCGACGACGATGGTCGCCAGCAGCCCGAGCACCGGCAGCGCCTCGCGCAGCACCACGCGCGGGTCGAGCAGCATCCCCACCGAGATGAAGAAGATGCTCGTCAGCACCTCGCGGAACGGGATCAGCTCGCCCAGCGCACGATGGCGGTAGTCGCTGCCCGCCACCACCAGCCCGCCGAGAAACGCCCCCAGCGCGAGCGAGATGCCCACGCCGGAAACGGCCCAGGCCGTGCCGAAACAGACCAGGAACACGGTGAGCACGAACAGGTCGCGCTGCCGGGTGCGGGCGATCCAATGCAGCACGCGGGGCACCACCAGCCGCTCGGCGACCAGCACCAGCGCCAGCACGGCGAGCGCCTTGGCCAGGGCGAGCAGCACCTCGGCGGGCGAACCGCCCCGCCCGCTCAGCAGCGGCATGAGCAGCATCATCGGCACCACGGACAGGTCCTGGAACACCAGGATACCGAGCGTGAGCATGCCGTGGGGCGCATCCAGCTCGCCGCGGGCGGCCAGGCCGCGCAGCACGATGGCCGTGCTCGACGCCGCCACCACGAAGCCCAGGAACACCGAGGCCCGCAGCCCGTACCCGAACAGGGCGCCCGCCGCCAGCACCGCGAGGATGGTCACCCCCACCTGCAACGTGCCGCCGGCGAGGATCGGCTTCAGCAGCCGGCGCAGGTGGTCGAGGGAGAGATCGAGTCCGATCCCGAACAGCAGCAGCACCACGCCCACCTCGGCCAGCAGCTCCACGTCGTGCACGTTGCCGATCAGCCCCAGCACGTTCGGCCCGACCAGCATCCCCGAGAGGATGAAGCCCGCGATGGAGGGCACCCCCACCCGCCGCAGCACCGCCACCACCGCCACCGCGACGGCGAACACCAGCACCAGATCCTGGAGCAGCCCCAGTTGGCTCACGTCTGCACCGGCTCAGGGTTCCGCCCCTGCGCGGGCGGCGCAGGGGCGCGCAGGAACAGCTTGACGGACCGCGTGGGGCAGGCGCACGGGGGCGCAATCGCATCGAAAGACGGAGGGGCGGCGTCGCGCGTCGAGGTCCGACCGGCCGCCGCGGGCAGTCTTCCGACCCGCCGGCAATCGCCCGGCGCCGGCGCGCCGCCGGCCGCGCGCGGGTACGGAAGACCCGCACCGGCTAGGCCGCGCGCGCGGCGGGCTCCCGGGCGGCGGAGCCCGGGCGTCTCCTCCAGATGCGCCAGGTGCGCCAGTTCTGGAGGTCGTCCATCAACGTGTAGATTACCGGCACCACCACCAGCGTCAAGAGCGTGGAGGTGATCAGGCCGCCGATCACGGCCATGGCCATGGGTCCGCGGGATTCGCTGCCTTCCCCCGTGCCCAGGGCGATGGGCAGCATCCCGAAGATCATGGCGAAAGTAGTCATCAGGATCGGGCGCAGCCGGATCGGCCCGGCCTTGAGCAGGGCCGCGTTGCGCTCCATCCCGTCGCGGTGGCGCAAGGTGTTGGTGTAATCCACCAGCAGGATGGCGTTCTTGGTGACCAGCCCCATCAGCATGATGAAGCCGATCATGGTGAAGATGCTGATGGTCATCTTCGCCAGGGCCAGGGCCCCGAAGGCGCCCACCGCCGAGAGCGGCAGCGCCAGCATGATCGTCAGCGGGTGCAGGAAGCTTTCGAACTGGGCGGCGAGCACCATGTACACCATGATCACCGCCAGGAACAGCGCGAACAGCAGGTAGCCGAACGACTCGCGCATCACATCGGCCATGCCGGCGAAGCCGGAGGTGTACCCTGGCGCAAGATCGAGCTCCTTCACCATCCCGCCCACCTCCGTGATGGCCTCACCCAGCACCCGCTGGTTGCGGTCCAGGTTGGCGAGCACGGTGATCTGGCGGGCGCGGTTGTAGCGGTTAATCTGCACCGGCCCGCCCGCCGCCTGCACCCGGGCCACGCTCTGCAGCCGCACCAGCTCGCCGCGCTGGGTGCGCACGGAGAGCCGGTCGATATCCTCCGGGCGGTTGCGGTAGGTCTCCGCCAGCCGGAGGCTCACGTCGTACCGGTCGCCCTGGGCGCGGAACTTGGAGACGTCCACGCCGCCGATCAGGGCGCGCACGGTGGTGGCGACGGAGATGGGACTGACGCCCAGGTCGCCCGCCTCGTTGCGCTTCACGTAGACATCGAGCTCCGGCTTGCCCTTCTCGTAACTCGTGTCCACATCCAGGTAGGCGCCGGACTCGCGCATCTTCGCCGTCAGGCGCGCGGCGTAGCGTTCGAGCTGCTCCAGCTCCCGGCCGCGCAGCTCGACCATCAGGTCCGCATTGGCGTGGCCCCCGCCGCCGATGCGCGGTACGACCCCGACGCTGATCCTGGCGTCCGGGATGGAGGCGAGCTGTTCCCGCGCCCACCCCATCGCGGCGGTCTGGCCGAGCGTGCGCTCGGCCTTGGGCACCATCTTGACGTACATGCTGCCCTCGTTGACCCGCTGCAGGTTATCCGCGCCGATGGTGTAGTAGGTGTAGGCGAGCCAGGGCTGGCCGACGAGCTTCTGGCGCACGGTCTCGAGAATGCGGCTGGTGGCCTGCAGCGAGGCGCCGAGCGGCGCCTTGACCTGGATGCCGAACTCGCTCGAGTCCTCGGCGGGGATGAACTCGCTCGGCAAACGACGCGCCACCAGCAGCGCGCCGGCCATCACCACCACGGCCACCAGCACCGTCACCGCCCGCCAGTTGAGCGCCGCGCGCAGCAGCGCGCCGTAGCCCGCATCGAGGGCGTCGAGCACCCGCCCGCTGACCCGGTAGAGCCAACTGTGCTTCGGCTCGTGGTGCAGGAAGCGCGAGGCCAGCATCGGCACCACCGTGAACGCCACGAACAGGCTGATCGATACGGCGAAGGTCACCGTCAGCCCGAACTGGTAGAAGAACCGGCCGATGATCCCCTTCATGAAGGCCACCGGGAGGAACACGGCCACGATCGAGAGCGTGATCGCCAGCGCGGCCAGCCCGATCTCCGCCGTGCCGAAGCCGGCCGCCTCCCGGGGCGGCTTGCCCTCCTCGACGTGCCTGAAGATGTTCTCCACCACCACGATCGCGTCGTCGATCAGCAGCCCGATCGAGAGCGAGAGCGCAAGCATGGTGAGGTTGTTCATGGTGAACCCCATCCACTGCATCAGCGCGAAGGTGGAGATGACGCTGGTGGGGATGGCGATGGCGCTGATGAGGGTGATGCGCAGGTTCCGCAGGAACACCCACACGATGAACACCGCCAGCAGGCCGCCCACCACCAGGTGGAACTGGATCTCGCGGATCGAGTGCTCGATGAACACCGAGAGATCCTGGGCGATCTCCATGCCGATGCCCTGGGGCCCCAGCTCCTTGCGCAGCCGCTCCACCTCGGCCTTGATGCCCTTGGCCACCTCGACGGTGTTGGTGCCCGACTGCCGGCGCACCTGCAGCGCGATGGCGCGGGTGTCGTTCAGGCGGGCCATGCTGCGCTCCTCCTCCAGCCCGTCCTCGACCCGGCCGATATCGCGCACGCGCACGGGGGCGCCTCCGCGCCAGGCCACCACCATCTCGCTGAACTGACGCGCCGAGTCGAACTCGGCCCGGGTCTTGACGGCGTACTCGCGCAGGCCGCTTTCCACCCGGCCGCCGGGCACCTCGACGTGCTCCGTGCGCAGGGCCTGCTCGATGTCCTGCACGGCGAGCCGGTAGCCCTCGAGCTTGTTGCGGTCCAGCCAGAGCCACATGTTGCGCTGGCGCCCGCCGACCAGCTTCACCTGCCCCACGTTACGCACGCGCTGGAGCCGCTCCTTGATGACCTTGTCGGCGATGTACGTCAGCTCCCGGATCGGCTTGTCGCCGGAGACCACCACCGAGAGGATCGGCGCCGCATCGACATCGAACTTCTCCACCACCGGCTCGTGCAGATCCTGCGGCAACTGGGAGCGAATGGTGCCCAGCCGTGCCTGGATCTCCTGGTAAGCCACGTCGACGTTCTTCTCGAGCTCGAAGCTGACGACGACCTGGGAGACGCTGTCGGCGCTGGTCGAGCGCAGCTCCTTGATCCCCGAGATGGAGGAGACGGCCTCCTCGATAGGGTCGGTCACCGTGGTCTCGACCGTCTCCGGGTCGGCGCCGGGCAGCACCGCAACGATCGTGACGCCGGGGATCTCCACCTTGGGGAACAGATCGACCCCGATCTGGCGGAAGGAGATGATCCCGAACAGCACGAGCGCCAGGATCACCATGGTGGCGAACACCGGGCGCTTGATCGAGGTGTCGGAGAGAATCATGGCGGGTTCCCGTAACGTGGCGTGTACTGCGCGCATTCAGTCGACGTGGTCTGCCGACGGCCTCAGCCCTGCGCGGGCACCCAGACCCGCTCGCCGGGGCGCAGGCCGCTCTTGATCTCCGCGCTCTGTTCGGTGAGCAGGCCCACCTGCACGCGGCGCGACGCGGCCTTGCCGCCCTGGTTCACCTGCACCTGCCAGCCCTGCTCGCCTTCGGCCAGCGCCCCGCGCGGGACGACCAGGGCGTCGCCGATCTCGCGCTCGACCACCTGCACGCGCACCAGCATGCCGGGCTTGTAGGCGAGGCGCCCGTTGTCGATCAGCGCCTGGCAGCGGAAGGTGCGGGTGGCGGGATCGATCACCGGGAAGATCAGCCCGATCCGCGCCGCGGCCCGCCCGGCGGAGGCGCCCGCCACGTCGAAGTAGAGGGGCGTGCCCACCCGCACCCGCGCCAGCATCTCCTGGGGCAGCGCGAACTCCAGCCGCAACGTCTGCACCTCCTGCAGCTCGAGCAGGGGCATGATCGGCGCCGCGGTCACCGCTTCCCCGGGATCGACCATGCGCCGCGTCACCACCGCCGCGAACGGCGCGCGCACCCGCGTCTCCGCGAAGCGCTGCTCGGAGTATTTCAAGGCGAAGCTCGCTTCGGCGACGCGGGCCAGGGCCAAGTCGTGGGCGGCCTGGGCATCGTCGAACAGCTTGCGCGGCACCGAGGGCGCCTCGCCGGCGGGCTTCTCGTACAGGCCGCGCATGCGTTCGAGGTTGCGCTCCGCCTCGCGCAGGGCCACCTGCGCCTGCTGCAGGCCGGCCTTGCGCTGGGCCAGCTCGATCTCGAAGAACTCCGGCTCCAGCCGCACCAGCTCCTGATGGGCCTTCACGCGATCGCCCACATCCACCAGCACCCTGCCCACGCGCCCGGAGACCTGGGCGCCCACGCGGACGGTCTGGCGGGCCAGGAAGGTGCCCACGGCCGGAAAGAGCTGCTCGAGCTTGCCCTGGGCGGCGGCCACCCACTCGCCCGGGCCTAGCGCCTGCGCCCGGGCGGGGGCGCCCCACCCCGCCAACAGTCCGAGCGCGAGCATCGCTGCCGCGATCAGGCGCGCTGTGGGCAGGGCCAGCGGTCTGCGGCCCCCGGCTAGGGAGCGTCGCGGCGCTCCTCTCGCGCGGAGACCCGGGGTTGAGATGCACATGGCGGCTCCTGAGGGGGTCACGGGGTCGAAAAGGGCTTGCCGACGACATTGTCGAGCTGCGCCAGCGCGCTGTGATAGGCGTACATGGCCTGGAAGTAGCCGGTGCGGGCGCGGCTCAGGTTGTCGTCCTCGATCAGCACGTCGGTGATGGTGACGAGCCCCTGGGCGTAGCGGTCGCGCTGGATGCGCAGGTTCTCCTCGGCCAGCTCCACGCCCTTCGCCGCGACCGGCAACTGGTCGGCTGTCTGCTCCGCGGCCAGCAGCGCCTGCTTGAGCTCCAGCACGATGTTGTCCTCCTGATCCCGGTAGCGATCCTCCGCCTCAAGCACGAGCTTGTCGCGGCGGGCCAGCTCCGCCGTCGCGGCGCCGGCCGTGTAGAGGTTCATCTTCAGGCCGATCCCGGCCGTGGCCCACTCGTTGTTCACCAGCAGCGACTGCGAGGAGTGGGTGTAGCTGATGAACGCGCTGACCTGCGGGTAGAGCTCGGCGCGCGCCGCCCGCACGCTGACCTGCGCGGTTTCCACCTGGAGCCTGAGCGCCTTCAGGTCGCCGCGCTGCTCGATGGCCGCCTGCCGCAGCCGGGCGAATTCGCCCTGCGACTGGCGCGGCGGCGGGGGCTCCGCCAGGCGCAGCGGCCGGTTGATGTCGGCGAGCAGCAGCCGGCTCAAGGCGGCCGATGCGCTCTTCAGGGCCACGTCGGCCCGGATCAGGTCCTGCCGCCGCTCCGCCAGCCGTACCTCCACCGAGAGCACATCGCTCCTGGCGACGAGGCCCTGGGTCAGGAAATCCCGCGCCTGGCTGGCCTGCTGTTCGACGAGCGCGATGGATTCGACCACCACCGAGCGCAGCTTCTCCGCCTCCAGCACCCGGTAGTAGGCGCGCTTGACCGCCAGGGCCAGGTCCTCGCGGGCCCGGGTCGAGGCGAGCTCGGCGCTGCCGATGCCCAGGCGCGCGGCGTGCTGAGCGCTCGCGTTCCGGCCGAAGTCGAGCACGGGCATCTGGAGCAGCACAGCGGCGTTCGCGTCCTCCCGGTCCGCGGTCTTGAAGGTCTGGCCGAAGGACTGGGTGGCCATGTCGTTGTTCCGCGCCGAGTAGTTGATCTGCGCCGAAACGAACGGCCCCCCCAGGGCGTCCGCCCCCGCCGCCACGTCGCGCGCGATCTCGATGCGACGCTGGGCGATGCCGAGGCCGCGGTTGCTGGCGAACGCGGTGCGCAGCGCCTGCTCCAGCGTCAGCTCGGTGGGAGGCGGGGTCCCCACAGGCGCCGCGGGGGCAGGCGCCGCACGCGATCTGCCCTCCTGAGCCCAACCGCGCGAAGGAGCCACGGCCAGGGCTGCCAAGGCCAGGGCGACCAACGCCGGCACTGCCAACGGACGAGCCTTCATCGCGTGTCCTTTCGCGCCGTCAGGCGGCGATGCCGTTCCTCGTCGCTCAGCACGCCGAACCACAGGATGTGCAGAATGTCGCGCGCCTGCTGTTCGATCGGTTTCTCGCGGCCTTTGAAGTAGTTGGTGAGCATCGCACCATAGATCAGGTAGCCGAACACCTCCGAGACCTGGGCGAACGGCACGTCGCGCACGCGGCCCTCCGCGACCAGTTGCTGCGCCACTTCCCGCCAATGGCCCTGGTTGCGCTCGCGGTACTCGAAGTAGGTGAGTTGCTTGCGCTCCTTGAATTCCGCCCGCTCCTGGATCAGCAGCTCCACGACCTCGGGATGCTCATCGAAGTACACCAGGTACGCCCGCACCGCCTGTTCCATGTGCTCCAGCGGGTCCGCCTCCGCCGGCACGCAGCACGCGACGAACTCGAACAGCTCCCGCATGCAGCGATCCACGCTGTCCAGAAACAGCGTGCGCTTCGCCGGGAAGTAGCGGTAGATCGTGCCCTTCCCAACCCCGAGCGCCCTCGCTATCCTTTCGACGTCGGTGTCCCGGTAGCCGTACCGGGCGAACAACTGCACGGCGACGTCGAGAATCTCGCCCCGGCGGCGCTCCGCCAGTTGGACATCCTTCGGCCGCCCCGGGCGCCGTTTGGTGGCCTCGCCTTCCATGACTCTCTCAATAATTAACGGACCAGTCCGTCAAATAATATGACGATACCGGCCAGGTCGTGCGGTGTCAACAGGGAAGCCGAAGCGGCCTGGGGGAAATATCGGCGCCAAGGGCGGCAAGGTTACAGTCAGTGGTCGGCGAGCCCCGTGGGCGACGGCGGCAGGATATACGGGAGGGCATGATGGCGATCCTGCTCACAGGCTTCGAGCCGTTCGGGAGCGTGACGCGCAATCCGAGCGGGAGCATCGTGGAGCACGTGCGGAGCTCCGCCACGGGGGCGTTCGCCGGCGTGGCGGGGGAGGTGCTGCCGACGGCGTTCGCGGCCGCGGGCGAGCGCCTGCGCAACCTCATCCGCGCCCACCGGCCCCAGGCGATCCTGTGCCTGGGGGTGGCGGCGGAGCGGTCGGCGATCGATCTCGAGCGCATCGCGCTCAACCTCGACGATGCGGAGCGGCCCGATAACGCCGGCGCTGCGCCCCGCGGGCGGCCGATCGTCCCCGCGGGACCGGTCGCCTACCGCTCGACGCTGCCCCTCGACGCGATGCACGCCGCGTTGCAGGCGGCGGGCTGCCCGGTGCGCCTCTCGAACCACGCGGGCACCTTCGTCTGCAACCACGTCTTCTATGTGGCACGCCACGAGGTGGAGCGGCTCGGGCTGGTTCAGGCAGGGGCGGCGGTGCCCTGCGGCCTCGTGCACGTGCCCCTGCCGGTGGAAGCCGAGACGGACGGCCACGGCCTCACCCTGGCCCGCCTGATCGAGGCCATGGCCCGCTGCCTGGAGGTGCTGCGCGCGGGCGGAGCCGCCCCGCGGCCGGGCCGGAGCTGAGCCCATGGGGCCACCCGCGGCGCGGCAGGGGGCGGGCGACCGCCGGTGTGCAACGCCTCCCATTTCTGGTACGGAGAGAGGCCCTTTTCAGCCCGGTCGCGGCGCGTCACGGCGCCGACCCGTACCGCGCCCGGCAGCGGATTGCGTTCGCGACGAAACTGTGGCCAGTAAGCAGTGACAGTAGGAGCAGGCTGAAGCGTTCCCCCGCTTTGGACCAACCGGTCGCGTTTCACCCGCCGTGGGATTCGGGGCCACCTGCAAGGAGACCGACGATGACGGATACGAAAGCAAACGGAACGGGCTTGCTCGCGGGCGTCCGGATCCTGGACCTGACGCAGTTCGAGGCGGGCACGTCCTGCACGCAGGTGCTGGCGTGGCTCGGCGCCGATGTGGCGAAGGTGGAGAATCCCGGGGTCGGCGATCCGGGGCGCAGGTTGGGCAGCGCGAACACGAAGGATGACCCCTACTTCCTGGTCTACAACTCCAACAAGCGCTCCCTCACCGTCAACCTGAAGCACCCCCGCGGCCTCGAAGTCGTCAAGGCGATGGCGCAGAAGGCCGACGTGTTCATCGAGAACTTCGCGCCGGGGGCCATCGAACGGCTGGGCCTCGGCTACGACGTGCTGCGGGCGATCAACCCGGCCATCATCTACGGGCAGGTGAAGGGCTTCGGACCGGGCAGCCCCTACGTGAACAACCTGGCCTTCGACATGATCGCCCAGGCCTGCGGGGGCACGATGAGCGTCACCGGCGAGCCCAATGGGCCACCCGCCAAGCCCGGCGCGACGCTGGGCGATACGGGCACCGGGATGCTGATGGCCATCAGCATTCTCGCCTCGCTCTACCGGCGGCGGGAGACCGGCGAGGGGCAGCGGCTCATGATCGGCATGCAGGACGCCATGTTCCACTACATCCGCGGGGCGCTCGCGACCACCTCGAAGAACATGAAGGCGGCGCCGCGGGCCGGGGCCAAGACCATCGGCGGCGGCAACCCACCCTGCGGCATCTATCCGTGCGCGCCGGGCGGGCCCAACGACTACGTGTATATCTACACCAGCCGGGCCAACCCGCAGCACTGGCCCCGCCTCCTGCAGGTGATCGGGCGGGAGGATCTGTTGGAGGATCCGCGCTTCAAGACCCGCGAAGCGCGGGTCGAGCACGAGGCGGAGCTCGACGCGATCCTCGGCGAGTGGACGCGCAAGCGGGACAAATACGAGGCCATGCGCGTGGTGGGGGCCGTCGTTCCCTCCGGGGCCGTGCGGGACACCCTGGAGCTGCTGACGGACCCCGAGTTCGAGCGGCGCGGCATCATGCCGGTGATCCAGCACCCCACCAACGGGCCGTTCAAGACGCCGGCCTGGCCCGTGTACCACAACGGCGCGACGCTGCCGGTCGTGCCGGCGCCGCTGCTCGGCCAGCACAGCACCGAGGTGCTCTCGGATTGGCTCGGCATGAACGACGAGCAGGTGGCCGCCCTCCGCTCGGAAGGCGTGCTGTAGCCGGTCGCTACCGATGGTTCGCGCGCGGGGCCGCCGGCCCGACCGGCGCCGGCGACGCACGGCACTCACTCTTGTGATCGAGGAGCATGACCATGGCGGAACTTACGGGTTCGGAGATCCTCGCGCGGTCCCTGAAAAACGAGGGCACGAAGGACCTCTTCTTCATCCTGGGTGGGCCGATGCAGCTCGCCGAAACCTCATGCCTCAAGGAGGGCATCCGCCCCATCGACGTGCGCCACGAGCAGGCCGCGGCGCTGATGGCGCAGGCGTACAGCCGGCTGCTCCAGAAGCCGGCCGTCTGCATGGCGGCCAGCGGCCCGGGCGTGATCAACCTCACCACCGGCATCGCCAATGCGCTGATCGACTGCGCCCCGGTCGTGGCGGTCGGCGGATCGAGCTCGATCGGCCTGTTCGGGCGCCAGACGTTCCAGGAGATCGACCAGCTCGCGATCATGAAGACCTGCACCAAGTGGTCGGACCGCATCTACAATCTCAAGCGCATCCCCGAGCAGGTCAACAACGCGTTCCAGCATGCCATGGGCGGCAAGCCGGGGCCGGTGTATCTCGATTGCCCGGCCGACCTGCTCTACGAGAAGATTCCCGAAAGCGCAGTCGACTGGAGCCTGAGCGGCCGGCCGCTGCTGGCCCCGCGGCCCATGGGCAACGAGCAACGGATCGACGAGCTGGTCGGCGCGCTGGCCCAGGCGAAGCAGCCGATCGTCCTCTCCGGCAGCGGCGTGATCTGGTCGCAGGCCTGGGACGAGCTGAGGGCCTTCGTCGAGAAGGCGGGCGTTCCCTTCTACACGACCCCGCAAGGCCGCGGCGTGCTGCCCGACGACCATCCGCAATCGTACCTCGCCATGCGCGCCTCGGCGTTCCGCGATGCGGACCTGATTCTCATCGTCGGCACGCGCATGAACTTCATCATCGGCCACGCCGCGCCGCCGCGCTTCGCCGCCAAGGCCAAGATCGCGCGGATCGATATCGATGCGGCCGAAATCGCATCGTCCCCGCGCAAGGTGGATATCGGGATCGTCGGCGACTGCAAGATGGTGCTGCAGCAGATGCTGGAAAGGATGGGCGGCAAGATCGAGCCGGAGCGCTACGCGCCCTGGCGGAAACGGCTCGGCGATGGCGAGGCGGCCAAGCGCAAGGAGCCCAGCTTCACCCCGCCGAAGGCGGGGGAGCCGATCCACCCCTTGCAACTGTGCGAGGAGGTGAAGAACTTCATGCGGCGCGACGCCATCCTGGTGGTGGACGGCCAGGAGATCCTGAACTACGGCCGCCAGTCCATGCCCACCTTCACGCCCGGCCACCGGCTGAACTCCGGGCCGTTCGGGATGATGGGCGTGGGGCTGCCGTTCGGCGTGGGGGCCAAGGTGGCCAAGCCCGACAAGCAGGTCATCGTCGTCCACGGCGATGGCTCCTTCGGCCTGAACGGCATGGAGCTGGATACGGCCGTGCGCCACAAGATCCCGATCCTGGTGGTGATCAGCCTCAACGGCGGCTGGACCGCCGATCCGAAGCACGAGAAAGTCGGCCGCAATCTCGGCTACACCCGCTACGACAAGATGGCCGAGGGACTGGGCTGCTACGGCGAGTATGTCGAGAAGCCGGAAGAGATCGGGCCCGCGCTCCGGCGCGCGCAGAAGAAGGTCGACCAGGGCATGGTGGCCCTCGTCAACGTCAAGACCGACGAAAACGCACGGGCGGGCACGGTGGCGTTCTCGTCCCACTCGACGTGAGCCCTGCCCTGGGCGCTTCGCGCCGCCTCACCCCGTCCTCTCTCCATCGACATGGAGAGGGGTGATCGGTCGCTGCTGCCCATGGCCGTCACGCGACTGCAATGAAGGCGGCGAGCACGGGCCGGCCGTCGAGGGCGCGGCTGCGGTGGCCGCGGCCCGTCAGGTCCTCGACGAGCAGCGCATCGCCGGCGCGCAACTGGTGCGTGCTGCCGTCCCCTACCTCGATCTCGAGCCCGCCTTCGAGGTAGAGCACGTAGTGGGGGGCGTCCGCGGCGTGGAACGCGGAGCGATAGGTGCCGGGCCGCAGCCGGAACTGGATGCCCCGCGCCGCCCGGAGCGGGGTGAGGGCGCCGCCGCGCTCGGTAAACGCGAGCGGCACCTGCTCGAAGTGCGATTCGCCATCGGCGCCGCTGAAGAGGCGCACCAAGTTCATGGGGGCACTTCCTTCATGGGCGCCCTTCGCCGGCCGGCACCAGGCGTGGGCATGGCGGATTGTCTCTCATCTATGCCAAGGGGACGAACGCGGAGAAGCACTCCTTGCCGTCGAGGGCACGGCTGATGTGGCCGCGACCCGTCGTATCCTCCGCCAGCAGCACGTCGCCAGCCCGCATCTGGCGCTTCGATCCATCCCCCACCTCGATCTCCACGCCGCCCCGCAGGTAGCACACGTACTGGCGCTGGGCGGGGGTGTGGAAATCGCGCGCATAGCCGCTCTTCACCAGCCGGAACTGCACGCCCTTGGCAGCCTGCTCTTTGGTGCGCGTCCCCTCGCGCTCGCTGAAGCTGAGGGTGAGGTCCTCGAAGTGCGATTCGCCATCGGCGCCCGTGTAGATGCGGACGATCTTCATGGAGTCTCCTGGTCTCAAGGGTAACGGCCGGGGCGAGGCCTGCCCGCGTCCTGCCTGGTTATAGCGCCAGCGCTTCGCCGAACGCCCGCAGGCCCCGGCGGCGCTCGCGATGGTCGGGCAGCACCTCTGCCACCAGCCGCCAGAACTCGGGCGAGTGGTTCAGCACCCGCAGGTGACACAGCTCGTGCACCACCACATAGTCCAACACCTCGGGCGGCGCCAGCACCAGCCGCCAGTTGAAGTAGAGCGCGCCGCGCGCGGTGCAGGTGCCCCAGCGCCGGCGCTGCTCCTTGACTCGCACCTGCACAGGCTCGACGCCGATCAGCGGGCGAAAGCGGGCCAGCCGCTCGTCGATCACCCGCCGCGCCTCCTCGCGGTACCAGGCCAGCACCAGGGCTTGGATGCGGCCGGGCTCGGGGTCGAGCGCTTCGAGCGGGGGCAGGCGCACGATCAGGGCGTCGGCCGCCGGCTGCACCTCGGGCGACCCGGCCGTGGCTTCGAGTCGCAGCGTGAGCTGGCCGCCCCGGTACGGCACCGGCAGCTCCGGCAGCCAGGCCGGCGCCCGCCGCTCCACCCGCGCCGCTTCGAGCCGCGCCAGCTGGCGCAGGATCCAGCGCGCCTTCTCCCGCAGCAGCGCCTCCACGCGCGCCGGCTCGACCCGCGCCGGCGCATGCACCACGAGCCCCTGCTCCGGATCGATCGAGAGCGCGAGCGTGCGCCGGCCGCGGCTCAGGCGGATGCGGTAAGCGACGCGGTTTCCCCCAAGGTCGAGAGCGGCTTCCATGCGGCTCCAGGGTGGCGGCGGGTGCTCGGGCGCCGGCGGCGATCACGCCCGGGCGGTCGCCCGCTCGACCTTACCGCGTCCCGGCGGCGCTGCCAATCCGGGCTGGCGCGAGCACGCCCGGCGGGCGAATTGCCGGAGGGGTCGGCAGCATGCGATAAAAAGAAACCCGCAACGGTCGGCCCGTGCGCGCGTGAGCGTGTGCCTTGCCAGGCGGTATTCCTCACTCCCTTGAGCCGCATCCCCCGCCCATGGCGTACGACGTCTTCGGCATCGAGAATCCGCTGATCGACCTGCTGGCCCGCGTGCCGGAGGACTTCCTCGCGCGGCTGGGCGTGCACAAGAACACCATGACCCTCGTGGAGCAGGAGCGCTTCCAGCATCTGCTCAAGGCGCTGGAGGGCATGCACATCCATGCCGAGCCGGGCGGTTCCTGCGCGAACACCATGCTCGGCATCGCGCAGCTCGGGGGGAAGACGGCATTCTGCGGCAAGGCCGGCGGCGACGCCTATGGGCGCATCTACATCGAGAAGCTGCGCGGGGCCGGGGTGAGCCCGTTCATCTCCACCGACGGCCACCTCACCGGCAGCACGGTGATCCTGATCACCCCCGACGCCGCGCGCTCGATGAACACCTACCTCGGCGCCTGCCAGGACCTCGGCGCCGCCGACGTGCCCCTGCACGCCCTGCGCGAGTCGCGCCGGCTGTATATCACGGGCTACCTCTGGGATACGGCGGGCCAGCAGGAGGCGGCGCGGCTGGCGCTGCGCACGGCCAAGGCGGAGGCGATCCCCGTGGCGATGAGCCTCTCCGACCCCTTCTGCGTCCATCGGCACAAGGCCGACTTTCGCGCGATCCTGCGCGAGCACGTGAGCCTGGTGTTCGCCAACCGCGAGGAGGCGCTGGCGCTGACCGAGACCGACAACTCGCAGGAGGCGCTGCGGGCGCTGCGCGACTGGTGCGGCGGGGCCGTCATCACACTGGGCGCGAGCGGCGCGCTGATCGCCGAGGCGGGCGAGACGATCTACGTGGACGCCTTCGCCGCCAAGCCGGTCGACACCACCGGCGCAGGCGACGCCTTCGCGGCGGGCTACCTGCACGGCAAGAGCGTGGGCGCCTCGCCGTTGCAGTGCGGCCGGCTGGGCGCCTACTTCGCCGCCCGGGTCATCGAGAAGGTCGGCCCGCGCCTGGAGGGCGACGTGCGGGCGCAACTCGCGCCGGTGCTTGGCTCGCCCCGCGCCTGACGCCGCTCGCGCCGGGCACAACGCAGCCAGGAGGGGGCGGCGCCGGCCGCTCCAGCGCACCGCTCAGGCGGAGGGGTCGTCCGTGCCGTGGGGCGGCGGTCCGGCCTCAGGGTCGCGGCGAGAGCCGCAGCACGCGCTCGCCTTCGCCCAGGAACACCTCCTTCGCCATGCCGCAGAACAGCCCCGTCTCGACGACGCCGGTGATCCCGGAGAGCTGGCGGTGCAGGGCGGGCGGATCGGGAATGCGGCCGAAGCGGCAATCGAGGATGTAGCCCTGGTTGTCGGTGACGAACGGCGCATTGCCCGCCTGCTGGCCCGCCTGCCGCAGTGATACCTCGGCGCCGAGCGCCGCCACCTTCGCCGCCACCACCTGCCAGCCGAACGGGTTGACTTCGAGCGGCAGCGGAAAGCGGCCCAGCTCCGGCACGCGCTTGCTGCTGTCGGCGAAGATCACCAGCTCCCGCGAAGCCGCCGCCACGATCTTTTCCCGGAACAGCGCGCCGCCGCCGCCCTTGGTCAGGTTCAGGTGCGGGTCGAACTCGTCGGCGCCATCGAGGGTCAGGTCGAGCGTCACGACCTGCGAGAAGTCCACCAGCGGGATGGCCAGCTCCCGGGCCAGGGCTTCGGTGGCCCGCGAGGTGGGGAGGGCCCGGATGCGGAGTCCGGCGCGTACCCGCTCCCCGATCCTTCTGACGGCATGGACGGCGGTGCTGCCGGTGCCCAGGCCGATGGTCATGCCGCCTTGCACCAGCTCGGCGGCCGCTTCGGCGGCCAGTTGCTTCTCGCGATCGATGCTCATCGGGGGGCGGCCCCGGCGCGGGGCGCAAGGGGTGGGGTGGAGTTTCGGCTGCGCCCGCAACCTCCGGGGCGCGCGCCAGGCCGGAGATCGGGCGCCGCTCAAGTGCCGGAGCCTTCGCCGCGGGCCACGCCCGGTGCGGGCGGCGAGGGCGGGGGGCTGCTGCCGTCGGCGCGCATGCCCGCTCCGCCCGCGCCCTGCGGCCCAGCTTCGACCGCTGGCGAGGCGGATGGCGTTCCCGCCGACGCGGCGGGCTGAGCTGCGCCCTGGGGCGCAGCCGCCGTCGGGTCGTCTGCGGCCAAGGCGGGGGCCGCCGGGGCGGGGTCGGTCCGCAGGCCGGGATCGCCGGTGGGCGAATCGATATCGCGGCGAATCTCCGCCGCCAGCTCGCGCTCGGGCTCCGCGTTTTCGACGACGAAGCGGCGGGCCGCCTGCTGGAGGTTCTGCACCTCCTGCTGGATCGAGTTCCGGAACTCCTGGAACTCCTTGTACCCCTCCTGCCCGCCCATCTCCTGGTGCACCGTATCGCGCCACTCGTTGGTGGCGCGCTTGAACTTGGCCAGGGCCCGGCCCATCGTGCGGGCCACTTCCGGCATGCGCTTGGGGCCCACCACGATCAGGGCGATGACGATGATCAGCAGCAACTCGTTCATGCCGATGCCGAACATCGCCGCCGCTCCCGGATGGTGTCGCGTCGAAGGGGCCAGGGGACGCATCCCGGCCCCTGGCCGCGGGCAGGGTGCTGGACCCGATGGTAGATGGTCCCGGATAGCGTCGCAAGCCGGCGCGGTACGCCGGCTGGGAGAAGGCGAGTGCGCCGGCGGCCGCATGCTCCCCGGCCGACCCTTACCGAGTGGCAAGGGACCGGGCTTCGATCCCGCCCCCTCGCACCTGGAGCCGCCCTCGCCCCCGCATCGCCATGGCCGCGGTGGGAGGGATCGTTCCGGGATGATAGGCGCCGCCCCAGCGCGCAAGCGCGGCAGGGGATGCGCCGGCCCCCGGCAGCCTGACGCCGGACCCGCGACGGGCCTGGCGTCGGCATCAGGAACGCCCGGGATAGCCCGGAGCGCTCCCCACCCCCGGCGGATGCTCAAACCTTCTCCAGGCGGACGCGCGTGTCGAAGAACGAGGAGCTGGCGCCGATGGGGTCGGTCAGGCAGACGTTCTTCAGCACCGGGTCCACCCGCATGGCCGCGTTGGGACACAGGCCCGTCCCGCGGCGTCGCTCGCCCGGGATCGTATCGCCATCGATGCGCGCGTCGGACGCACCGTAGCCCCAATGGCCGAAGTGCCAGGATACCGCCACCACGCCCGGGCGCATGCCCTCGACGGTCTTGACTTTGCCCACCATGGCCAAGTTCTGCCGGTTGGGCAGCTTCCATTCGCCGGCGGGGTTGGTGGCCGAAACGAGGCGCACGCGCTCCTCGTCGCGAATGCCGAACTCCTTGGCCGTCCGGGAGTTCAACAGCAGGTAATTCTCGGGCAGGATCGAAGACAGCCAGTAGTTGTTGGGCAGCGTGCGCGACTGTCCGCCCAGAATTTCCTTGTAGGTGATCAGCGTCAGCGGAAAGCCGGCGTCCTCAACGGCGCGACCCGCCGCATCCCTGACCGGCTCGTAGATGCCCTGGCCCGAGAAGCGCCTGCCCGACAGACTGTGCTTCTGCCGGGCAACGTTCTCCACGTACAGGTTGAATACCCCGCCGTACTTGTGAACCACCTGTCCTTGCGGAGTGACGAACTGATCTGTCCACGGCTCCCAGCGGCCGCCCCGATTGAGCAGGTAGACCACCTTGCGCCAGTTGGCCTTGCCCGCGGCGGCTTCCCACCTGGAGGGATCGAACACGGAGGGCCGAAGGTGGCGCCGGGCCTGCAGGAAGAGCTTCAGCTCCGCGTCGGACGCATCCGGCACCGCATCTCCAGGCTTGTCACCCCAGGCCAGATTGGCGGCGAACTTGAGGAAGAAGTCCTCGGGGCGCTTGAAATCCCCGGCCGGGCCGAAGGCGCTCCGGCCGCAACCGCTCAGGCCAAGGCGCTCACCGATGGCCAGCATCACCGCCTCCATGGAGCAATGCTGGCGCTCGCCGTACACTTCGACCACCTCCGTCAGCGGCGTTACGGTAGGCTGGCGGAACTGGGAGGCCTTGGCCGGGACGTCGGGCGGCGCGTGGGGCGTACCCCAGCGTTCCCAGATCGCCGTGTCCGGGAACACGTAGTCGGCATACATGGTCGTATCGCCCAACACGATATCGGTGGCAAAGACCAGCGGGATCTTGCTGGGATCGGCCAGCACCTTGAGCGCGGTATCCCCGCTCGGCGTGGCAAGGGCGGGTGTTCCCATGTGGATCCACAACGCCTTGATGCCGTAGGGGTAGCTGTCCTCGGCCGATGGGATGACCTCCTGGTACACGTTCGAGCTGAAGGGATACCAGGGCCGCCGGGCGGGATAGCCGGCGAACAGCGTGGACTCCTCGTACCGGGATTTCTCGCGGGTGATGTTGTGACCGAAGGCGGTCAACGCACCCGGATGGAGCTTGCCCATCTCGAAGGGCCCGTGCAGCTTGTCGCCGACTTCGTGCCAGTGGCCGCCGCCGGTGGTGATGCCGCCCTTGTGGTCGGCGTTGCCGATGAGGACGTTCAGCGTGATGATCGCCTGGGCGTTGTAGTAACCGTTGGTGTGCTGCACCGGCCCGCGATAGAACTCCACGGCGGCCTTCTTGCCGTGGGCGGTGAGCTCGCGCGCCACCGCCTCGATGTCGGCCGCCGGGATGCCGCAGATGGCGGACCACTCCGCCAGACTCCTGGAGCGGGCTTCTTCCTTGAGCAGGGTGAAAGCGGTCTTCACCCGGACTCCGCCCAACTCGCCTGAGAACTCCAGCTCGCCGGTGATGGGTGCTTTACCGACGGCGACCGGCTTGCCATCCTTTATGATGACGAATTCGTCCCCGCCGATGCCCAGGTCGGTGGCGCGCAACAGCTTGCCGGGCCCGTCGCTCTCCATGCGCACCAGGTGCGTGGCGTTGCTCCAGGTGGGCTCCCCCGCCGCCTTGGCCGCCGCCTGATTTGCCAGCTTCAGATATGCGGCGTCGTAGCGGCCGTTCTCGATGATCCAGCGCGTCATGGCCAGGGCCAGGGCCGCATCGGTGCCGGGCTGGATGGGCAGCCATTTCCAGGCCTTGGCGGCCGACTTGCTCAAGCGCGGATCGACAACGGCCACCTTCAGCCTGCCGCTGGCCAAACCGTCGGTCACCTTCTCGATCATAGGCGTCGGGCCGAAGTTCGCCTCGACGAACCCCGTGCCGAAGTAGAGGATGAACTCGGCGTTCATGGCATCGGGCTTCATGTGCGTCTTGCCGTCGGCCCATTTGCCGTCCTTGTACTGGTGGGTCATCTGCTGATAGGCGATGTGGTGCGACTGCTCGCAGATGGTGGTGTGCTCGATGAAGTTCACCGAGCCGAAGCTGCCGGCCAGCCAGCGCTTGGCCAGCTCCACGCGGCCGTGCTCGATGCGGCCGAACTGCAGCACGAGCTGGTTGTTCACCGGTCCCAGATCCGGATGGTCGGGATCGATCAGCACCCCCAGGTGCTGCGGGTACTTCGCCTTGAAGTCGGCCACGGACAGCTTGCCCTTGGCGGTTGCTGCCGCATCGGTCTTCATCGCCTTGCCCAGGGCGGGATCGGTCAGCTTGTAGAGTTCCTTGAGGCCCGGCACCTGGTGCATCTCGCCGAGCGCGCTGAACAGCGTTCCACCCTGCACGATCTCATCGACGGCCTGCGAAAATGGAATGACCTTCCACTGGTTGGAACCCCGGGGGCCGTTGCGTTTCAACACTTTCACGATGCGGTACGGATCGTACAAGGTCTGGATGCCGGCCTGTCCTTTCGGACACAGCTTGGCGTCGATCCGGGCAGCCCTGGCCAACGGCACGGACGGTTCGAAGTGGGGAATCATGTTCTGGGCCGAGTACGGATTGCCGTCAATCTTGACCGCCACACCCTCCAGGATCTTGACCTTGATCGGACAGGCCGTGTGGCATTGCAGGCACACCGAATAGATCACGTTCTCGGGCAGGGCCAGGGGATAGGCGGATGGGGCGGCCTGGGCCGCCCGCACCAATCCGAACACCGCGTCGAGCTGGCTCATCAGCAGCGCCGATCCCCCCAGCAGTGCCCCGGACTTCAACAGCGCCCGTCGCGACAGCTCGCAGTCAAGCAGCGCCCCGGGTTCTTGCATGGTTTCGTTGGCTCGCGTTTCTTCGAAAGTGCCGGTCATGGGTAGCGTTCCTCATCAATGGCAGCCCGCACAGGCGGCGGGCGTGCTGACGGAAATGGTGCCGCGGGTCTCGTAGCCGACGTAGTACACGCGGGGCCGGGTGCCCTTCTCCTCGTACATTCGCCATCCTTTGTGGGCCCGGAGGAGCTCGGAAACCAGGCTGTTCGGGTCGTTGCGGTCACCGAAATACATCGCCCGACCCTCGCAGGTGGTCACGCAGGCCGGCAGCATGCCATTCGCCAGCCGGTGCTGGCAGAACGTGCATTTTCGTAGCGCGCCCTTGGTGTCGGTGCGCCGGAGCGTCCGGTCGTACTCTTGGAATGTGCGGGTTTCGTAGGCTTCCAGCCGAGGGGTGCCCTCCGTGTGATAGCCCCCCTGGTCCTCGACGATGGCGGCTGCGTACGGACAGGCATCTTTCGCCGCCTCGCGGGCATCGCCACTGCCAGCCAGCTTCTCGTAGTTGAACACCACGATCCCGTCGGTGCGCTTCTGAATGGCGCCCTTGGCATGGGCGTTTGCGGCTTTCATGCAGGGCGGGTTGTCGCACTGCATGCAGTTGGACGGCATAAAGAAGCGGTCCGTGTCGGGGTAGTCTCCATCTTCGGCCTCGACGACCTTGCGATAGGGTTTCCCGGGCGGACTCACGTTTTCCGCCGTGCAGGCGGCCACGCAGGCAAAGCATTGCACGCACCGACGGGTGTCGATCACCATGACCCATGAGCGCTGCCGTTCCGGCTTGGCCAGAGCGCGGTCCAGGTCGTCGTGCATTCTCACGATTTCGTTGAGCATCGCCGATGTTCCTTTTTCGATGTGGCGGCGTGGATTTCGTGGCAAAACAGGCGCAGATTACTCGCCGCCGTCGTGGTTCCGATTCGAGCGGCTGCACGGATCGCGTTCCGGTTCGGGGTTCGCCCAAGATTGCGCTCCCGGACGGCGATCGCACGCAGCCAGCTACACTCCATTGTATCCCTGCTCCGTTCCCGTGTGAAACGACTCCCAGCTTTCGGACAGGTGGGTAAGCTGCACGCCACACATGGCAAGGGATGTGTCCGATGAGCGGAAGCGCGAGCAGCACCGTGCGTCTTCAAGGCTCGGTTTGCTTTGTCGGCGCCGCCCGGCGGCGCCTTCGCCGGCCCGCAGCCCGCCCGGAGCAACTCTCTCGAGCGCAGCCGCCCGGGCAAGGCCGTGTTCGTGCGGACCCCGCGGGAGGTTGCGGGCGGCCGCACGGGACTGGAGGCGGGCGACCCAGGTCGACACGAGCGGACTTTCTGCTGACGTTCTTGAACCACATGCGCGGGCGCACGATCCAACGGAATAACCGAAATGGTTCGGTTCGGCTTCCCGGCGTTGCCGTGCTGGAAGCGCAGTTCCATAGCCCCGCGAAGCCGCGCTGCGTGCAGCGAACTCGGTGGACTTCCGCGTAGACGTAGGGCGCATTGCTTGACAGCGCCGCCGCGGACACTCATCATGATGGTATGTTCAACCACTGGCTGAAGGCGGGCGTATTGGCGTGGCTGGCGCTGGCCCTCACGGTGGGCTTCGGTGCGCATATGCACGCATTGCAGCAACAGGCGGCGGGCGCTCGCATGGCCATGGTCCCCTCGGACGTGGCCGCCAGTCCGGATGCCGCCTCACACCACCCGGACGGCGATCAGCAGCGCACCTGCACCGGCAGCTGTGTCTGCACCCCTTACGCCGGAGTATTGGAACAACGGCCCGTGCTGGCGGCGCTCCGTCTCGAATCCGGATTGCAGGCGACCACATTCTCCACGCTTGACCGGACAGTCTCTCCCGAGCTTCACCCCCCACGTAGCTAAACTCCCGCTGTTTTTTTCCGTAGCCGGTACGGGGCTTTCCTTGGCCCATTCCGGGATGCGGCAAGGTACGTCCGCGCTTGCGGAGGCAGGGCCATCGGCCTTTCCCCCCGCGCCGGACGCAGGCGGTGGGGCCTGCTTTCGCGCGGCAATCCGCGCGCGGCCAAGCCCCGCCCAACCCTGTGCGAAGGACGGATTTCAAGATGGCCAAGCATGTGCGGCCCAGGCGGGTCGCGATTGCGATCGCCGCGGCGGTGACGTTGATCGGGCTCGCCCTCCCGGCGGCCCGCGCAGCGCAGACGTCGGATTGGCACGGCCACCGCCGGAATGCGGTCGGAAAAGACGCTGACGTTGTGAGCGCCGCTCTCCACCGCCCAGCGTACGGTGCTGTCGCGGCGCACCCTGCGCCCCCGTGCACTTCCGCCGAAATGTCACATTGTCACGATACTCCCCCTGAGTATCTGGGTAGGATGGAGACAGGACCTCCGAGCGGGGACACGGCGGGTCGCGACCTTCAAAAGGAGAACAGATTGTGACCCCGGTCAGGGCCGAGGCCCTCAGCAAGGTCTACAACACGGTGGGCGTGCCGGCGCACGCCGTGAGGGAACAGGCGCCCTGCAGCTATCGCCTCCACGCGGATCTGTCGATGGAAGGCGACTGGCTCCTGGCGCTCAACGCCAAGGGGCCTGGCGAACAGGAATCGATTCGCGGCTCGATCCCCATCAAGGCGGTCCCCACCAAGGCTGCGACGTGGACGACGCAAGGCGGGGAGTAGTTGTCACGTATTGCCATAACGCCGGGAGGTCGCCGCGGTAGGAGCCGCGCCACACTCGGCACTTGATCGCGGCCTCGCGGGGTTGGAGCCCGCGGGGCCCCCTATTCAAAGGAAGGTCACGCATGTCGGCATCACAGATTCGATTTCATGGACGGCGCACTGCCCTGGGCCTGCTGCTGATCGCAGCCGTTCACGTCACCGCCCTCGCCGCGCCCGGCGATTATCGCCTGGAAGCCGTGGGCGGGCCGGTCAAGTCCGGCGCCAACGCCGTGGTGGCGGTGCGCCTGGTCCATGCGCCCAGCGGCAAGCCGGTCGCCAACGCCGTCGTGTTCCGGAGCCGGCTGGACATGTCGCCCGCCGGCATGGCGGACATGACGGCCAGGCTCACGCCGGTGGCGAGCAGCGAGCCGGGTGTGTACCGCTTTCAGGGGGAGCTGGCCGACGAGGGCGAGTGGGCACTCTCGGTCTCGGCGAAAGTTCCAGGCGAGCCGGCGACGGTCAACGCGCAGGCGCGCATCAAGGTCGTCCGGTAAGCCGCCATGAACCTCACCGCACGCAGGCCGATCGCAGGCCGTGGCGCAGCCGGCCCCGCCGGGCCGGCGTCGACGCCGCGCGAAGGATGTGGTACTGCGCCGTTCCTGAAGGCTCTGGCGCGGCTCGCCGTCACCGTGACGATCCTGGCATTGGCGCTGGTCAGTACGGGATCGCCGCTGGCGGCCCAGCCCGCCGGCCAGCCGACACCGGGCGTGCTGGCGGAGCCCCCCGGCGCGACCCTGGAAAGCCTGCTGCGGCTGGTGCGCGCCGGCAATCCGGAGGTGCGCATGGCCGCCGAGGAAGCCCAGGCGGCCGCGGCACGGACGCGCTCGGCGGGAGTGCTGGCCGATCCCACCCTGACGCTGCGGTCCGACGAGAACATGGTGGCAAGCGGCGCCGTGCTGCCGGACCAATCCGGCAACCTCACCTTGAGCATCCAGCAAGCCTTCCCGCTCGGCGGCCGGCTGGCGCTGGCCCGCCAGGTGGCCCAGGCCGATGCCCGCCAGGCCGATCGCCAGCGGCTGGGCATGGAGCAGGAGGTGGCCATGCGGGTGAAGATGGCCTACGCAGAGCACTTCCTGGCCATCCGCGCCCTGGCGCTGATGGGCGAAATCCGCGCCACGCTGCTCCATCTCGCCACCATCGCGGAAAGCCGGTACGCGCAGGCGCTCGGTGCGCAGCAGGACGTGCTGTTCCTGCGGGTGGAGACCGCCATGATGGAGGCCGATATCCGCCGCATGGAGGCGGAGCGCGCCGGGGTCCGCGTCAGGCTCAATTCCCTGCTGGCCCGGGCGCCCGAAGCCCCGCTGGCGGATGCGCGGGAGCTGCGGCCGCTCCCGGCGGAGAGCGCCTTGGCCCCGCCCGCGCTGTACGAGCGGGCGCGCCGCAACAACCCTGGGCTGGCGGCCCAGACGGCGCGGGTGGAAAGCGCCCAGACCAGCCAGGAGCTGGCGCGCCGCATCTACTGGCCGGAGCTGATGCTCGGCTTCGGCGTGATGTCGCCCCGCGACGGCTCCCGCAGCTATGAAGCGATGGTGGGGATCAACCTGCCCCTGCGGTGGGAGGCGCGCGACGCGCAGATCGCTGAGGCCACGGCCATGAGCGCGGCCGCGCGGTTCCGGCGGGACGCGGCCGATCTGCAACTCCAGGCGGAGCTGGGCGAGGCGCTGGCCGCCCTGGAGGCTCAGCGGGCCGTCGGCATGACGCTGGGCGGCGCCGCGGTGCCGCAGAGCGAGGCCGCGTTCCGCACCCTCGTCTCCGCCTACGAGGTGGGCCGGGGCGAGTCCATAGCGATCCTGGAAGCGACACGGCGCGTGTGGCAGGCGCAGTTGGACCTGCTGCGCGCCCGCGTGGAAGCGGACAAGCAGTTGACGGTGGTCGAACGCATCATCGGAGAGGACTTATGAAACGCGTGTGGATAGGTGCGGGCCTCGCCCTCGTGGCCCTGATTGCCATGTTGGTGCTGTTCGCCGGGTACTGGCATGAAGAGGTGCGGGCGCGGGCCAAGACCGCGGCCGGGGCTCCTGCCCCCGCCCTCGCCGCGCGCGAGATCGCCTACTACAAGCATCCCGATGGTAAGCCGGACTATTCTCCCGTGCCCAAAAAGGACGAGCGGGGGCGCGAGTACCTGCCCGTGTACCAGGACGAGGAAGCGGGTGCGGAGGGTCAGCAGACCAGCGCACCGGCGGCCGCACGCAAGCCGGGCAAGATTCTCTACTACCGCAATCCGATGGGGTTGCCGGACGTGTCCGTCGTGCCCAAGACGGACCCGATGGGGATGGCCTACATTCCCGTCTATGAGGGAGAGCAGGACGATGCCGGCGTGGTGCGCGTCAACCCGGGCCGCGTGCAACTGCTGGGGGTGCGCACCGAGGAGGCGCGCCCGCGACCCCTGGTGCGCCAGGTGCGGGCCACGGGCACCGTCCAGCTCAACGAACGGACGATCTACGTGGTATCGCCCAGATTCGAGGGCTGGATCGAAAAGCTGCTGGCCACGGCCACCGGCGAGCCGATCCGGCGCGGCGACCCCCTGATGGAGGTCTACGCGCCCGAGCTGGTGCAGGCGCAGCAGGAGTACCTGGTGGCCCTGACCACCCGGCCCGCACCCGGCGCGGGCGATGCGGTGGCGCGGGCGGCGGCCGAGCGCCTGGCGGCCGCGGCGCTGCGGAGGTTGCGCAACCTCGATATCGCCGAGAAGGACATCGCCGCGCTGCGCAAGAGCGGGGCGGTGCGCCGCCAGTTGACGGTGCGGGCGCCGGCCTCGGGCATCGTGCTGGAGAAGAAGGCGGTGCAGGGGATGCGCTTCATGCCGGGAGAAATGCTCTTCCAGATTGCGGATCTCTCGACGATCTGGGTGATGGCCGAGGTGTTCGAGCAGGACGTGGGGGCGATCCAGGTCGGCCAGCCGGCGACGATTGCGGCGGTGGCCTACCCCAACCGGGCGTTCACGGGCAAGGTGGGCTACGTCTACCCCACCGTCTCCGCCGAGACGCGCACGGTGCGGGTTCGGGTGGAAATCCCCAACACGGACCTCGCTCTCAAGCCCGGCATGTACGTCACCATGCAGTTGGCGGCGGACCTCGGTTCGCGCGCCGCGCTGGCCATTCCGGAATCGGCCGTGCTCGACAGCGGGCTGCGGCAGACCGTGCTGCTGGAGAAGGGCGCGGGGCGCTTCCAGCCCCGCGCCGTGCGCCTGGGCGCTTCCGCGGACGGCTACGTCGAGGTGCTGGCAGGCTTGAGCGCCGGCGACAAGGTCGTGGTCAGCGCGAACTTCCTCATCGATGCCGAAAGCAATCTCAAGGCGGCCTTGGCAACGTTCGCGGCAGGTCAGCCCGAAGGCGGCAAGGAGAAGCAATGATCGCCGCCCTCATCCGCTGGTCCGCCCGCAACGTCGCCCTCGTGCTGCTGGGTGCGCTGCTCGTGGTCGGCGCCGGAGCGGTCGCGCTCACGCGGATCGCGCTCGATGCGATCCCGGACCTCTCCGACACGCAGGTGATCGTCTACACGGAATTCCCCGGCCAGGCGCCGCAGGTGGTGGAGGATCAGATCACCTATCCGCTCACCACGGCGCTGCTGAGCGTGCCCCGCTCGAAGGTGGTGCGGGCGTTCTCGTTCTTCGGGGCGTCGTTCGTCTACGTCATCTTCGAGGACGGGACGGATGTCTACTGGGCACGCAGCCGCGTGCTGGAATACCTGAACTTCGCCGCCAAACGCCTGCCGCCGGGGGTGACGCCTTCGTTGGGTCCGGACGCGACAGGCGTGGGGTGGGTGTACCAATACGCCGTGATCGGCGCGCGCCAGACCCTGGCCGAGCTGCGCACCCTGCAGGACTGGACGCTGCGCTACGCGCTGGCCAAGGCGGAGGGCGTCTCGGAGATCGCCAGCGTCGGCGGGTTCGTGCAGCAGTACCAGGTGGTGGTGGACCCGCGGCGGCTGCACAGCTACGGCATCCCCCTCTCCCGGGTCACGGCGGCCATCCGCCAGAGCAACCAGGACGTGGGCGGCCGCGTGGTCGAGCTCACCGAGATCGAGTACATGGTGCGGGGCCGCGGCTACCTGCGCGGCAAGGCGGACCTGGAGCAGATCGTGCTCAAGGTCGAGAAAGGCACCCCGGTGCTGCTGCGCGACGTGGCCCGCATCGAGCTGGGGCCCGACGAGCGGCGCGGCCTGACCGAGCTCAACGGCGAGGGCGAGGTGGTGAGCGGCATCGTGCTGCAGCGCTTCGGCCAGAACGCGCTCGACGTGATCGGTTCCGTCAAGGAACGCATCGCCGAGCTGGCGGCGGCGCTGCCGGAGGGGGTGCGCATCGAGGCGGTCTACGACCGCTCGGCGCTGATCTACCGGGCCATCGATACCCTGCGCCGAACGCTTGTCGAGGAGAGCATCATCGTGGCGCTGGTGTGCATCGTGTTCTTGCTGCACGTGCGGAGCGCGCTGGTCGCCATCTTCATGCTCCCGGTGGGCATCCTGATGGCGATGGTGCTGATGCAGGCCATGGGCATCAGCTCGAACCTCATGAGCCTGGGCGGAATCGCCATCGCCATCGGCGCCATGGTCGATGCCGCGATCGTGATGATCGAGAATGCCCACAAGCGCCTCGAGCGCTCCCCGCCGGGGGCCTCGCGCGTGGACGTGCTGGTGGAGGCGGCGGTCGAGGTGGGGCCGGCCCTGTTCTTCTCGCTGCTCGTCATCACGGTGTCGTTCCTGCCCATCTTCGCGCTGGAGGCGCAGGAGGGCCGGCTGTTCAAGCCGCTGGCCTACACCAAGACCTTCGCCATGGCGGCAGGGGCCGTGCTCTCGATTACGCTCGTGCCCGCGCTGATGGTGCTGTTCGTGCGGGGGCGCATCCTGCCCGAGCGGCGCAACCCGATCAACCGGGCCCTGATCTGGCTCTACCGGCCCGTGATCGCCCTCGTGCTCAGGTTCCGGGGCACGACCATCGCGCTGGCGCTGGCGGCCCTGGCCGTGACGGCGTATCCGGCCGCCAGGATCGGCACCGAGTTCATGCCCACCCTCAACGAAGGCACGCTGTTCTACATGCCGGCCACCCTGCCCGGGCTCTCCATCACGAAGGCCGCCGAGCTGTTGCAGACGCAGAACCGCGTCATCAAGTCCTTCCCGGAGGTGGCGTCGGTCTATGGCAAGGCGGGTCGGGCCCTGACGGCGACCGACCCGGCACCGCCGGAGATGTTCGAGACCGTGATCAACCTCAAGCCCGAAGCGGAGTGGCGCCCGGGCATGACCATCGACGCGCTGATCGCCGAGCTGGACCGGGCCGTGCAACTGCCGGGGGTCAGCAACGCCTGGACCATGCCCATCAAGGCCCGCATCGACATGCTCTCGACCGGCATCCGCACGCCGATCGGGATCAAGGTCTACGGCAAGGAGCTCGAGGAGCTGGACCGCATCGCCCGCAACGTGGAGACCACGGTGCGCGCGGTGCCGGGCACCACCAGCGCCTTCGCCGAGCGCATCCTGGGCGGCTACTACCTGATGATCGAGCCGGACCGATCGGCCCTGGCCCGCTACGGGGTGAGCATCGCCGATTTCCAGGAGATCGTCGCCACCGCGCTCGGCGGCGAGCCGGTCACGACCACCGTCGAGGGGCGCGAGCGCTATACCGTCAACGTGCGCTACCCGCGCGAGCTGCGCTCCGACCCCCAGCGCATCGCCAGCCAGGTGCTGGTGCCGACGATGGGGATGGGCGGGACGATGGTGCCCCTGGGCCAGTTGGCCGCCGTGCGTCTGACCAAGGGACCCGCCACCATCCGCACCGAGAACGCGCAGCTCGTCTCGTACGTGTACGTGGACATCCGCGGCCGGGACATCGGCGGCTACGTGGCCGACGCCCGGCGGGCCGTGCAGGAGCAGGTGCGCCTGCCGCCCGGGTACTATCTCACATGGAGCGGGCAGTTCGAGTACATGCAGCGCGCCCAGGAGCGACTGGCCCTGGTGGTGCCCGTGACCCTGGTCATCATCCTGCTGCTGCTCTACCTCAACTTCCGGCGGGTCACCGAAACGCTGATCGTGATGCTGACCCTGCCCTTCGCGCTGGTGGGCGGCCTCTGGATGATGTGGTGGCTCGCGTTCAATCTGAGCGTGGCGGTGGCCGTGGGCTTCATCGCCCTGGCGGGGGTGGCCGCGGAGACGGGTGTGGTCATGCTGATCTACCTCGACCACGCCTGGCGGGAGGTGCTGTCCCGGCGCGCGCGGGACGGCGCGCGCGCCACCCTGGCCGACCTGCACGGGGCCATCATGGAGGGCGCCGTCGAGCGCGTGCGCCCGAAGATGATGACCGTGGTGGCCATCATGGCCAGCCTGCTGCCGCTGCTCTGGGCCACCGGCACCGGCTCGGAGGTGATGCGCCGCATCGCCGTGCCCATGATCGGCGGGATGGTCTCCTCGACCGTGCTCACGCTGATCGTCATCCCGGCCGTCTACGCGGTGGTCAAAGGCGCCGCCCTCCGGCGGAGCGGTTGAGGAAACGCAGCGACCTGCGCCGCGCTCCTCAGGGCCGCGGGCTATTCGTCTCGGCTCGCACGCCAGGTAGCACGAGGCGGCGCGGTCAGGCGAGCGGCTTGAGCTCGCCGAGCAGGGTCGGCACCAGCTCCGAGACGGTGGGGTGGATGTGCACGGCCCGCTGAATCACCGTGTAGGGCGCGCGCGCATACATCGCGTCGAGCAGGCCGTGCACCACCTCGTCGCCGCCGACGCCCAGGATGGCCGCCCCGAGGATGGCCTGCGTCTCCGCATCCACCAGCACCTTCATGAAGCCGCGCGTCTCGCCCATCTCCCGGGCGCGGCTCACGCGCGTCATGGGCATATTGGCCATCAGGGCGGGCCGGCCGCTCGCCCGCACCTCGCGCTCGGTGAGCCCGGCGCGCCCGAGCGGGGGATCGATGAACAGGCCGTAGCAGAGGATGCGCTCGCTCACGCGACGCGGGTCGTGGTCGAACAGGTTGGCCACCACGATCTCGTGGTCGTTGTACGAGGTGTGGGTGAAGGCGCCCCGGCCGTTGACGTCGCCCAGCGCCCACACGCCGGAGGCCGAGGTGCGGAGCTGGTCGTCCACCACGATGTAGCCCCGCGCGTCGGTGGCGATGCCCGCCCGCTCCAGGTCGAGGTCGTCGCTGTTGGGGCGCCGCCCGACGGCCACCAGCAGGTGCGAACCGGTGAGGGTCTCCGCCCCGGCGGGGCCACTAAGGTGCAGCGTCAGCCCCCCGCCGCGCCGCTCGACCCGCTCGACCCGCGTGGTGCGGGTCTCCAGGCATACCCGCACGCCCTCGCCCTCCAGGATTTCCCGCACGGCCTGGGCGACGTCGTCGTCGTCGCGCGGGATCAGGCGCGGGCCCTGCTCGACGATGGTGACCGCGCTGCCGAAGCGGCGATACATCTGGGCGAACTCGAGGCCGATGTAGCTCCCGCCCAGGATCAGCAGATGCAACGGCAGGAAATCGACCTCCATCATGCCGCTGTTGGTGAGGTAGGGCACCTCGGCCAGGCCGGGGATGGGCGGGACGAATGCCCGCGCCCCGGTGTTGAGGAAGATGCGCTCGGCCTCCAGCAGCGCCTCGCCCACGGCCACGGAGTGCGGCCCGGCGAAGCGGGCGTGGCCGCGGATCAGCGTGACGCCGGCCATGCCCTCGATCCAGCGGGTGACCCCCTGGTTCGAGGCGCCGGCGACCCGATCCTTGCGCGCCTTGACGGCCTTCATATCCACGGTGACCGCATCGCCCGTCACGACGCCGAAATCCGCCCCACGCCGTGCGATGTAGGCCGCCTTGGCGCTGGCCACCAGGGTCTTGGTGGGGATGCAGCCGGTGTTCACGCAAGTGCCGCCGAGCTTGTGGCGCTCGATCACGGCCACCTTCATGCCTTCGCGGCTCAGGCGGGCGGCCAGCGCCGGGGCCGACTGCCCCGTGCCGATCAGGATCGCGTCGTAACGCTCTGCCATGGCGGAATCTCCTGCGGGGGGATGGGGCGGGAACCGCCGGTATCGAACCGCCCACTGTCGATTCGCTCTACATCGCACGGTGCACGCCGGGCTTCGGTAAGCGCCGTCACGCGCCGTCGCGCACCACGACACGGCATCGGCCGCCGTGCGCCGGCCGGACGCCCCGGCTACCCGGTCGGCGCGACCCGGGCAGCGCCGGCAGGGCAGTGCCGTCAGGGCAGTGCCGCCCCCCGGCTCGGCTTGACCATGTGGGTGAGCAGGGCCGACGCGTCGGGCACGGTCTCCAGCCGCTCCACCAGCTCCAGCACGGCGGCCGCTTCGACCGCGGGCAACAGCGCCAGTTGCGCCAGCCGCTGGAATTTCTCGCGCACCTCGTCGTGGGAGAGCGGGTTTTGGGGATGGCCCTTCTGGTGGAGCACGCGCTCGGAATAGGTGGCGCCCCCCTTCAACCGGCACTCGACCCCGCCCGCGAACGCCTCGGGGTAGACGCGCTCGAACTCCGCATCCTCCTCCACGACCACCTTCCGGGCGAGGGCCAGCAGCTCCGGGGCGCGCAGCTCGGACTCGACGTAGTGCTCGAAGCCGTTGCCGCCGCGCAGCAGCGTCAGGGCCAAGCTGAACGCGAAGCTGAACTGTGCGCCCAGCACGTCGTCGGGCTCGACGATCACCCCGCAGTGCACCTTGCCCTGCTTGCTGGTCTTCACGACGATGCGCTCGATGGCGGCGGGGTCGAATCCCTGCCGGGCCTTGATCCTGAGGGTCGCCTCGATGGGGGCATGGATCAAGTGGCAGCAGTCGAACCCCTTGATGCTCACCCCCGGCGTGGTCCACTCCTCGCCCATCCCGGCGGTGATGCGGTCGAGGTCGTAGTCGTCCACGAATACCTTGCAGAAGCCCTTCTCGCCCTCGAGAATGCTGGCGGGACCGGTCATGCCGGCCCGGGCCAGGTGGGCCGAGCGGATGCCGGCCTGGGCCGGGATGGCGCAGTGGATGCGCTTGACCGAGCTTCCGGTACGGGTGTATTCGAGCAGGCCCGCCGCAAAGCTCCCCGCGATGCCCAGGGCGTTGAGGAACTGCCGGTCGTCCAGCCCGATCAGGCGCCCCGCGGCGGCGGCCACGCCGAACGGCCCCACCGCGGGAGGCGTGTGGTGGCCGCGCCAGAGCAGCGAGCGCGCCACGCCCAACCCCACCCGCAGCATCACCTCGTGGCCCACCACCATGGCCAGCAGCAGGTCGCGGCCCGATGCGCGTTCGCGCTCGCCCACCGCCAGCACGGCCGGCACGATCACCGCGCCGGGATGGGTGGGAATGCCGAGGAACGTGTCGTCCAGCTCGTGGCCGTGGGCGAAGGCCGAGTTCGCGAACGCCGCATTCTCGGCGTTCGTGCGCAGGCCGTAGCCGACGACGGTGCTTTCCGCGCGGCCGCCCAGCTCGGCGATGGTGCGGTAGACCTGCCGGCTCCAGGGCAGCTCCGCGAAAGCGATCTGGCAACCGAGCTGGTCCAGGATGGACTGCTTGGCGCGTTCCAAAACGGCCGCGGGAATGTCCTCGTAGCGGAGATCGAGGAAGAACCGGGCCAGCCGCCGGGTGACCTGCTGGGGCGGAATCTCGGCGAAGGGCGGGAGCCCGGGCTCGCGGGGCGCTTCGTTGATGACGGTCATGGCGGTTCTCCTTTCAGGCGGATCGCCGGCCCCGCGTCTCGGTCGAGCGGCACAGCGCCCCTCGGCGCGGGCGCCCCGGTCGGGGTCGCCGGCGCCCGCACGATTAGGTGCGGCGTCGCCGCCACCGGGCAGCGGAGGACACCGATCAGGCGGGGAACATCTTCTTATACGCCATGCACCCCTGGGGCGACAATGGCGCAACGTCAAGCAGCGGCGAGGGCCGCCGGCCGGGACGGGACGGCCCCACGCAGCAGGCCGAGCCGCGCGGCAGCGCGCGGAGGGGCTAGCTCCGCGTGACGGCGGGCATGGCGTTTCGGCCGCTCATGGCTTATGGAGCGAGGAAGCACACCGGCCCGCGCGGGGACGATGGCGCCTACGCAGATGTGCGGGGCTCCCGCCCCCGCCGGCGACGAAGCGACACGGGGTCGCCCGTCCGGCCGGAAGCCGGCCACCTCATGCCACCGAGGGACTCGTCATGACCGACTATAGCCGGTACCGCCACCTGCTCTTCGAGCGCAAACCGCACGGCGTCCTGCTGATCACCATCAACCGACCCGAGGTGTACAACGCCACCAATGCCCGGTTGCACTGGGAGCTTTCCCGCATCTGGCTCGATGTGGGCGATGACCAGGAGACCCTGGTCGCCGTGATCACGGGCGCGGGCGAGGCCTTTTCCGCGGGCGGCGACCTCGACAACACCCTGGCGCGCGGGAAGGATGTGGTCAAGTACGCGCAAGTGATGAAGGAGGCGGGCGATATCGTCTACAACATCGCCAACCTGGACAAGCCGGTGGTTTCGGCCATCAATGGCGTCGCGGTGGGAGCGGGGCTTGCGGTGGCGCTGATGGCCGACATCAGCATCATCTCGGAGACGGCGCGCTTCACCGATGGCCACACACGCCTCGGCGTGGTGGCGGGCGATCACTCGTGCATGATCTGGCCCCTGCTGACTAGCTTCGCGAAGGCCAAGTACTACCTGCTCACCGCCGACTTCCTCGATGGCAAGGAGGCCGAGCGGATCGGCCTGGTGAGCCTGTGCGTGCCCAAAGAGCAGGTGCTGCCCAAGGCGCTCGACGTGGCGGAAAAGCTCGCGCGCGGGCCGCAACTGGCCGTGCGCTGGACCAAGCGTGCCCTGAACAACTGGTTGCGGCTGGCCGGCCCCGCCTTCGACAACTCGCTCGCCCTCGAGATGCTCTCCTTCCTCGCAGACGACATGCCCGAAGGCGTCAAGGCCATCCGCGAGAAGCGCCGGCCGGAGTTCCCCTCCGCGCGCGTCAAGCTGGGCCTGCCGCCGGATGAAACGTAACGCGGGCACCACGGCGGGCCGGCGTACACCGTGCCGCCGCGGCCCGGCCGCGGTCACTTGTCGAGCCAGACGTCCTGGAACCGGCCGAAGTTGTACACGCCCTGATGCGGGACGAAGTTCTTCACATAAGGCCAGTAGGCGTACCAGTCGAGCCGGTAGATCAGCATGGGCCGGGCGCCCAGCTCCTGAATCCGCGCGTCGATCCGGTGCACCATGGCGCGCCGCCTGGCGAAGTCGGTCTCCATCGACTGCTGGTCGTAGAGCCGTTCCAGGTCTTGATCGCAGAAGTCGGTATAGTTGCGCTGCGAGCCGCACTTGTAGTTCTCGTACAGGGCGGCATCGGGATCGTCGATGCCCACTGCGGTGGCGTTGGAGCCGAACACGAAGTCGCGACGCGCCACCCGGCTGAACCAGATGCCCGATTCCACCACCTCCAGATCGGCCTGGATCCCCACCGCCTTGAGCTCACCCAGCACCCACACCGCCGGGTCCTGGTAGAGCGGCCGGTTGGGCGTGGAGACTTTGAGCCGCAGCGGGTTCTGCTCGTTATAGCCCAGTTCCGCCAGGATCTTGCGCGCCTCGGCCTTGTTCTTCTCCGGGTCGCCGTAACCGGGCAACCGTGCGAGCTGCTCCGGCGTCAGCCCCCACAGACCGTACGGGGCGGGGATCAGCGCGCCGCCCTTGACCGCCCCGCCTTTGTAGACGCTGCGAATCAGACCGTCGCGGTCCATGGCCAGGCTCACCGCCTTGCGCAATCTGGCGTCGTTGAAGGGCGGCTTCTTGAAATTGACGATGATGTTGCTGGTGGTGTTGGTGATGGACTCGATGAAGGCGATGCCCACGTTGGCGTCGCGCAGGGACTCGTAGATCGTCCTCGGAGTATTGCCCGGGCCGGCGATCTCGGCCTGGTTGGCCAGCATCGCGGCGGTCTGGGTGGCCCGGTTCTTGATGATCAGGAACTGGATGGCGTCGAGGTAGGGCCGGCCGCTGATGAAGTAGTCCTTGTTCCGCTCCACCAGTACGACCTTGCCCGCCTCGTACTGCTTCAGGCGGAAGGGGCCCGTGCCCACGGCCCGGGTGCGCAGCTCGCGCGGATCCACGTGGGCCGGGTACACCGGCGAATACCCTGCCGCCAGCATCGCCACCATCGAAGGCTGCGGGCGCTTGAGCCGGAAGGTGACCTCGCGGTCGCCGCTGGTGACGATTTCGGCCACGTTGAAGTACCAGAGCTTGCGCGGGTTGAGCTTGAATTTCTTGCCGTCCACTTCCCGCACGGCGTCCCAGGTGTGCTTGACGTCGCGGCTGGTGACGGGCGTGCCGTCGTGCCAGCGCATGCCCTGGCGCAGCGTAAACGTCAGCGCCGTCCCGTCCTCGCTCCAGCGCCAGCTCTCGGCCAGCTCGGGCCGGATGGTCTCGAACCGCTCCAGGCGCTCGGACGGGTCGTAGTAGACGAGATTGCTGTAGACCGGCGACATGGGCCACGAGGTGCCCCACGTGGCCTCTTCGTGAATGGAAAGGCTCGGCGGATCGATGTCGTTGATGACGCGCAGGACGCCCCCGTACTTCTGGGCCAGCCCTGCGCGTGGCGCAACGAACCCCAGGCCGATGGCGATGGCCAGCATCGCCGCCGCATGCTTGGCGAACATGTTCCCCCTCCCCGTCCGTGCGGACGATCCAGTGGTTTGACGGCAGATCACCTCCAGGGCCCGAACCGGGCCAGGGAGGGCATGAAGACCTCCGTGCACGCTCGCACAGAGCGGAGCACCGATCCGGCCCGCCGTGCGCGCCGGCGGGCCGCCATGCGTGGCGCAGCGGCACCGCGCCCCTGTGGCAGGGGCGACGAGGAACGGCCCGCGCCGAGGCCGTGCCGGGCACGGGACGCGGCGGACACGCAGAATGGACTCGCAAGACCGGCCCGTTCCCACCGTGCAGCCCCCACTGTGCGGTGTTCGTGACCTCCCGGGAGCGGGAGGCGCGCTGATACCGTAAGCGATTCGGTGCCGAACGTAAAGCCGCGGGCACCGGCCCCGGCGGGTGGCGGCGTCGTTCCGTTCGCCGCGGCCCTTGCGGAACAGGCGGGCCCGCCTGGCGCTGCTGCCCGCGAGCGGGTCGGCCCGCGTCCTGGGGCTGGTGGAGCGGCTGGCGATCGTGGTCGACACGCCGGCCCTGCTCACCCACGGGGTCACGCAGGGCGGTGGGCCGCGTTCCGGCAGGCACCGCCGACCTGCCGTCCCACGGCCCGCGGCCCGCGGACGGAAGGAACCGCGCACCGGGGATAGCGCTCCCGCCGGTGAGCCCGGGCACCGTGCGGGAAGCTGCGGCGCCCGATCCGGGGCGGGCGCCGTGACGTTTGTGCAGCGAACACCCGCATGTTAGCGTGGCCTCGACGACGGCCAAGCCCGGTGCCGCTCCGGTCCTGATTCCGCCGTGGTGGCCGCAGGGCGCGCGGGGGTCGCGCACCCGGAGCTCCACACGTCGATTGCGAGGAGGGGGTATGAACAGAGCCAAGACCCTCTGGATGCTGGGTGCCGCGCTGATGGTCTTGCTGGCCGGGACGCCCGGAGTGCAGGCCCAGAAGTATGGAGGCGTCTTGCGCTTGCTGCACCGGGAGGACCCGCCAAGCCTTTCCATCCACGACGAAGCCAGCATCTCGACCAACTTCGTGGCCATGCCGGTCTACAACAACCTGATGTTGTTCGATCCGCTCAAGCCCAAGGAGAGCGCGGAGACGATCATCGGGGACCTGGCCGAGCGGTGGGCCTGGAGCGCCGACAGCAAGACACTCACGGTCTCGCTGCGGCAGGGCGTGGAGTGGCACGATGGCAGGCCCTTCACCGCCCGGGACGTGAAGCAGACCTTCGACATGGTGCGCGGAGTCTCCGCCCAACGCCTGAAACTGAACCCGCGCCGATCCTGGTACGCCAACGTCAGGGAGATCGTCGCCAGCGCGGACTATGAGGTCATCTTCCGGCTGGAACGGCCTCAGCCTGCGCTCCTGGTCATGCTGGCCTCGGGGTATGCCCCCGTCTACCCGGCTCATATCGCCCCATCCGAACTTCGGCAAAACGCCCTCGGGACGGGCCCGTTCCGGCTGAAGAGCTACGTGCCGGACAAGGCCTTCGAATACGTCAAGAACCCGGACTATTTCGTAAGGGGCCGACCCTACCTGGACGGCATCCGGATGGTGATCATCAAGAGCCTCAACAGCCGTGCCGCAGCCTTGCAGGCCAATCAGACCGACATGAGCTGGCCCCATGACCTTTCAGCCACCATCAAGAAGCAGGTCGAGGAAGCGGTACCGCAACTCGTGTTCGTCCTGGCCAGCCCCAACGTCTATGAGAACCTGCTCATGAACGATCGGCGGCCGCCTTTCAACGATGCCCGGCTGCGCAGGGCGGTGGCCCTGGCGATGGACCGGCAGTCCCTGGTGAAGAGCGTTCATGGGGGCGTGGGAATACCGGGCGCGGGCACCAACCTCCCGCCGCCCTGGGGCGTGTGGGGGATTCCCCCGGAGAAGATGTCGGCCGTCCCGGGCATGGGGGGCGTCATGGAGCAGGAACGGGAGAAAGCCCGCCGGATCATGCGCGACCTGGGTTACGGGCCCGCCAAGCCGCTGAAGGTGAACGTGTCCACCCGCGCGCTGGCGATCTACGTGAAGACGGCGATCTGGATGACCGACCAGCTGAAGGAGGTCTGGATCGACGCCACCCTGGACCAGGTGGAATCGGGTCGCTGGTACGGCAAGATGGCCCGCCGCGACTACCAGATGGCCCTCAATCTCACCGGGGTCGGCGTGGACGATCCGGACGCGAACCTGATCGAAAACTACGCCTGCGCTTCGAGGCGGAACTATTCCGGGTACTGCAACCCCGACGTGGAACAGAAGATTCAGCTCCAGTCCGCCGAGACCGACTTCAACAAGCGCCTGGAGCTGGTGCACGAGATCGACATGCAACTGCAGATGGAAGGAGCCCGGCCGATCCTGGTGCACCGCCTCACCTACACGGCATTCTGGCCGTATGTGAAGAACGTGGTCATGCACCAGACCCAGTACTCCTTGTGGCGGTTGCAGGAAGTGTGGCTGGACAAGTAGCTCCCGGCGCCCCCGGACCCGGAGGTCACGGACGGCTCGGGCCCCGCGCGGGGCCGCGGCGCGGACGACATGGGGTCCTCCCGCGGCTTGGCCAAGCTGCCGGGTGCCGGGGCTGAGGAGCCGCTCATTCGTCGGCCACGTCCTGGCGCCGGGGGTCGCGGAAACGCTGTTGTCGCTGGTGCCGATCGGCCTTCTTGTAGCCCAGGGCATCCTCCGCGATCAGGATGCGCTGGACGTTGGCCGAGCCTTCCCCCGTGAAGACCAGATCCGCGTAGCACGTCAGCCAGGAAATGCGATATTCCTCGGCGAGCCCGTAGCCCCCGAAGAACTGTTGGGCCTTGTCCGCCGCGTGCTTGGCGGTAAGGGAGGCGTGATACTTGGCCATGGAGGCCAGCCGGTTCGAGGGCAGGCCCTGGTCCATCAGCCGGGCCGCCCGGTACACCATTAACCGCGTGGCCTCGATGTTGGTGGCCATATCGGCCACGTCCGCTTGAATCATCTGGAACTTGCCGATGGGCTGGCCCCGCACGAGGCGCGTGTTGGCGTAGCCGATCGCGTCTTCGAAGCAGGCGCGTGCGATGCCCAGGGCTTTGGCGGCCACGGTGATCCGACCCATCTGCAGGGCGTGCATGGCGATCTGGAAGCCCTCACCCTCTTGCCCCAGCCGGTTCTCCACCGGCACGACGAAGTCGTCCAGAAAGACGGCGCAGGTGCGCAGCGCCTTGGACAGGCCCAGGGTCTTGATGGGCTTGGCGCTGAAGCCGGGGTACTTCTTGGGCTCGACGATGAAGGCCGTCACCCCCTTATAGCCCGCATCCGGGTCGGTCTTGGCGAACAGCACGCCCACGTCGGTTTCGTTGGCCATGGAGGCGAACATCTTGCTTCCGTTCAGCCGGTACACGTCGCCATCGCGCACCGCGCGCGTCTTCATGTTGCCCAGAGGGTCCGAACCGCCGCCGGGCTCGGTCAGCGACATCATGCCGATCGTCTTGCCGGCCAGCAGGTCGGGCACGTACCTGAGCACTTGCTCCCGTGTGCCTGCGGCATAAATACAGTACGGGCAGGTGGAGCCCTGCTGGTTGTTGCAGGCGGCGAACCGGGCATCGGCGCGGGTCAGCTCTTCGCTGATGACCGCAGCCGCCTGGTAACCCAGGTTCGTGCCGCCGACCGATTCGGGAAAGAGCGCGCCATACAGGCCGGCCGTCCCGGCCTTGCTGACCAGATCGCGCGGAAAGACGCCCCGCGCCTCCACCTCGGCCATGTGAGGCGCCACCTCCTTCTGCATGAACGCGATGACGGTTTCGCGCACGGCTTCCAGCGTCTCGGCAGTGATCGCCTGCATGGCCATGTCTCCTGTCATGGTGCGGACGCGTGCGGCGGGGAGCCACCCCCCAGCGTGCCCCGGCCCGCGCCGCCGGCCTGTGGGATGGGGCCTGGCGATCGCCGTCCCCACGGCCCGCCTCCTGCCCGCGCGGCTAGCCGGCACCGACCTCAAGCCGGGTGCGCAGGCCCGCCAACGCCTCGATGGCGCCGCTGACCAGTTCCTCCATGATCCGCGCCGCCGGTTTGCGCTCGGTGAGCATCCCGCCGATCTGGCCCGCCGGGTTGCTGTGCAAATCGAACCGGCCGGCTGTCACCGCGGCCTCGTTGAAGTCATCCATCAGGATCTTCTGATACGGCATGGGCAGCGGCGGCAGGCCGGATTTCTCCCAGGCTGCGATGACGCTGTTCTTCACCACCCGTGCGGTCTTGCCGGTATAGAAACGCTGGATTTCAAAGTCCTCGGAGCGTCCGTTGATGATCTGCTCTTTCTGCAGATCGGAGATGGCGCACTCTTGCGCGACAAGAAAGGCGGTGCCCACCCAGACACCCTCGGCCCCCAGCGCGAGAGCCGCTGCAATGCCACGCCCGTCGCCGATTCCGCCCGCCGCCACCACGGGCTTCGGCCGCGCGGCATCGACCACCTGGGGGATCAGCGCGAAGCTGGCGATCTTGCCGGTGTGTCCGCCGGCCTCGTAACCCTGGGCCACGATGATGTCCACGCCGGCCTTGATCTGGCGCTGGGCATTGCGCGGCGCGCCGGCCAGACCCATCACCACCAGGCCCTGCTGATGGGCCTGCGGCACCACCCAGGCCGGGTCGCCCAGGCCGGCCGCGAACACCTGTACGTCTTCCGCCAGCACCACCCGCACCTGCTCCTGGATGAACCGGGCAGAGACCACTGCCTCGTCGTCCACCTGCACCTCGGGCAGGCCGTGCTCGGCCATCAGCCCGCGGACGAAGGCCACATGCTCGGGATACCTGGCGCGCAGTTGCTCCCGCACTTCCGAACGCGTGGCGCCCGCCCCCTCGGCCAGGGTGGCCGGCAGCAGCAGGTCCACCCCGATGGGCCGCCGGGTGAGCCTGCGGGTCTCGCGGATCGCCTCCTGGAGCACCTCGGGCGGCAGCCCGGAGCCCCCGATCACGCCCATGCCCCCGGCTTCGGAAACCGCGGCGACCAGCGCCGGGGGAGTGGCTTTGCCGCGCGAGCCCATCCCGGCCAGCAGGATCGGAACCTCAATGTTGAGGGTTTCGCAGAGCTTCGTGCGCAGTCTTGGTCGGGCCATTCCGCTCCTCCTCGCATGGGGTTGACCCCCCTGCTTCGCGCCGTGCCGGCGCGCCGGCGGGACCCCGCAGCCTCCACTCCGGAAAGGCCTTCCGCCGGAGCCATGCTCCGGCTAGCGACCGGCGGAATCCCTCCACATAGGCCCTCCCCGCGAGAGTCCTGTCTGCCCGTCGGTATACCATCATGCTTCGGGCGAAACGCGCGCGATGACGATGGGTGCGCTGCTCCCCACGCTGGTCGCGGTCCGTCTATAGCACGCGTTCGGCCAGGGTATCCAACTGGCGGAGCGCGGAGGGCTCGTCTCCGGTGATGACGATGTGCACGACGCGGTCCGCGCCCGCCTCGAAGAAGCGCCGGTTGGACTGGCGGTCGTGCGCCGCATCCCACATCGTGATGGTGAGCCCGCCCGGCTCCCGGCCCCGCTGGCGGTACAGCGTTTCCAGCCGGCGGCGCGCCGGGCCGAGCAGGGCCGGATCCTGGTAGGGGGAAGTGTGGCGGGCGCGGGGCAGCCAGCCGTCGCCATAGTCCACGATGCGCTCGGCCACCCGCTCCTGCTCCCCGGCGATCAGGATCGGGGGATGGGGCCGCTGGAGCGGCTTGGGGTCGCAGATCACCGGCGGGAAGCTCACGTACTCGCCGTGATACTCGGCGATCGGCCGGCTCCACAGGGTCTTCATGGCGGCCACGTGCTCCTGCGTCTGGCGCCAGCGGCGGGGGAAATCGACCCCGAACACCTCCGATTCGCCCCTGAGCCACCCCGCGCCGATGCCGAACAGGAACCGGCCGCCGGCGAGCCGGTCCACCGTGGCCACCTGCTTCGCCAGGTGGATCGGGTTGTGCTCGGGTACCAGGCAGATGCCGGTGCCCAGCACCAGCCGGGGCGCCGCCACGGCCACCGCCCCCAGCCACACGAACGGGTCGACGATATGGTCGATGTTGCCGTCCTGATAGATGACGGGCACGCGGCCGGTCTCGCTGCCCGGTACGTCGGTCTTGTACGCCACGGGGATGACGCCGTGCTCGGGCGCCCACAGCGATTCGAACCCCAGCGCCTCCACGCGGCGGGCCAGCCCCACGAAGTCGAAGCCGTGGTCGGTCATCAGCAGACACACGCCGATCTTCATGCGCCTTCCTCAACGCCGGGGTGGGCACCTGGGGCTGCGCCGCCGGGCGCGGCGGGTGGGCCGGCTCAACTGCGGAACGAGCGGAACCCGGTGAGCTCCTGGCCCACGATCAGGTGCTGGATCTGGGTGGTGCCATCGGGGATGGTGAGCATGCGGGCGTCCCGGAACAGCCGCTCCAGCCCCACCTCGTCGGTGAGCCCGCTGGCGCCGTGCACCTGCATGGCCAGGTGCAGGGCGTGCAGGCAGTTTTCCGTGGCGAACCACTTGGCCGTCGCCGCCTCCTTGTTCGAGCGCGCCCCCTCGTCCATCAGCGCCAGGGCGCGCAGGCACAGCAGCCGCGAGGCCTCGATCCGGGCCAGCATCTCGCTCAGCATCTGCTGGACGAGCTGGAAGCTGCCGATGTGGCGGCCGAACTGCTTGCGCATCCCCACATAGGCCAGGCACGCGTCGAGCGCCCGCTGGGCCAGCCCCACGGCCATCAGCCCCACCAGCGGCCGGTTGGCGAGCCAGGTGAGGGTCAAGGCCTGGTGGGCGTCGCCCGGCTCGCCCAGCACGTTGCGGGCCGGAACCCGGCAGCCCTCGAACACGATCTCGGAAAGATGGCCCTGGCGCATGCCGATCGCCGCCACCTCGTGCGCCTGGTAGGGCGAGTGCGCCCGCTCCACGACGATGCGGGTGATGGTGGACTTCTTGGCCTCCGCGCGATCGAGACCCGCGCCCGCCATGGCGGCCACGGCCACCATCAGGTCGGCCACGGTGCCGTTGGTGATCCAGAGCTTGGTGCCGTCGATCACCACCTGGTCGCCCTCCCGGCGCGCGCGGGTCTCGATCGCCCGGGGGTCGGAGCCCACGTTGGGCTCGCTGATGCCCGAGCAGGCGATCGTCTTGCCCTTGACCAGCGCGGGCAGGAACCGGCGTTTCTGCTCCTCGTCGGCTCCCAGGTAGATGCGGGTGGTGGTGGACTCGTGGGAGAGGATGGAGATCCCCAGCGCGGCCGGCAGTTGCTCCATGATCAGGCCGTAGGAGAGATAGGGTAGCGCCGAGCCCCCCACCTCCTCCGGCAGCCGCGGCGCCATCAGCCCCAGCGGCTCGAGGGCTGCGTACAGCTTCAGCATGGCCGCTTGCGGGAGCGGGCGGTCGCGGTCGTGCGCGGCCAGCACGGGCTCGATCTCGCGCGCGACCAGGTCGCGCGCCGTGTCCTTGATCATGCGCTGCTCTTCGGTCAGTCGGAACTCCATCGCTGCTCCTTTCGGTGCGCGGCCGTTCGGGCGGAGCGCCTGGCCAGGGCGGCGAGGTCACCGGCCCGACCCGGGGGCGGCCCCGCCCGGGAAGCCGCCCCACGCCGCGTGCCGCCGGCGGCGGGCCCGCTCATACCAATTCGTAATCAAAACAGTTCTACTGCCGTGTGCCTGAGGAGCCCTGCGCAGCAGGGCGTCTCGAAGGCCACCGCGCGCCCCGCGCCCTTCGAGACGCGCTCCGCTTTGCTCCGCGCTCCTCAGGGACGCGAATCATTTATCTCATCTCGAACGCCAAATAGTATCAGAACATCTGCCCCACGCCGCGCAGGATCACGTCGTCGATCTGCACCCGCGGCGGGCGCGAAAGCATGAAGCACACCAGGTCGGCGATGTCCTCGGCCGCGAGCGGCGTATAGGCGGGAACACGCAGGGTCGTGCCCACACGGCCGCGCGCCGCGAGCTCCCGGAACTCCGTCGTCACGCCGCCGGGCGAGACCATGCCCACCCGCACCGGGCTGCCGCGCGCCCCCAGCTCCTTCTGCAGCCCCTCGGTCAGCGCCCGCAGGGCGTGCTTGGTGGCGGAGTAGAATGCGCTGTTCCGCATCACGATGTGGGCCGTGAGCGACGAGACGTTGACGATGCACCCGCCGCCGCGCGCCTCCATGTCGCGCACCGCTTCCCGCATGCAGAGAGCGGCGGCCAGCACGTTCAGGGCCAGCAGCTCCTGCCAGTCCTCCACCTTGCCCTCGGCCAGCGGGGCATCGAGCCCCAGCCCGGCGCTGCTGACGAGCACGTCCACGCCGCTCCAGCGGGCGCGGATGGCCTCGAACAGGGCCAGCACGGCCGGCGGCTGGCGCAGGTCGGTGGGGAAGGCCGCCACCGCGGCGCCGCCCTGGGCCAACTCCCGGCCGAGCGCGTCGAGCCGCTCCCCCCGGCGGGCCGCCAGGGCGAGCTTGAGTCCGGCGCGGGCGAGGGCCACGGCCGTGGCGCGGCCGATGCCGCTCGAGGCGCCGGTCACCAGCGCCACCTTGCCCTTCCAGCGCTCCAGGCCAGCTTCGGCCATGCGGGCTCCCCTGCGCGTTGGAAGGGGATCAGCCCTGCGGCCGGGCGGCCAGGGCGAACGCCTGCTCGAGCGCGCCGGGCGCATCGATACGGCGCAGGGCCGCGAGCAGGGGTGCCGCCCGGTCGCCGAGCACCGGCTCGACCAGGGCCATGAACTTGCCCTCCATCTCCGGCCAGCCCATCGGGTGATCCGGATTGCCGAGGGCGCTCCGCACCTCGGCGTGCAGCACCCGTCCCCCGGCCAGCTCGACCTCCAGCGTCGCGGCGGCGGCGCTGAGCCGGCTGTCGCCCGTCAGGGCCACCCGCGCCATGAGCGCCCGCACGGCGGGATCGGCCAGGCGCTCGGGCGCGAAATCGCCCGCGGCCAGCCGGTGACCCCGCAGCCCCAGCGCCACGCAGTAGGCCAGGCTGAACTTGCCTTCCAGGGGCGTCCGGGGCGCAGGCTTGCCGGCCACCTGCGGCCCGAGCGGGTGCACGCGCACCCGCACCTGGCGCACCTGCTCCGCATCGACCTGGCCAGCCAGGCTGCGCGCCGCGTCGATAGCGGCGTGGGTCAGCTTGCACGACGCGTACGGCTTGAACGTGTTGCGCAGCAGCTCGCGGCCCGGCGTGAACTCGGGCGTCTTCAGCTCGAAGGAGCGGTCCTGGATGAACGTGCCGGCGAGCCCCCGCGGCTCGTCGAGCGCGGCAGGCGCCGCCTCGAACCCCTGGGCCGCGAGCTGGGCCGAGAGCACGCCGTCCAGCGCCGCCTTGCCCGCATGGAAGGGCTTGGACATGGTGCCGAACGAGCCCGTCAGGCCGGCCGCCTGGGTGGCGGCCAGCCCCAGGGCGTGGGCCGTGCGGTCGGCATCGAGCCCCAGCACCGCGCACCCCGCCGCCGCGGCCGCGAGGCGGCCCACCACGCCGGTCGGGTGGAAGCCGCGCTCGAGCAGGGCCTCGCCGAACCCGGCGCCGCCCAGGCGGCCGCCCAGCTCGAACCCCGCGATGAAGGCCGCCAGGGCCTCCGCGCCCGACCGCCCCGCCTCGGCGGCGAGGGCCAGCGTGGCCGCCCAGGTGGGGCCGCTCAGGTGCACCAGCGAGGTGCCGTGGGTGTCGTCGAAGTCGAGGCAGTGGGCCATGGTGCCGTTCACCAGCGCGGCCAGCGCGGGCGTGGTGCGCCCGCCGAGCAGGAGCGGGGCGCGACCGCTGCTGCGCCAACCCTCCGCCACCCGGCGCACGGCGCGGGCGGCGGGTTCCTGGTGGGCGCCCAGGGCCACGCCGCACCAATCGACGAGGCACATCCGGGCCGTCTCCAGCACCTCGGGCGAGCACGCACGCCCGGCGTGGCTGGCGATGAAGCGCGCCGCGGCGGCGCTGGTGGAATCAGCTCGCAGCTCCATGGCCGGTCACTCCCAGTTCGGCGAGTTGCTGTCGTTCGGCCCGCGAGTAGCCCAGCTCCGCGAGCACGTCATCGGTGTGGGCGCCCAGCTCGGGCGCCGGGGCGCGGCGCGAATCGGCCAGCCCGCCCCGCGAGAGGGGATTGCCGAGCTGGGGAATGCGGCCCTCCCGCGGGTGGTCGATGTACTCCACCATCCCCCGCGCGGCCACCAGAGGGTCGCGCAACGCCTCGTCGGGCGTGTGGACGGGGAACACCGGAATCCCCGCGGCGTGCATGCGGCGCACCAGCTCCGCGCGGTCATGGGCGCCGCAGAAGGCGGCGATGGCCTGGCGGTAGGCCGGCCCCCGGTCGCCGTGGTCGGTGTGGCGCTGGTGCGATTCCTCCGCCTCGTCGTACAGCTCGGGGCGCCCGCTCTCCTCGCAGAACAGCTTCCAGAACTTCTTCTCGAGCAGCGAGACCGAGACCAGCCCGCCATCGCGGGCGGCGTAGACGGCATAGCGGGGGTTGCCGCCCCGGGGCTGCATGGCCGGCTGGCCCGTGCCGCCGCCGAGGCGCGACATGGCGCTGGTCAGCACGATGTTGCACATCGAGAACAGGGCGTCGAACATCGAGATGTCCAGGTAGCAGCCGCGCCCCGTGCGCTCGCGCTGGGCCAGCCCGGCCATGATGGCGATGCAGGCCATCGCCGCACCGGCGTAATCGGCCGCCTGGAACCCGGGCGAAAGGGCCAGCTCGCCCGGCGCGAGCGCGACGCCCATCAGCCCCGTCACGCCCTGGATGTTCAGGTCGTGACCCGCCTGGGCGGCCAGCGGCCCATCCTGGCCGAACCCGGTGAGCGAGCAGTACACCAGCCGCTCGTGGGCGTGCCGCAGCGCGACGTAGTCGAGCCCCCACTTGGCTGCCACCCCAGGCCGGAACGCTTCCACCACCACGTCGGCGGCGCCCGCCAGGCGTTGCGCCACCTCCCGGCCGCGAGGGTGGTTCAGGTCGAGCGCGATGCTGCGCTTGTTGCGGTTCACGCTGTTGAAGTACACGCCGGTGAAGCGGAAGTTGGGCGGGTTGTGGCGCGAGTAGTCGCCGCCTGCCGGATGCTCGACCTTGATCACGTCGGCGCCGCTATCGGCCAGCAGCTGGGTGCACCAACCGCCAGGCAGCAGCCGGGTGAAATCCACCACGGTCACGCCGGAATAGGGCAAGCCTTCGCGCTTCATACCAGAGTACGTTCAGTGGTGAAGAAATGGCCGTGTGCCTGAGGAGCCCTGCGGAGGAGGGCGTCTCGAAGGCCTCGGTCCGTCCCCGCGCCCTTCGAGACGCGCTCCGCTTTGCTCCGCGCTCCTCAGGGACGCGGGACTTTCTGTGACCGTAAGCATGCAAGTTGGCGGCTTGCGGTCACCGCCCGGCTCTCCGGCGCCTGTGCCGGCCTGATGAGTTGCAAGCGCGCGCAGCGACGCCGCCCCCGTGCCATGCTCGTGCGCTGCGCGTGCCGCCCTCCAGCCGGGAGGGCGCCTGAGGTGACGGGCGCGAGCGCCTCCACCTATAGCACCACCCCCTGGGAGCGCAAAGCGGCGCGCGCCGGCGCCGCGTAGCCCAGCTCGGCCAGGATGGCCTCGCCATCGGCGCCCGGCTCGCCGATCAGGCCGCTCACGCGCGCCGGGGTGCGGCCGAGCCGATAGGGCGTGGCCAGCACCTGCACGCCGGTGCCCCGCCGGCTGGGGCGCTCGGGCAGCAGGTCGCGCCGCCGCGCCTGCTCGCCGTAGAGCGCCTCATCCAGCTCGCGCACGCGCTCCGCGGCGACGCCGGCCGCCCGCAGCAGGCGCACCAGCTCGCCGC
>JACQKK010000118.1 GCA_016204605.1 Candidatus Lambdaproteobacteria bacterium
GCGGCGATGGAGGGGATCATGTCGGGCCAGTGGACGCCGGCGCAGATCGGCGCCTACCTGACCGCCCTGCACATCAAGGGCGAGTCGACCGACGAGATCACCGGCGCCGCCGTGGTCATGCGCGCCAAGGCCTTCCGCCAGGAGGTGCAGCGCCGCCCGCTGGTGGACACGGCCGGCTCGGGCGGCGATGCGCTCCAGACCATCAACGTCTCGACCCTGGCAGCGCTGGTGGCGGCCGGGGCGGGCGTCAGCATGGCCAAGCACGGCAACCGCGCCATCACCGGGCAGTGCGGCAGCGCCGATATCCTCGAAGGGCTGGGGGTCGAGCTCGACATCTCCCCGGCCGACGCGGTGGCGGGCATCGATGTCAACGGCTTCGGCTTCCTGTTCGCGCCCCACTTCCACCAGTCCATGAAGTTCGCCGCGGGGCCGCGCCGGGAGATCGGCGTGCCGAGCATCTTCAACTACCTGGGGCCGCTCACCAACCCGCTGGGCGCGGAGGCGCAGTTGATCGGGGTCAACAACCCGCTCAACACGCGGCGCTTCGCGGAGGTGCTGGCCGGGCTGGGCTGCCGCCACGCGCTGCTCGTGCACGGCAGCGACGGCATGGACGAAATCACCCTGACCGGGGAGACGCAGGCGGTCGAGCTCCAGGACGGCGCGATCGAGGAGACCGTGCTGACGCCCGAGGCGTTCGGGCTGAAGCGCGTGGCGCTCGCGGAACTGCGCCTGCCCGATAAGGACACCGCGGTGCAGTTCGGGCGGGCCTTCCTCCACGGCGAAGCGCCGCGCGCCCAGGAGGAGCTGGTGTTGGTCAACGCCGCCGCGGCCATCTATCTGGGAGCTAAGGCGGGCTCCATCGTGGCAGCCCTGCCGCTCGCCCGCGCGTCGCTGCGCGGCGGCGCCGCCCTGGGGGTGCTGGAGCGGGTGGTGGCCTACACCCGCGCCCACAAGGCCGCGCCGGCCCCCTGAGCGCCGGCGACGGCGCCTGCTCGCCGGCCGCGACCTGGCGGCGGGTCGGCCTTGGCGTCTGATGTTGATCGCCGTGCACTGCCAGGGCAAACGCAAGATCGGTCGCCGGCCGAGGTCGTCGCTTCCCCCCGGCCCCGGCGGATCGCCCGCGAAACCCCTCCCCCGGCCCCTCCCCGCCACTGCGGGGAGGGGTGGCCGCAGGCCGGGGTGAGGTGCCCGGGCAACGGCCGCCGCAGCTCGCAGGCGATCGAGGCCGCGACTCACTCCGGCAAGCTGCTCAGGCGGCATCGCACAGCACCATGGGGCCGTTGTCGCCGGCGAGCGGCGCGAAGATGCGGCCTTTCTTGCGTTTGCCCTGCGTGCACTGCTCCCCCCTGTTGTGGGGCGCCCTGCCGAACCGGTAGGATGGAGGCCCTGCACCGGATCGGGACGCCGTCTGCGCGGCGCATCCGGCAGCATGCTGAGGCTGGCATGGAGCGCCCGAGGGAGCGATGGCCGATATTCTCGCCCAGATCGTCGCCAAGAAGCGGGAAGAGGTGGCCGCGCGCAAGCGCGAGCTGGAGCCTGCGCGGGTGGCCGAGCAGGCCCGCGCCCGCGCGCCCGCGCTCGATTTCGAGGGGGCGCTGCGGGGCGTCCGACCGCGGGGCGCCGGGGGCAACGGTCGGCTGCCCGAGGCGCGCATCATCGCCGAGATCAAGCGCCGCTCGCCTTCGCAGGGGGAGTTTCCCTGGCACGGCGATGCGCCGCGCCAGGCGCGGGCGTACGAGCGGGGCGGCGCACGGGCGATCTCCGTGGTGACGGACGGGCCGTTCTTCGGCGGGTCGCCCGAGCTGCTCCAGCAGGTCAAGGCCGCCACGGCGCTGCCCGTCTTGCAGAAGGAGTTCGTGCTCGAACCCTACCAGGTGCGCTTCGCCCGGGCGCTCGGGGCGGATGCGGTGCTGCTGATCGCGGCGATCCTGCCCGGCGCGCTGCTCGGCGAGCTGATCGCCTGCGCGCGGGAGGAGGGACTGCACTCCCTGGTCGAGGTGGTGAACGCCGCGGAGCTGGCGCGGGCGCAAGCGGGCGGGGCGCGCGTGATCGGCGTCAACAACCGCGACCTGCGCACGTTCCGCACGGACCCGGCGCGCACGCTCGCGCTGCTGCCGCAGGTGGGGGACGAGCGCGTGCTCGTCACCGAGAGCGGCATCCGGAGCCGGGCCGATATCGAGCGCATGCTGCGGGCCGGGGTGGACGCTTTCCTCATCGGCGAGGCGCTGATGACCTCGGCCGATCCCGCCCTGCACCTGCTGACGCTGCGGGGTCAGCTTGCCGTGCAGGCAGCGCCCGCAGGAGGTGGCCCGTGAGGTTGCCCGTCAAAGTCTGCGGCATCACGCAGCCCGACGATGCCTTCGCCGCCATCGATTGCGGCGCCCAGGCGCTCGGCTTCATCTTCTATCGCGAAAGCCCGCGCTACGTCGCTCCCGAAGCGGTGGCGGCCTTCCGGCGCGCGCTGCCGCCGTTCGTGGTGGCCGTGGGGGTGTTCGTCAACGCGGCGGCCGAGGAGATCAACCGCGTGGCCGCGATCGCGGGGCTGGACCGCATCCAGCTCCATGGCGGCGAGCCGCCCGAGCTGATGGAGCGGCTCGCGCGACCGGCCTACCGCGCCTTCCCGATGCGCCGGGAGAGCGACGTGCAGACCGTGCTCGCCGCGCTGGACCGCACCGTGCTGCTCGATACCCACGACGCTGGCCAGTACGGCGGCACCGGCACCAGCTTCGACTGGGCCTGGGCACGCCGGATCGGGGCGCGCAAGCGCGTGATCCTCGCCGGCGGACTTTCGGCGGAGAACGTCGAGCGGGCGATCGTGGCCGCGCGGCCGGCGGCGCTCGACGTGTCGAGCGGGGTCGAAAGCGCGCCTGGCATCAAGGATGCGCGCAAGCTCGAGGCGTTCTTCCGCGCCCTGGCCGCGATTCCCGATCTGCCACCCACCCGAGCGGAGAGACGCCATGCGGGCGCAAGCGAAGGTTGACGTCGTGCGGCAGGGCTACTTCGGTGCCTACGGCGGGCAGTTCGTGCCGGAGACGCTGATCGCACCGCTGGAGGAGCTGACCCGCGCCTTCCAGGCCGTGGCGGACGACGACAGCTTCTGGCGCGAGCTGCGGGGCTATCTCGCCAACTACGCCGGGCGGCCTTCGCCGCTCTACTATGCGCGCAGGCTGACCGAGCACCTGGGCGGGGCGAAGGTCTACCTCAAGCGCGAGGATTGCAACCACACCGGCTCCCACAAGATCAACAACACGCTGGGCCAGGCGCTGCTGGCGCGTCGCATGGGCAAGCGCCGGCTGATCGCCGAGACCGGCGCGGGGATGCACGGGGTGGCCACGGCCACCGTGGCCGCGCTGTTCGGGCTGGAGTGCGTGGTGTTCATGGGCGCCAAGGACATCGAGCGCCAGGCGCCCAACGTCTATCGCATGAAGATGCTGGGAGCGGGCGTGCGTTCCGTCTCCGCCGGCTCGGCCACGCTCAAGGACGCCATGAACGAGGCCCTGCGCGATTGGGTGGCCACGGTGGACAACACGTTCTACGTGATCGGCTCGGTGGCCGGGCCGCACCCCTATCCCACCATGGTCAAGGCCTTCCAGCGCGTGATCGGGGAAGAGGCGCACCGGCAGATCGTGGCCCAGGAGGGTCGGCTGCCGGACCTGCTGATCGCCTGCGTGGGCGGCGGCAGCAACGCCATGGGGCTGTTCAGCCAGTTCATCCCCATGGCCGAGGTGGCGCTGCGCGGCGTCGAGGCCGGCGGCGAGGGCCTGGCCACGGGCCGCCACGCCGCCTCCATCAACGGCGGGCAGGTGGGGGTGCTGCACGGGAGCAAGTCGTACCTGCTCCAGACGCCCGGGGGACAGGTGCAGGAGGCCCACTCGATCTCGGCCGGGCTGGATTACCCCGGCGTGGGGCCGGAGCACAGCTATCTGCACGATACGGGTCGCGCCACGTACACGACCGTCACCGACCGGGAAGCCGTCGACGCCACGTTCGAGCTTTCCCGGCTGGAAGGGATCATCCCGGCCCTCGAGAGCGCCCATGCCGTGGCCGAGGCCATCAAGGTGGCGCCCGCCATGCGCCACGACCAGATCGTGATCGTCTGCCTCTCGGGCCGGGGCGACAAGGACCTGCACACCCTGCAGACCGTCAGCCCGCACCGCTTCGAGGGCGGCGAGGGAGAGTCCCGGTGAGCGCGATGCAGCGGCCGGTGCAGGGCGGCGTGCAGGGCGGGAGCAGGGGCACCGCCCGGCTGGCGGCGACGTTCGGCGCGCTGCGGGGGGCGGGGCGCAAGGCGCTGGTGCTGTACCTGATGGCGGGCGATCCCTCCCCGGCGTTCACGGAGCAGGCCGTGCCGCGGCTGGCCGAGTCCGGCGCCGACGTCATCGAGCTCGGGCTGCCCTTCTCCGACCCCGTGGCCGACGGCCCGGTGATCCAGGCGGCCGGCCAGCGCGCCATCCGCCACATCAGCGACGTCCCGGCCTTCCTCGCGCTGGTGCGGGCGATCCGCCGGCGCACGGCCGTGCCGCTGGTGACGATGACCTACTACAACCCCGTGTTCCGCTACGGAGAGCAGCCCTTCATCGCCGCTGCCTTGGAGGCCGGACTGGATGGGGCCATCGTCCCCGATCTGCCGCTGGTCGAGGCGGGCTCCTGGCGCGCCCTGTGCCTGGAGGCCGGCCTGGCCGCGATCTTCCTCGAAGCGCCGAACACCACGCCGGCCCACGCCCGCGAGCTGGCCGAGGCGACGCGCGGCTTCCTCTACCTGGTTTCGCTGAAGGGCGTTACCGGCGCCGAGCGCGGCCTGGGCGAGAACCTCGGTGAGCGCATCGCGCGCCTGCGGGGCTGGGTCGAGACGCCGCTGATGGTGGGGTTCGGCATCTCGACCCCAGCCCAGGCACGCCAGTTCGGGGCCGCGGCCGATGGCATCATCGTGGGCAGCGGGCTGATCGCCCGCATGGAATCCGCCCCCGCCGACCCCCTCGGCGCGGCGGTCGCCTACACCCGCGAGCTGCGCGCGGCGCTGGACTCGATCGGGGGGTGAGGACGCGGCCAGTCGCGGTTCATCGACGCTCCGGCGCTCACGCCTGGGGCAGCACGGCCCGGACAGGCTCGCGGCGCTCCTCCTCGATCGCGTAGACGATGAAGACGGCGAGGATCACGCCGAGGTAGAGCATCCCGCCCATCACCCACATCAGCGCGCCGCCGAGCACCTGATCCTGCGCCATCGTCATGCCCTCGAACCCGGGCAGCTCGCCGTAGAGGTAGAGGGGCTTATCCGCGAAGGTGATCGGCGCGCTCACGGCCGAGTTCACCAGGGAAGCCCCGAACAGGTAGGCGATCCGCAGCAGGGGCCCCATCGCGGACGGGAAGGGATAGGGGGTGATGACATTCCACCAGAAGAAGATCGCGCCCAGCACGAACATGACGTGCTGGACGTAGTGCACGCCATCGCTGCGCAGGGCCGCGTTGTAAAGGATCGGCAGGTGCCACAGCACGATGGCGCCCTGGAACCCCGCGAAGCCGACCAGCGGGCGGGTCGCATACCCGAGCGCCCGGCGCACGATGCGCCAGCGGGCGGCGGGGATGAAGCCGTGCCGGCGCATGCCCCCGGGCAGCCCGCGCACCACGGGAATGAACGGGTTGCCGATCATCACCAGCGGCAAGGTCACCTGCATCAGCAGCATGTGTTGCACCATGTGCCAGGTGAACGAGAGCTTGGCCAGCGGCCGGATCGGCCCGAGCAGCCCCACCGCGGCGATCGTCACCCCCAGCACGGGCAGCGCCGCGCGCCACCAGGGGAAGCGCGTCCCGCCCTCGCGCCGGTACCCGTACAACCCCCGCAGGTAGAGCAGCGCGACGACGAGCGGGATCAGGAAGGTCGGGTCGAAGCTCCAGCTCAGCAGCGCGTCGAGCCAGCTCTGGGTATGTTCGTGGCCGGTGTGGGCGAAGGCGAGGGGCATGGGTCGGGTCCGGAGGAGGCAGGCAACGAAAGCGGGGGCAAGACACGGGCACCCGGCGGTGCTGGGATTTCTTGGAAGCTAGGCAACGTCGTTTGCGGCGGTCCAGGATCAGCGCTTTATGCCAGAGAAACGGCCAGGCGTGTTGTCTTTTCTTTCAACTCGTCACGGGTCCAAGCGCGTTCGACCTGATATGCGTCTTCGGCCGTGCCCAGAAACTTTTTCGGAACGATCGGAATGGGAAGTTCACCAATGATTTGATGCTTCCAAAAACGGACTCTCCCCTTACTGTCGGGCGAGTCCATGTCCAGCCATGCATTCACCTCCACCGTAAGCACTTTCGTTTTTGGTTCGACGTATGCGTTGATGTTACGGCCAATATTGTCCTCTGAATTCGACCATTGCAGCGAAATGATGGGCTGGTCCCACCGCCATGGTTCAGTCGTGGCGTGCTCAAGCGGATAGCGGCTCATCAGCGAGGACAGGATCTGTCCCACTATCTGAAGGGTCTTGTCGAGTTCTTCGATTTCGTTATCCATGGCCGCGTTCCCGATGGTTCAAGGCTCCCAGTCCGATTTCGCGAAATTCCAGAGGCCGTACAGCCAGACTGGATTGCGCGTGCACGCCTCGACTCCTCCACCGGGCTGCCCAAATGCGGGCGCAACGGCCCGCAAGGGTACGAAGAAATCCGGCATTGCGTCGGCTGGAATGGGGCCTGCACGGTGCGTAGGCGCCGCGGGAAGAGCCAGCTCCGCTTGAGCGATCTGCAGATTGTCATACCGAGTGGGAGTGTACCACGTGGCGTATCTCGTCACCGGGTTGGTCGAATGGATTTTGCGCTCTTTCTGCACCTGGGTCACTTCCTGGTGCGAGAGATATCGGTAGAATTGAACGGTCATGCGGCATCACCCAGGTTCGTGCGACTACGCGACTTGAACGGGGATTACGACACCACTCTTCGCAACGGATCTTCGAGATGCCCTCCATCATATCGCGCGCAGGGGTAAGGGGCCAGCCCGCGCCGGCCCCTGCCAGGCGGGATCGGCGCGGGTTGCAGCGGCGGGCGCCCGGGGCCCGGCTTCAACCCGCGAGCAGCTTCAGGAGGGGGTGGGACCAGGTGAACAGGGCGAGCAGGGCCAGAAAGGTGCCGAGGGCGAGCACCATCCCCGCCAGCAGCAGGCGGGTGAAGACGGGATGGTCGAACTTGAGGTGCATGTAGAACATCGCCACGAGGGCGAATTTCACCGCCGAGAGGACGGACAGCACCGGCACGAGCAGGAACTTGAGCTGCTCGATGTAGAACACCCAGATTTCGCCCGCCGTGATCACCGTGAGCACGATGGCGATCTTGGCGTACGTCTTCGGTCCCGGGTGTTCATGCTCAGTGCCGTGGACCGGGCCGTGGGCGGCGGCGACAGGGGTGGTTGCGGACATGCGCTTCTCCTTAAACGAACACGAACAGGTACACGACGGTGAAGATGACGATCCAGATCACGTCCACGAAGTGCCAGTAGAGGGCCATCGTATCCACCTTGATCGCCGCATCTTCGGTCAGCTTTCCGCGCACCGAGGAGAAGTAGAGCGAGAGCAGCCAGATCACCCCCACGGCCACGTGCGTGCCGTGCGTCCCGGTGAGCATGAAGAAGCTCGAGCCGAACACGTTGGTGGAAAAGCCCAGCCCCGATTGGACGAAATGGGTGAACTCGTAGGTCTGGAAGCCGAGAAACACCGTGCCGCCCAGGGCGGTCAGCAGGATATAGCGCCGGAACGCCGCGATGTCGCCGCTCTGGATGCCGTGCAGCGCCAGCACGATCGAGAAGGAGCTCATCAGCAGCACGAACGTGCTGACGGAGGTGACCGGGATATCGAGAATCTGCGCGGGGCTGGGCCCCGCGACACTCTGGCTGCGGTAGATCAGGTACGTCGCGATCAGCGAGCCGAACAGCAGGCATTCGGATGCGATCAGCGCCCACATGCCCAGCTTGCGGCTGTCCACGCCCAGGCTGGTGTGGTGATGCTCTGCGTGCGATGCAGCGGTCAAGATCGATCTCCCCTGAGAAGGTAACCCGCCTCGTTAGGGCGGCCCGCCCCGCGGGGCCGGCCGCCGCAGAGAGTCCTAGCCCTCGAACTTCGCGAAGGACCAGCCGTAGGCGCCCACGAGCGTGACGGCGACGCCGATGAACGTCAGGACATACGCGAACAGGAACCCGGCGCCCATCAGCGTGATCCCCGCGCCCACGATGAGCGGCCAGTAGGAGGGATTGGGCAGCACGACGTGGACGTGCTCGGGCTCGGGCTTGAAGGTCTTCGCTTCGTGCTTGCGATACCAGAAGTCGTCCCGCGCCTGCACGTCGGGCAGGCTGGCGAAGTTGTACGCCGGAGGCGGCGAGGCGATGGCCCATTCGAGCGTGCGGGCGTCCCACGGATCGGCCGGGGCCTTCTGCCGGCCCCGCAGGCTGACGAACACGTTGTAGAAGAACACCAGCGCCGAAAGCAGCGTGATGTATGCGCCGATGGAGGACCAGAAGTTCCACGTTTCCAGGTTGAAGCCGGGGGCGTAGGTGTAGATGCGGCGCGGCATGCCATCCACCCCCAGGAAGTGCATGGGAAAGAAGGTCAGGTTGAATCCGATCGCCGTGAGCCAGAAGTGCACCTTGCCGATCGGCTCGCTGAGCAGGCGCCCGCTGAACTTGGGGAACCAGTAGTAGAGGCCCGCGAACAGGCCGAACACCGAGCCGCCGAACAGCACGTAGTGGAAGTGGGCCACCACGAAGTAGGTATCCTGGTGCTGGCCATCGATGGGCGGGGAGGCATGCATGATCCCGCTCAGCCCGCCGATGGTGAATTCCGCCAGGAACCCCACCGCGAACCACATGGCCGTCGTCATCCGCAGCGAGCCGCCCCACATCGTGCTGATCCAGTTGAAGATCTTCACGCCGGTGGGGATGGCGATGAGCATGGTGGCGGCCGAGAAGATGGCGGTGGCCATGGCCCCCATCCCGGTGGTGAACATGTGGTGGGCCCACACGGAGAAGCCCAGGAAGGCGATGGCCGCGCTCGCATAGACCATGGCCGGGTATCCGAACAGCGGCTTGCGGGAGAAGGTCGGCAGCACCTCCGAGACCATGCCCATCGGGGGCAGAATCAGGATGTACACCTCGGGGTGGCCGAACACCCAGAACAGGTGTTGCCAGAGCATTACCGTGCCGCCCGCACCGATGTCGTAGAAGCGGGTGCCGAAGTGGCGGTCCAGCAGAATCTGGAACAGCGCCACCGTGATCACCGGCAGCGCCAGCAGCAGCAGGAAGTTGGTGATCAGCGTGACCCAGGTGAAGAGCGGCATGCGCATGGGCGTCATGCCCGGCGCCCGCAGGTTCAGGATCGTGACGATGAAGTTGATCGAGGCGATCAGCGAGGCCAGCCCGAGCAACTGCAATCCGACGATCCAGAACTCCGTGCCGCTGACGGGGTATTGCAGCCCTTTCGGGATCACGGAGCCGAGCAGCCCCACTTCAGGGCCGGGCGTGAACTGCTTGGTGGTGATGTTGGCGTAGCCGAACCACCCCACCTCGGGCAGGTGGCCCGTGACGAAGCTCAGGTGGAACAGCAGCCCGCCGAACAGGAACACCCAGTAGCTCAGGGCGTTCAGCCGCGGGAAGGCCACGTCGCGCGCGCCGATCTGGAGCGGCACGATGTAGTTGAAGAACGCCGCGTTCAGGGGCATGACGAACATGAAGATCATCGTCGTGCCATGCATCGTGAACATGGCGTTGAACAGATCGGGCGACAGGAACGTGTTGTTGGGGACGATGAGCTGGGTGCGGATCAGCATCGCCTCGATCCCCCCGACGCAGGCGAAGACCACCGCCGTCACGCCGTAGAGGATGCCGATGCGCTTGTGATCGACCGTCGTCAGCCAGCTCGAGAGCCCGTAGTTCTCGCGCGGATGGGGCAGAACGGCTTCCGTCATGGTGGACTTCTCCTTGAGTGCCCGTGCAACGGGGAGCGGTGCAGCCGGGAGCGGTGCATCCTGGGGCGGGCCCCGCTGCCCCCCGCACGCCTGCGGTGGGGCACGGCCGGTCGCGTCGGACGGCCGCTCCTAGTTCGGATTCTTCAGGTACGCCGCGAGATCGTCAATCTGCTCCTGGAGGTTCGGGAACGGCGTCATGAGCTGGGTGTTGCGCTTGGGCTTGTAGCCCGGCGGATAGCTCTTGGCGAAGTTGAGGTTGCCGTGCATCACCCGCGCCTCGATCAGGGCGCGCGAGGAGCCGGTGATGGCCGGGCCGATCGGGCCGTCCTTGCCCGGGTCGGGGCCGTGGCAGGCGAAGCAGATGCCCATGTAGACCTGCTTGCCTTTGCCCGCATCGCCGCCGCCGGCCTTCGCCGCGGCCACGGACTTCGGCGCTGCGGCCTTGGTCGCGGCGGGAGCCTTGGCGGCGGGAGCGGCCGGCTTGGGCGGAAGCAGGGCGGCGGCCTTGGGCGCCTCGGCCGCGGCAGGCGCCGGCTTGCTCATCAGGTAGGCGGCGAGCTGCGTCGCCTCCTCCGCGTTGACGGGGATGGGGAGGATCATCAGCGCGCCCGGCTTCAGCTCCTGCGGGGCGCGGATCCACTTCGCCAGGTTCTCCGGCGTGTTGTCGAGGATGCCCGAGGCGAGGGTCGTGCGGTCGGCGAGATTGGTCAGGCTCGGGCCGATGGTGCCCCTGGCGATCGGCGAGCCCTCAATGGCGTGGCAGGCGATGCAGCCCTTGGCCAGGAACAGTTGCTCGCCGGCCTTGGCGGGATCGGTTTCCGGCCTGGGCGGGCTCTTCTGCCGCTGCACCCAGGCCTGGAATTCCGCCTCGCTCTGCACGATGATGCGGAAGCGCATGTTGGCATGGGAGGTGCCGCAGAACTCGGCGCACTGACCATAGAACATGCCGGTCTCCTTGGGAGTGAACCAGACGTGGTTCACCTTGCCGGGCATGGTATCCATCTTACCGAACAGGCGCGGCGCCCAGAAGCTGTGGATGACATCCTTCGAGAAGGTCTCGACCACGACGGGGCGGCCCACCGGCACGTGCATCTCGTTGGCCGACACCACTTTCTGATCGGTGTACACGAACTCCCAGAACCACTGCTTGCCCACGGCCTGCACATTCACGGCATTCTCCCGCGGCGCGTTGGCGGCCCGGAAGATGCCCGACCAGGTGGGGACGGCAATGAAGATCAGCAGCACGGCGGGGACGATGGTCCACAGCAGCTCCAGCACCGCGTTGCCATGCACCTGCGCGGGAATCTCCCCCTCTTTCTTCGCCCGGAAACGCACCAGCGCCACGCCCAGCAGCACGAACACCACCAGGAAGATGGCGATATCGATCCAGGTCACCAGCGCATAGACGTGCTGGATGATCTCGGCGTTGTCGGAGGCGGGCCGGATGGTCGATTGGAGGCCATCGCCGAAACACCCCGACAGAACGGCCGCCAGCGCGAATGCCGCAAGGGGACTCTTTCGGATCGTGTCAGAGTGAGGCTTGCTCATGATCTCCTTTTTGCCGTGATGCCAAGCTCCGGGTAGCGGCCCCCCGGGGGGCCGAGCTGCCGCCGCGCAGGCCACGCGCGGTGCCGGATTCGGCGCCGGGCTCGACCCCCGCTCGATCGTGAAGACAGAGATGATTCCGCACCGTTGTTCGCATACCGCTTCGGGGATGCCCAGCCGTGATTGAAGCCTGCCACGCCGGAGGGCCCGCGCCGCCGCTGGAACGCCACCGCCTTGGCCGCGGCTCCGCGGGGTTCCCCGCGTGCACCGGAACGCCTCCTCCGCGACGCTTTCCCATGCCCGCCCATGCCCACGCCACCGGCGGCAAGGTGCGCCACCTTCTGCGCACCGCGCACACGCCGGGCACATCTTCAACGCCGTAGGCTCCGGATTCCCACTTCCCCGGCAGGCCCCCGCTGAACCGACACACTTTGGCAAACAGCGGACGAGATTGCAATCGGAAAATGTGGCGGGCGCGAATCGTTCGCGGCGCGGGGCGCGGCGGCATGCGGGCCCCTGGTGCTCCCCCCTACCTCACCTTGAAGTACACGATGAGGGTGAGCACGAGCAGCCAGAGGGAGATCATGTGCATGCGCCAGACGACGCGGCTGTTGACGTCCTCGGCGCGGTCGAGCTGATCCTCGGCGCCCGGCGGATCGATGCCGAGCTTCTTGAGGAAGGCCACCCACACCGAATCCACGGCGCGCTCCTCCTCGTGGTAGGTCCAGAGCGCCTGGAGATGGTGGTGGTAGGGGGCGCGGTAGAAGAAGCGCACGCGCGTGGCCACCTCGCGCCCCTTCCACCAGAGCATGAGCTTGAAGAACCCGCGCTGGATGATGGTGGAGAGCGTGGTCAAGACGAACACCCCGCCCACCAGCGGCAGGAACAGCTCGACCTTGGCGAAGATGAACATGGTGGCGATGGTGCTGCCGAGCGAGAGCGCGCCCAGGTCGCCCATGGTGATCATGGCCGGGGGGGCGTTGAAGCGCAGGAAGGCGAACCCGGCGCTCAGCACGGCGGCGGCGATGATGATCAGCTCCTTGAGATCGGGCGAGAGCGCCGGCACCTTGAGCCGCACCGCCCAGTCGGGATCGCTGCCCACGTAGGCCACGGCCGCCACGAACACGGCGCAAGTCAGGATGGGCACCGTGGCGAGGGTGTCCATGCCGTCGGTCAGGTTCACGGCGTTGGCGCCCGCCACGATCACCAACACCATGAACGGGATGAACAGGGTGCGCGGCAGGTAGGGATACCACCACTTGAGGGGCACGAACGGCACCACCAGGTGGCCATCGATATTCACGAACAGGTACAGCCCGAGCACCACCACCGCGGCCACGGCGAACTCGGCCGCCAGCCGCAGCCGCCCGCTCACGCCATCGGCCTTGTCGGTGTAGTCCTTGCGCGCCTCCAGGCCCGCCTCGACGCGCCGGCGCTGGCGCACCTTGGCCAGGTCATCGAGCGCCCCGATCACGCCGAAGGCGACCAGGATCAGCAGCAGCGCCACCACGAACTGGTTCAAGTCCACCCACAGCAGCACGGCCAGCAGGATCACCACGATCAGCAGCCCGCCGCCCATGATCGGCTTGGCGCCCATGTAGGGCTTGCGGGCCGGGCTGGCCGGCCGGAAATCGGCCGTGATCCCCTTGCGCCGGAACAGCCGGATCAGGGGCGGCATCAACAGCACGATCGCCAGATACGTCGTCAGGAACGCCATCCCGCCCCGGAACACCACCGACCGGAAAATCTGGTACGGCCAGAGCAGGTAGAGCAGATCGGCCAGCATGGGGGTGGTCTTCGCAAGATGAGCGGCAGGCGCAGGGGAAGCGACCTGGTCCGAATTCGGGAGCAAAGCAATCTGACCGGAATGCCGGTGCCGGCGGCCTCACCCTCCCCGGCCCCCCTCGACTGCGCTCGGGGCAGGCTCCCGCTCCTGGAGGAGAGGGAGGGTGCCCCCCATCAGCTCCTGGCGCCTCTTACAGCCCCTCTCCCCCTGGAGAGGGGCGCGCCGGCGCCAGCCGGCGGGGGTGAGGCCGGCCGGCGCTACACCTTCATCAGCTCGCCTTCCTTCTGCCTGATGAGATCGTCGATGGTCTTGATGTGCTTGTCGGTCTCGAGTTGGACGGAGTCGTGGGCCTTCTTCTCGTCGTCCTGGGAGATCTCCTTGGCCTTCTCCAGCTTCTTGAGCTTCTCGTTGGCGTCGCGGCGAATGTTGCGCACGGCGATCTTGCCGTCTTCGCCCAGGCGCTTGACGTGCTTGGCCAACTCCTTGCGCCGCTCCTCGGTGAGCGGGGGCACCGGGAGCCTGATCACGTTGCCCTCGGTGTTGGGATTGATGCCGAGGTCGCTCTTCAGGATCGCCTTCTCGATCTCCTTCACGGCGCCCCGGTCGTAGGCGGTGACCACGATCATCTGCGGGTCGGGCACGCTGAACGAGGCCAACTGCTGGAGCGGCGTGTGCGTGCCGTAGTACTCCACCTGGACGTGGTGGAGGATATCGGCGGAGGCGCGCCCGGTGCGCACGGCGGCCAGCTCCTGCTTCACCGTGGCCACGGTATGCTCCATCTTGTTGTGGGCTTCGGTCTTGATATCGGCCAGCATGTCAGCACCTCGTCACGAAACGATGCTTCGGGGCAGCCGCTCCGGGCGCCCGGCCGGTCGGCGCCTCAGCCGTGGGAAACCAGGGTGCCCACGGCGTCGCCGGCCACGGCGGCGTTGAGGATGCCCTCCTGCTCGATGTTGAGCACCAGGATCGGCACGCTGTTCTCCCGACACAGCGAGATCGCCGCGGCGTCCATCACGCCCAGGTTCCGGCTCAGCACCTCCTGGTAGGTGAGCCGCTCGAAGCGCACGGCATCGGCGTGGCGCAGCGGGTCCTTGTCGTAGACCCCATCCACCTTGGTGGCCTTGATCAGCACGTGCGCGCCGATCTCGGAGGCGCGCAGCGCCGCCGCGGTATCGGTGGTGAAGAAGGGGTTGCCCGTGCCGGCGCCGAACACGACGATGCGCCCTTTCTCCAGATGGCGCAACGCCCGGCGCCGGATGTAGGGCTCGGCGATGGCGCGCATCTCGATAGCCGTCATCACCCGTGCCGGCGCGCCCTGGCGCTCGATGGCATCCTGCAGGCAGATGGCGTTGATGACGGTGCCCAGGATGCCCATGTGGTCCGCCGTGACGCGATCCATGTTCGGCAGCGGGGCGCGCGTGCCGCGGAAGATGTTCCCGCCGCCGATCACCACCCCCACCTCCACGCCCTGCCTGGCGATGCCGACCAGCTCCGAGGCGATGCGGGGGATGAACACCCCGTCGAACCCGTTGCCGGCGGCCCCGCCCAGCAGCTCCCCACTCAGCTTCAACAGGATGCGGCGGTAGCGCGTCGGCACGGGTGGCGACCCCCTCTTTGCGGCGTGGGTGGCGGGCGGGCGCCCGGGCGGGCGGCCCGGCGCTCAGAACTGGAACTTGACGAAGCGCTCGACGCGCAGCTTGACCCCCAGCGCCTTGGCCTGGGCCGCGAGCAGCTGCTCGATGGTGGCGGTGGGCTCCTTGACGAACGGCTGATGCATGAGCGCCACCTCCTTCACGAACTTCTGCAGCCGGCCCTCGACCATCTTGGCGATGATGGCCGCAGGCTTGCCCGATTCCTTGGCCTGCGCGGCGTAGATCTCCTTCTCCCTGGCGATCAGGGCCGGGTCGATCTCCGCCGAGGTGATCGCGCTCACCGGCGAGGCGGCCACGTGCATGGCCAGGTCCTTCGCCAGCGGGGCGAGCTGCCCGGCAGCGGTGGCCTGCTCCGCCCCCAGCGTGACCAGCACGCCGATGCGGCCGTTCGAGTGGACGTAGCCGCCGATGATGCCGGGGCCGCTCAGCGTGACGCGCCGGGTCTCGACGATCTGGAGGTTCTCGCCCAGCGTGGCGATGGCCTGGGTGATCCACTCCTGCACCGTCTGCCCGCTCGCCATCTTCTGCGCGGCGACGTCCGCATCGCCCTGCCTCAGCACCTGCTCCGCCAGCCCCTGCAGCAGGGCCCGGAACTGCTCGTTGCGCGCCACGAAGTCGGTCTCGCAGGCCAGCCGCACGATGGCGGCGCTGCGCTGGTCGGGTGCGAAGGCGATGGCGATGCCGCCCTCGTTCGTTTCGCGCGTGGCCTTCTTGGCGGCGATGGCGAGGCCCTTCTTGCGCAGATAGTCGGTGGCCTGCTCCGCGTCGCCGCCCGTCTCCTCGAGCGCCCGCTTGCAATCCATCATGCCGGCGCCGGTGGCAGCCCGCAGCGCCATGACCTGTGCTGGTGTGATCGACATGACCTTCTCTTCCTCCGGAATCTGGCGACGTGGGGGCGCCGGCCGGGTGGCGCCGCCCCCTCCGCGCAGGCGGAGCGGAGCGACATGTGTGCCGTGCCGGTGCGGCGCGCCCCGGCTCGGCGGGGCGCGCAGGGGCTCAGGGCTTGCTCTCGGGAGCCGGCGCCCCCGGTTCGCCGGACATCTGCTGCTGCATCTCCTGCTGCATCTTCTCCTGCATCTTCCCGACCGCCGCGGCCGCCGCCTCGGGGGTGGCCGCGCGCGCGGCCTCGCGACTGGCGCGCCCGCCCCGTTGCGGGCGGGGCGACTCCTCGGGCAGCGAGCGCAGCTTGGCCTCGTAGAGCGCGCGCCCCTCGAGCGCGGCATCGGCGATGGTGCCCGCGAACAATCGGATCGAGCGGATCGCGTCGTCGTTGCCCGGGATGACGTGCTGGATGCCATCGGGATCGCAGTTGGTGTCCACCACGGCCACGATCGGCACGCCCAGCTTCTGCGCCTCCAGCAGCGCGATCTTCTCCTTCTTGCAGTCGATCACGAACAGCGCGCCGGGCAGCTTGCGCATCTCCTTGATGCCGCCGAGCGCCTTCTGCAGCTTCACGCGCTGCCGTTCGAGCCGCACGGCTTCCTTCTTCAGCACGCCCTCGTAGCGGCCCGCTTCGCCCCGCATGTCTTCCAGCTTCTTGAGCTTGGCGATGGACTGCTTGATGGTGCCGAAGTTCGTGAGCAGGCCGCCCAGCCAGCGCTCGTCGATATAGGCGCTGTTGCTGCGGGCCGCCTCCTCGCGGACGATCTCCTTGGCCTGGGGCTTGGTGCCCACGAACAGCAGGGTCTCGCCCTGGGCCGTCAGGTCGCGCACATACTCGTAGGCCACCTTGAGCTGGCGCAGTGTTTTCTGCAGGTCGATGATGTGGATGCCGCTCTTGGCCCCGAAGATGTAAGGACGCATCTTGGGGTTCCACCTGCGGGTCTGGTGCCCGAAGTGGGTGCCGGCTTCCAGGAATTGTTTCATGGAAACAACAGCCATTGGAATGCTCCGGTCCGGGTTCTGGCTTCTGGCGACCGGGAGGGCGCTCCTCCCGGTTCGGGATGCCGGGGCGCCCCTGCCGCTCGACGACGAGCGCGGCGCCTGCCGGGTCTGGGAAGTCGCGCGAGGCGCCTGGGCGCTCCCGCTCGGCTTCTTGCGCTGGATGGTTGCGACCGCGCCGCGCCCGATCCATGCTGGGGGCGGCGCCGCCGGTTCACCTGCACACGCCCGCGGTTTCCGCAGGCCAGGCGGCTAAACATTCAATTCTATATCTTCTCCTGGCGCGAGTCACAAGCGGTTTGATGCGAGAAGCAGGGCAAGTCCAAAGTAGTCCGTCACCTCATGCTGGCGTCTGGCGTCAGCGCCGTTCCGGTCGCGTGCGGAGCGGCGCTGGGAGCGCTGCGGCTGGCGCTCCGGCCTCGACCTCCGGAGTCGTTTGGAGTGGCCTCGGGCTGGCACCTCACCCCGCCC
>JACQKK010000119.1 GCA_016204605.1 Candidatus Lambdaproteobacteria bacterium
GTCCACAATATCCCGCACGAAACCCCCTCTCCCCGAAGCGGGAGAGGGGTGCCCGCAGGGCGGGGTGAGGGGCGCCGGGCAACGGCCGACGCAGCTCGCAGGTGAGCGAGGCCGCGACTCGCTCCGGCACGCTACTCGGGCGGCTTCGCACAGCACCATGGGGCCGTTGTCGCCGGCGAGGGGCGCAGGATGCGGACGTTCCTGCGTTTGCCCTACCGCAGCGGGCAAGAGCCGCCCGCGGGCGCCAGTCGCCGCCCACCGAGCGTGGGGGTGTCGCCGGCCCGGAGGACCGGGGGGCCGCCTCCCGCGGCCGCCGGGGGCATTTCCCGTGGCGATCCGTTGGTGGTATGAGCCAGGGCAGGGAAGGAGGCAGACGCGAGCGAGGGGGCTCTCATGAATATCTACGACACGCCCGAACAGGCCCGGCTCCGGGCCGAGATTCGGGCATGGATCGCGCGCGACGTTCCGGCTCCGCTCAAGGGGCGCTCCCAGGAGCTGCTCGCGGACCAGGAACTCACCCGCGCGGAATGGGCCAGCCTGGTGCGGGCCCTCGATGCGAAAGGCTGGACGGCGCCGGCCTGGCCCAAAGCGCATGGCGGGGCAGGTTTCGACGTGGGGGAGATGATCGTGTTCAACGAGGAGTGGGTGCGGGCCGGCCTGCCCCTCTTTCGCTCCGACGGCCTGGACAAGATCGGGCCCATCCTCACGGTCGCCGGCTCCCCGGCCCAGCAGCAGCGCTTCCTGAAGCCGACCCGCCTGCGCGAGATGTTCTGGGCGCAGGGCTACTCGGAGCCCGGGGCGGGCTCCGACCTGGCCAGCCTGGCCCTGAGCGCGGAGCGGGCCGACGGCGGCTTCGTGCTGAACGGCTCGAAGATTTGGACCAGCGGCGGCCACCATGCGGACTGGCTGTTCGTGCTGGCCCGCACCGACAAGACCGCCGTGCCCCGGCACGCGGGCATCAGCCTGCTGATGCTCGATGCGCACAGCCCCGGCGTCCGGATCACTCCCATCGTGTCCATCGATGGGTTTCACCATTTCAACCAGACCTTCTTCGATGGGGCGTTCGTGCCCGCGGATCAGGTGGTGGGCGGCGTAAACGACGGCTGGAAGGTCTCCAACGTCCTGCTCGGCCACGAGCGGTTCTCCGACCCGGTCAGCAATCCCATGTACCATGAGCACGCGCTCGGCGAGCTCAAGCGATGCACCCGCCAGGCGGCGTCAGGCGAGCTGGCGGTCTGGCACGATCCGGGGTTCAGGCGCCGGGTGGCCGAGCTCGAGATGGATACGGATTGCCTGCGGTACACCCGCTACCGGGTGCAGTCGCAGATCGCCAGGACGGGCAGCCCGGGGCCGGAGGTCTCCGTGCTCAAGCTGTTCGGGAGCGAGCTGCTCCAGCAGATCGTCGAGCTGCACCAGCTCGGGGCGGGTCCCGCGGGCATGGCCTGGGAAGTCGCGCCGTTCGGGGCGGACATCAGGAACCTCGTGCGCCGCTCCGCCCGGGTGCGGGCGCACACGATCGCCGCCGGCACCAAGGAGATTCAGCGCAACATCGTCGCCAGGCGCATCCTCGGCCTTCCGAACTGAGCGCCCGCCCGCGCACGGCACCGCTCCGCCACGGGCCCACGCCGCCGGTGGCGGGCAGGCTCGTGGCGAACTCCGGCCCCGCCGCGTCGGACCGTCTGCGCGGTCGCGCGAGCCTCCGGTCGGGGGGCCCCAGCGTCGGCCACCCCGGCGCGCCGCCCCCGGCTGATCGCATCGTCGCGCCGCTCGCCGAAAACGACGGCGCCGCCTGTTTCGTGCGGCTTTGCAAACCCTGCGGGATTCGCTAAGGGTGGCGCTATCGGCTACCGGCGGGCGGCCGAAACCACGGATTGCCAAACGCCTCATGCCGAAAGGATAACGCCATGGTCGATCGCCTGGGGAGGAACCCCACGTACAGTTACGAGTTCATCAAGACCGAAACGGACGCCAAGGGCATCATGACCGTGACCTTGAACCGTCCCGAGAAGCGCAACGCGTTCCCTCACTCCTGGCACGGCGAGCTGATCGAAATCTGGGACAAGGTCAGCTACGACGACCGGGTGCTGTGCGTAATCCTCACCGGCGCCGGCAAGGCCTTCTGCGCCGGGGGCGACGTGGGCGCCATGGCGGCGGCCAAGGAGGACCCGATGGACAAGGTGCTGAACTGGCTGCGCGACGTCAAACAGACCGTGACCCGCATCATGGAGTGCGAC
>JACQKK010000138.1 GCA_016204605.1 Candidatus Lambdaproteobacteria bacterium
CGCGGGCAGAAACCGCCGCAGCACCTCCCAATCCTCCTCCACCACCGGTCGCTCGCCCATCGCCACCTCCCTGTGACTTGTGGTAACGAGACTCTACTCCTTCAGCGATCCCCATGCAAGCGTTATCTTAACGCTTATGCCACCAAGTGGGGAGGGGCAGGGGTGGGGACGCGCACGGCGAAAGGCCCACGTCACGCCCCTTCGCCGCCCGACCCGCGGAAGAGCCACAGGAGCACACGCGAGCCATAGGCTAACACCTAGGGGGCCCGGGGGTGAGGTCGCCGGAGGCTGGCGGCACGCCTCCGGCGCCGCTCAAGCGCTTGGGGCGAGCAGCGCCTTGTACTCGGCGCCGGTCGGCAAGGGCTTCACGCCGCCGGTGTAGGGGTAGCGGGGCCGATACAGGGGCACGTGATCCTCCGCCTCGTGGTGCAGTTGCGCCGCGATGCAGGGATTGCGCGCCAGCCCGAACAGCACCGTGAACATGCGCGGGTCCTTGAAGCCGAGCTCGTACAGGATCGCACCCGAGACTTGGTCCACGTTCGGGTAGGGGTTCTGGATCTGGCTCTTGCCCTCCTTCGCGCGGGTGGGGTTGGCCACCTGCTCGACGAATTCCGGCCAGCCCGTGCGCAACTGCTTGGCCACGGCCAGCAGCGGCGAATCCGGGATCAGCTCCTCGGCCAGCTTGTAGAAGATCTTGGCCCGCGGGTCTTCCTTGCGGAGCACGGCATGGCCGAACCCGAACATCGGGTATTCCTTCTCGAAGTTCTCCTTGATCAGCTCCTTGGCCGATTTGCCGGAGGACTGCATGCGCTGGTGGAAATCGAGAATCTCCGCGAGCGACTGCTGGTTGGCCTTGCCATGGCGCTCGCCGTAGAGGCCGATCATCCCCGCGGCCAGGGCGTACCACAGCTCGACGTGGCCGCTGCCCGCAGCCTTGGCGATGAAGGTCGAAAGGTTGCCCCCGCCGTGGTCGGCATGGACGGTGCAGAACTGGTCCAGGAAGCGCCCGACCTTGCTGCTCATCTTCATTTCGTCGGCCATGATCTGGCCGTAGCTCTGGTACGTGCTCGGGACGGCCGGGCGCTTGCCGGTGATGGCGGCGGCGCAGATCAGGGGCATCCACGCCACGCACTCCTTCACCCCCTCGAGGAACTGAGGCCGGCCCGTGGTGTACCGCCCGCGCTTCGTGCCCGCGAGGCACAGCCCCTGGATCATCTTCTCCATGGGGTGAGCCTCGGGGATCGCGTTCATGATATCGCAAATCTCGAGCGGGAAATTCTTGCGTCGCCGCACGACGTCGTCCTTGAACTCCGCCATCTGCTTGGCGTTGGGCCAGTTCCGGTTGATCATGGCGAGGTACACCGCCACCACATCGAGGTCGTACAGATCGAAGATGGGAATGCCGAGATAGGTGACACCTGTGTCGGGGTTGACGTCGCTCGTGAACGAGCTTCCGACGATGACTCCGCGTAAGCCTATGTTCTTGTGAATGTCTTCAGCCATCGGTTCACCCGATTCGTGTGGTTTACCCTTCCCCCCTTTCCATCGTGCGCCGCTTTCCCCGGCCCCGGCAAGCGACTGTTTGGTTTCTGTGCTTAGCCAGGACCGTGCTAAAAGACAAGCACAACCTGGCATCAGGGGCGCACCCCGCCCGCAAAGCCGCCACTGGCGCGCGAAATTGTTTGATCGCCCGCGCCGGACGTGCGATGGTGGGCTGAGAGCCGGCCGGAGTTTGGTATGCCGTTTGCTTTCAAGCCGGGCAGGTTTCAACCGTATGAAGCCAAAGGACAAAATCGCGTCCCCGCTGCCTCGCGCGATCCATCATCCGTGTGCACGCTTCGGTAAGGCTGCCCCATGATCGACAGGCTCGGGACCCTGGTTGGATTCTTCGTCGGTGTGTTCCTGATCGTCTTCGGCATCACATGGCCGGATCAGCTTTCGAACTACTACGTCTACCGGATCGCCCAGTACGAGCAGGAGGTCAACGATCTGCGCGTGCGAGGCGCCACGCGGGGCGAGGTGGCCCAGAAGCAGGTGGAGATCCAGCAATTCAAGAGCTCATGGGTGGCGGGCATCACCCGGTTTCTCGACCTGAAATCGGTGCTGATCGTGCTCGGGGGCTCCTACGCCGCGATCCTGATCGCGTTTCCGTTCCGGCGCGCATTGGCGACGTTCGCCTACATCGGCATGGTGTTCCAGCGGGAGCGCACCGAGGAGGAATTCGAGACCGTCTACAAGCACCTGATGGAGTTCTCCCAGTACCGGTTCGACAAGGAGATCATCCCCGACGAGAAGGTCGCCGTGGTGCCGCTTTACTTCCTGCGCGACAGCCTCGAGAACTTCATCCAGGTGGACTGGGTGAGCGAGGAGATGGTGCAGGAGATCGTCTCCTCCGAGATCGAGAACTACGCGTACCAGGAGGACCAGTCCATCGCCGTGATGGCCTACATGGGCCGGGTCGCCCCGGCCTTCGGCATGCTGGGCACGGTGGTGGGGCTGATCCTGCTGATGGGCTCCGCCGGGGAGAACGCCTCGATCGGACAGATCATGGGCGGCATGTCCGTGGCGCTGATCACCACCCTCTACGGCGTGCTGCTGGCGCAGCTGATCTTCCTGCCGGTGTCGGCCAAGATCACGCGCAAGAAGGAAAGCTACATCCGGCTCTATGAGATGATCCGGGAAGGCATCCTGTATCTGCACCGCCGGGAGCGCCCCGACGTGATGCAGCAGGACCTGGAGATTTACCTCTCCAAGAAGCGCAGGCTCAAGATGAGGGATGAACGCAGGGCCGCGCTGGCCCGGGGCGAATTCAACCTATGAGCGAACGGAAACGCCGACCCTTCATCAGCGAGGAATCCGGCGAGCAGATGGAGGAATGGGTCGTCACGTTCGCCGACCTGATGTCGCTGCTGTTCAGCTTCTTCGTCCTGCTGACCACGCTGTCCACGTCGCCGAAGAACTGTAGCGATATCGCCAGGTACCTGGAGGAGAACCGGCCCTTGTACAAGGATTTCGAGCTGCGCAACTCGAAGCTGGAATGCGTGATCACGCTGCCCTCGGACTTCCTGTTCCAGACGGGGCAGGATCAGGTGCAGCCGGCGGCGCTCACGCGCCTGAAGCCCCTGTTCACGACGATCAAGGGCATCAAGGCGCACAAGGACGATCTGCTCGTGGTGGAAGGCCACACGGACGACGTGCCGATCAAAACCGCCAAGTTTCCCTCGAACTGGGAGCTATCCTCGGCGCGGGCAACCAACGTGGCCAGCTTCCTGCGCGAGGTGGGCATGAACTCCTCGCAGTTGTCGATCCGGGCCTATGCCGATCAGCGGCCGCGGGTGGCCTACAAGGACGAGGCTGGCCAGCCGCTCAAGGGACGGGAGCTGCAGCAAGTCCGCCAGCGCAACCGCCGTGTGGAAATCTATCTGATCGATCAGCCGAAGCGCATCGAGGACTACGGCGTGCTGTTCCGATAGCGATGATGGACTGGACCAGGGAGGGTCATTCGGTGAAACCGCTCAGGATGGGGTCAAGCTTGCGCCGCCGCATGGGGCAGGCCTTGGGCATTGCCTGCGGCCTGGCGATCTGGGCGGGCGCGGCGCTGGCCCAGGCGCCCACCGCCCCCGGCGCTCCGCGCCCCGCGGCGCCCGGCGCTGCGCCTGGTGCCGTGCGCCCCACGGTGCCCCCCGCCGGCACGGGTGGCGCGCAGGCGCGGCAGGAGGGCTTTTCGATCGTCCAGGACGAGCGCCTGTACCAACTGGAGGAGGTGATCTCGCTGATCGCCGGTTCGGTGGGCAAGGTGGCCGACAAGGTCAAGACGCTCGCCATCAACTCCTTCTATTTCGGCCACGATGTGGATCCCGATTTCCGCCGCAAGGCGGAGATCATCATCATGGATCGCCTGCTCAACGCCAACCCCAACGTGCGCCTGATCCAGTGCCAGGAATGCCAGCGGCTGGAGACGAAGATCGTCCGCGGCATCCTGCGCCTGCGCAAGGGCATCCCCAGCGGCGAGACGCGGCGCGAGCTGGCGAAGACGCTGGGGGCGGACGGCTTCATCGATATCGGCCTGTTCCAGAGCGGCGGCCAGATGACGGTCTACCTCAAGGTGGTCGAAGCCGAATCCGGGGCGATCATCCTGGTGGATGAGCTGGCCGGGCGGGTCGCCTTCAAGCGCCGCGCCCTCACCTTCTCCTTCGGCGACATGACCTTCCCGATCAAGGTGGGCACCAAGACCGTGCAGCACAACGCGCTTGTGCTGGGCGTCAGCGAATCGGCCCAGCTCACCGGCCGCTTCTCCTTCACCGTGGACCTGGCCGCCTACGCCGACAACAACGAGCTCAACACGAGCAAGTACCTTACTCTCGACGCTGGCCTGGTGCTGAGACCCACGCTCGGTTTCGACATCCTCCAGATGCCCAGCAGCACCTCGCGCCTGCTTTTCTACTTGGGGGTCGGCAAGCTCTTGTCGCCCCAGTTGAACTACGCCACGCTGTTCTCGACGGGGTTGCAGTACGTGGTCGGCGACCGGCTGGTGGTGCAGTTCGGTGTGAACTCCTTCCCCGACACGAACGTCAAGGTCGCCTCGGGATCGTCGGCAGCCACGCTCACAGGAGTCGGCAATGAATTGCGCTTCGGCTACCGGTTCTAAGGCTCGGGCCGGTTCGCGGTCTGGGGCCGGTTCGCGGTCGGCGGCCTGGCGTTCGCTCCGGCCGGCGCCGGGGCTTGCCGCGCTCGCGCTCGCGCTGGCGTTGGGGGCATGCGCGAAGAAGGACGCCGCGAAGGGCCCGGAGACGACCGTGCTCACCACGCGCAGCGGCGAGACCGGCATCCAGGTCGTCGAAGGCGAGCGGGCCGGCAGCAAGACCGTCAAGGTGACCACCACCTACCGCGGCCAGGAATCGAACATCGTCATCAACATCGAAGACCCGGTCTACGAGATCGAGATCCCCCTCTCCATCGAGCAGCAGTTGCCCGCGGCGGCGCGAGGAGCCCCCGGAGCGGCGGGAGCCGGCGGGGGCGCCGGCGACTTCCAGGACCTGCTGATCGCGCAATATGTGGAGAAGGCACAGGAGGCCATGCTCGAGGGCGATTACAACCGCGCCCTGCGCCAGGTGAACCTGGTGCTGCTGGTCAGGCCCGATCACGTCAAGGCCCACGAGATGAAGGGCTCGATCTATTACGCGATGGGGAACTACCAGCTCGCCAACGAGGAATGGGAGCAGGTGCTGGCCAGCGATCCCTCGAACCAGGAGGTGCGGTCGTTCCAGGAGTTCCTCAAGAGCCGGGGCGGCGCCCCGCAGCCGCCGCTGCCGGGCGTGCCCGCCGGCGCGGCCGGCCCAGCGGCTCCCGCCAAGGTGCCGGGCAAAGGCGCCGCGCAGCCTCCCAAGCCGGAGCCGCCGCGATGAGCCGCCACGCTTCCGACCGGCCTGGTCGCCGCACCGCGGCACGTGGGGCGGCGCCCGTGCTCGCGCTGGCGCTGCTGCTGGCGTGGGCGGTCCTCCCGGTTTCCGCCCGCGCGCAGACCGAGAACCTGCTGGACCGGATCACCAACGCCAGGATGGTGCAGTTCGAGGAGCGGCTGACGCGGGAGCTGAACGCGGCGATCTCGCGCTACATCTCCGATAAGCAGTACGTGCTGCGGGTGAACGTGATCTGGAACCGCGACGTGATCCCCGCGGCGCCTGGGCCGGCCCTTTCGCCCGATCGGCAGAAGCTGCCCGGCTTCCCCATCTTCGTGCGCAGCCCGGACGCGCCGGCGGTGGACGAGACCGTCCCGCCGTTCGTGCGGATGGTGGTGCGGGTGCTGATGGACGAGACGCTGCCCGAATACTACGAGCTGTTCCTCCGCAAGATCGTGCCTGTCGTGGCCCGCTTCGATGAGAGGCGGGGCGATCAGGTGATCGTGCTCAAGGAGACCTTCCCGCCGGCGGCGCGTCAGGAACTGCCGCCCACCCTGCCGGAGAAGGAGCTGATGCAGCAGTTGGGCGGCGCGCCGCAGCCCCCTCCGGCGGCCGCCCCCCCGCTGCCGGGCGCAGCGCCCGCGGCGCCGTTCGCGCCGGAACCGCCGCCCCGCGCGGCCGCAGCCGCGCCGCGCATGTCGGAAATGCAGGCGGCCCAGATCGCCTTCGACGAGCAGCGCTACACCGACGCGCTGCGGATCGTGCAGCAGGGCTTTCAGCGGGCGGAAACCAACCGCAGCCGGGGCGAGTTCCTGGCCATGGAGGGCTCCGTCTATTTCACGATGAAGAACCTGAGCGCGGCGCGGGAATCGTGGAAGCGCGCCCTCGTGTTCGATCCGACCAATCTCGATGTGCATCGGGCGTTGACCCTGGTGGAAACCCAACCGAGCAAGGTGGCGCCATGAACCGAGCCCCCGCATCGCAGCCCGCTCCCGGCGCCCGCCGGCGCTGGGGCCCCCTGCTCGCCCTGCTGCTGCCGCTGCTCGCGGCGCCGGCGGGCGCGGCCGAATTCGCCACGCCCCCCGGCCAGAACGTGGCCCTGCAGGAGGATCTGCTGCGCGAGAACGTCACCAAGCTGGCGCGCGATCTGGTGGGTGAACGGCTGCTCGATGTCAACGTCCACATCGGCTACGTGCGCACCGAAGCGCGCAGCCAGGCGGCGGGGCCCGAGCGCATCAAGCTGCCCGGCTTCAACAGCTTCATCGATGTCGGCACCCAGGGCCAGCCCCAGGTGGTGCCCGATTTCGCCCGCGTCCGTCAGATCACGGTGATCATGCGCGCCGATCCCGAGCTCAAGCCCGACGCGATCGAGCGCGAGCTGCAATCCCAGGGCAAATTCTTCCAGGAGAAGGGCGACTGGCTCCAGGTGGTGGCCGTGGCCCCGCTGGCGGAGAAACCCGAAGCGGGCGCTGCGGCGAAGGGGGCGCGGCCGGCCGAGACCGGCGAAGGCAAGCCCAAGCCCCCCGCGGAGCCGCCGGCGGTCATGGCCAGGCGACCCCCGCCGCTCTCGCCCGAAGAAGCCTTGCGCGAGCCGCGGAGCACCATGAACCTGATCCAGGCCCGCGATTCGTACTTCAAGGGGGATTTTCCGCGTGCGTTGGACCAGATTCTGCAAGCCATCCGGGAGCAGCCCGAAAATGCCCAGGCCTATGCCATGCTCGGCTCGATCTACTACACGATGAACTGGCAGAGCCTGGCGCTCAAGTATTGGGAGAAATCGCTGGCGTTGGATCCCGACAACCGGGAAATCGCGCAACTGGTCGCCCAGCTTCACGATCGCTAGCCCATCCGCACCGGCGGATGGCCTTGGGGGCGGCCGACCGTCATGTCATCGGAGACCCAGGCGCAACCATGGATGTGCTGAAACGGCGGATCGCGTTCCCCATCGCGCTGCTCGCGCTCGCGGCCTGCCTGGCCGGCACCCCGGCCGAGGCCCAGCAGCAGGGCGGGGCCCAACTGGTGGATTCCGCGGAGGTCTACCAGCGCCGCATCGAGGCGTTGGTGGCCGAGCGGCTTTCGGCCCTGTTCCCCAGCCAGAGCTTCGTGCTGCGCGCCTTCGTGGTGGGCGAGCGCACCCGCGTCCCCGTGGTGGCCGCCGCGCCGGGGGTGTTCGAGCTGCCGGGCTTCCGGCGCACCCAGGGCGAGCAGCCCCGCAGCGAGGAGAAGTTCCGGGTCGATCAGGTGGTCGTGCGGGTGGTGCTGCACGAGGACGTGGCCCCGGCCGATCTCCAGTACATCCGCACCGTGGTGCCGCTGCTCGCCGACTTCAGGGCGGAGCGCGGCGACCGGCTCGACGTGCAGGTGGTGGCGCCCAAGCCGCCTCCGGCCCCCCCTGCCGCCGGGGTCGCGCCCGAAGCGGCCAAGGCCGAGGCCGCCGCGCCCGAGGCGGCTCAGCCGGAGGCCAAGGAGCCGGCCGTCAAACCGGGCGAAGGGATGGCCAAGCCCCCCGTGCCCCCCGAGCCGCAGGGCTTCACCGTGCGCGACTGGATCGTGCTGGGGCTGCTGGGGCTGATGCTGCTGGTGCTGCTGATCGTGCTGCTGCGGGTGTTCCTGATGCGGCTCCAGCCGGCGCAGCCGGCGGTCGCGCCGCCGCTGCCCGCCCTGGCCCATCCGCCGCCCCCCGTGCGGCGGCCCGAGGACGAGAAGCGGGAGCAGGAGCTGGCACAGGCCCGGGAGCAGCAGGAACGGATCGACAGCCTGCGCGCCACGGTGGTCAAGGGCCTGTTCGCCCGCAGCGATATCGGGCGCCAGCTCGTCGTGGCGTGGCAGAGCGAAGGCGACAAGCTGGCCGCGCTGATCCACTGCCTGGGCCCCACCGTCGCCCGGCAGGCCCTGCTGCCCCACCTGGACCGGGAACGCTACCGGAGCCTGGAAGAGCAGGTGGCCCAGGAGGAACGGCCCTCGAACGCCGACCTGATCGAGGTGCTGCGCGAGGCGAACCTGTTCCTGCTGGCCAGGGAGATCACCGAACCGGAGCGCTTCTCCGAGGATCCGTTCCCGTTCCTCCGTGAGCTGAGCCGGGGCCAGATCGCGCACCTCATCAAGGAGGAGCCGGTGCGGGTCAAGGCGATCGTGCTCAGCCGCATCGATCCCGACGATACGGCCGCCATCATGGATCAGATGCCCAGGGAGCTCCAGTTGGAGGTGGCCGTCCAGATCGGCAACCTCCAGTCGCTGCCGCTCGACATGCTCTCCGACGTGGCCAAGGCCCTGGCCGACAAGTCGCGCCACCTCCCCGACGCCAAGTCGGTGGATATCGAAGGGCCCAGGGCGCTCGTGGACGTGATGGGCCGCGCCGCCCCGGAGACCAGCCGCTACCTGCTGCAAGCCATGAAGACCAAGGACCGGCGCCTCTCGGAGGTCGTCGAAAAACGATTCTTCATGTTCGAGTTCATCCCCGAGGTGGCGGAGGAGCTGTTGCCGCAGGCCGTGCGGGCGGTCGCCAGCACCACCGTCATTCAGGCGCTCCAGGGCGCCGAGCCCGAGCTGCAGCGCAAGGTGATCCTGGCCTTCCCCGAGCAGGCGCGCACGGGGCTGGTGACTTCGTTGCGCTCCGCGAAGTACGATCGGCAGACGATCCTGGAAGCCCGGCGCCAGGTGGTCGCCCGCTTCCAGCAACTGGCCGAGCAGGGCAAGATCGACCTCAAGCAGATCAGCGATGCCTGGCAGGCGCAGCAAACGAAGGCCGCTTCCTGACCCGGCGCGCGTTTCCCTCGCCCTGCTTGCGCTGGGGACGCTGGCCTGCGTCCTGGTCGCCACCGCCCTGCCGAGTCCCGCGGCGGCGAAGAGCCTGCGCCGCTCGGCGCCCTTCATCCGCGCCCTGCTGATGAGCGATGCCTACACCGCCGTGGCCGACGAGGCCTCGGCGGTGCAGTACAACCCGGCGGGCATCGCGGGGCTGGCGGATGGCTCGCTCGAAGCGTTCGTGCCCGCGTTCTACTTCGACGACAAGATCAAGACGGCGATCCTGGAGCCCGAAAAGCTCCAGGCGCGCTACCAGAACCTCACCGATGCCGACTTCGAGAAGCTGCTCGGCGAGCACATCTTCGCGCAGATCAACATCCGCATGCCGGTGGTCACCCTGGCCGGCCCCCACCTGGCGATCGGCCTGATCGCCGACGCGTTCAGCTTCGTCGAGATTCTCCAGAACCCCGTGCTGCCCGGGCTGCACATCGAGTTCTACGCGGACGAGGTGCTGTTCTTCGCCAAGGCCTGGAACCTGACCGAGAGCCTCGCCTTCGGCATCACCCCCAAGGTCATCAACCGGATCGGCCTGGACAAGACGTTCACCTTTGCCGAGCTGTTCGCCAGCGGGGGCACGCTGGACCTGGAGAGCCAGCCCGCCTTCCAGCAGCTCCTGGCGGGCACGTCCTACCAGGCCGGCGCGCTGGACGTGGGCTTCCTCTACCGCTTCCCCTTCCTCGAAGGCTGGCAGCCCCGGATGGGCATCGCCCTGCTGAACATCGGCGGCTACAGCGCCAAGGATGGGTTGCGCGGCATGAAGTTCGGCAAGCGCCCCAGCGGGTTCGAGCCGCCCATCGCCGGCGAGATCCCCCAGATCAACACGGTCGGCTTCGCCGTCTCGCCCGCCTGGGCGGGCGTGCGGGTCACCCTGGCGCTGGATGTGGTGGATGTCACCCGCAGCGCCACCCCCGGCAGCGACTGGATCAAGCGCACCCGGCTCGGCCTCGCCGCGGAGGTCTTCCCCCACGAGGACGGCACCGCGCTGTTCTCGCTGCTGGCGGGGCTGGCCGGCACCCGCCCCAGCTACGGCGTGATGTCGCGCGTGTTCGTGTTCGAGATCGGCTTCGGCCTCTACGATGTCGAGCTCGGCAACGCCGATGGCGACCGGGTCGACCACCGCACCGCCTTCACCTTCGGCTTCCGCTTCTGAGGCGGCCGGCCTCATTCCATTTCCAATTCAACAATGCATGAACCCGCGTGCCTGAGGAGGCCCGCGCAGCGGGCCGTCTCGAAGGCCGCGGCCTGCGCCCCCGCGCCCTTCGAGACGCGCTTCGCGCTCCTCAGGGACGCGGGATTTTCATCCACGATCGAATGCGAAATGGAATCACCCCCCGGCCCCCTCTCCAATTCTTGGAGAGGGGGAGCGGCACCGGAGCCTGTCCCCGAGGCGATCACCGTCCACTCGACGGCAAGTCACCGCAGATCGGCTCCAGGTGCGCTTTCGCGCGCTATTGATTTTCGCGATGGCTGGTCCTAATGTGGGTAGGAGGAATTTTTTGCGACCATACACGCCCACGCGGCGTTGCGCTGCTCAAAAGGAGTCCGCGCCATGTCCCGATCGATCAAGCCACGCAGAAACAGTGCCGGTTTGTGGAGCCTCGCGCTCGGGCTGAGCGTGGTGGTGGCGATGGCGGCCTGCGGTACGGGCAGCAAGAAGTCGGAACCCGCGCCCATCACGCCGCTCAACACCGTCGCGGCGCGATCGGCCACCCTGCCCGTCGGCGATGCGACCTGTCCCTACGGCGGCATCTCGGTGCAGACCGGCGTGGACCGGAACGGCGACGGGACCCTCCAGGATTCCGAGGTGCAGCAGACCCAGAAGGTCTGCAATGGGGCGCCCTCGCTCATCAAGACCACCGCCAGCGCGGCGGATGGCGGGGCGACCGACGGCGTGAACGGCTGCCTCTACGGCGGCTGGAAGATCGAAACGGGTCTCGACGACGGCGCGGGCGGCGGCATCGCCGGCGACGGCCTCCTGCAGGCCGGCGAGGTCACCGGCACCAGCTACGCCTGCGCCGGCGCGCCCGGCAGCACGGGAGCAGCCGGCGTGCCCGGTGCAACCGCGCTGATCAAGACCACCGCCATCTCGGCAGATGGCGGGGCGACCGACGGCGTGAACGGCTGCCTCTACGGCGGCTGGAAGATCGAAACGGGTCTCGACAACGGCGCCGGCGGCGGCATCGCCGGCGACGGCATCCTGCAGGCCGGCGAGGTCACCGGCACCAGCTACGTATGCGCCGGCGCGCCCGGCAGCACGGGAGCAGCCGGCGTGAATGCGCTGGCGAAGTTCACGGCGGAGCCGGCGGGAACGAACTGTGCCACGGGCGGCGTCAAGATCGAGATCGGGCTCGACGACGGCACCCCCGGCGGCACGGCCGGCAACGGGGTGCTGGAGACCGGCGAGGTCGATCAGACCAGCTATGTCTGCAACATCGGCACGGGCTCCTCCGACGGGGCGGCGGCCTCGCCGGTCACGCTGGCCGTCAATGCCGCCAACTCCGCCGGAGTGGCGGCCTTCGGCGCGAGCCACTACCGCTTCACGACCCTTGGCGCGACCTCGTACAGGATTACGCTCTCGGACACCGCGTCCGACCTGAAGTGGACGCTATACGGCGACGCGGGGTTCTCGGCGGTCGTCGCGACGTGCGACGGGGGGACCAGCGGCGACGAGTCGTGCACGACGCCCCTCCTCACCAGCGGGGCGATCTACTACCTGAAGGTCGAGGAGAAGAGCAACATCCCCAACCTGTTCCGGCTGCGTATCGCGGAGCCTTTCCTGCTTCTGGCCGCTGACAGCGCGACGGGCGATCTGGTGCGGCTCGACCCGCTCACCGGCGAGTCGACCACGTTCCTCAACACGTTCGTCGACTGTGAGGGCCCCTGCGATATCGGCCCGGTCAGCGGCATGGTATACGACCAGGCCAGCGGCAAGCTCATCGCCGGCATGGGCGGCCAAGCGACTTGCTATGGCTGCATCTTGTCGATCGACCCTGCGACGGGCGAGGCCACGACCCTGATCGACCGTGCGGATTTCGAGGGCACGGCGAATGCGGTGCCCGGCCTGGCGATGCGCGCGGACGGCACCATCTTCGCGGCGGTGAAACGCGGCGCCTGGTCCACGACCTTCTTCAGGTTCACGTCCGCCGCACCCACACCGACGCTGCTGGCCATGATGGATTCGACCGTGAATGGCGGCGGCAACGGACTCGGGTTCGACGAGGCCGGCACGCTCTGGCTGAGCAACGAGTTCGGCCTGTTCCGCGTCGATCCCGCGACGGGAGCGGCCACGTTCACCGGCAAGCTGCGCTCCGTGGGATTCAGCGGCAGCGGCGGCGGCGGCGGTGTCATCGATTTGGCGCTGATCGCGGACAGCAGGGCCTTCGCGTCGCTCGCGTCGAACCCGGGCGATGGCCGCATGTATGGGACTTCCAGCTGGGTCTGCTGCGATACGCACCTGGCCACGCTGGATCCGGCGAACCGCTTCGCCTATGACCAGGCTGCGCTCGCGGTGGATGCGGACGGGCTCGGGTTCGTCCCGCTGCGGGTGTTCCGCCCGCTGCTCACGCCCAAGGGTGCCGTGGCGTACAACCTCGGCTCGGGTCGCGTGGCGGTCACCTGGAGCCCCGTGCCGCTGGCCACCGGCTACAACGTGTATTGGTCACCCTCACCCGGCGTGACGCCGCAGACCGGCACCAACCTCGGCCCCGTCACAGGAACCTCGGTCGTCCATGACGGTCTGGCCGATGGAGTCACGTACTATTATGTCGTCACGGCCATCGTGGCGGGCTTGGGCGAATCCGCTCCCTCGCCCGAGGCGACGGTTACGGTCGGCCCGGTCACGGATGCCTTGCTCGCGGCGGACCGCAACGGCGATATCTACCAGCTCGACCCCGTCACGGGGAGCCCGACGCTGGTGCGCGACACCTTCAAAAGCGATGGGCTCGGCGGGTTCACCAGCCTGGGGAACCTGAGCTCGATGGTCTACCACCCGCAGACCGGCAAGCTGTTCGCCGGATCGGCGGCGCAGTCGACCACGACGCCGGGCAGCATCTTCACGGTGAACCTGGCCACGGGCGAGGCGACGTTCCTGGCCGACAACTCCAGTATCGACTATGGCGTGGCCGACATGGCCGTCCGCCCTGATGGCACCATCTATGCGTTCTACGAGGCGGGTCAGAACCTGACCACGGTGGACCCCACCACCGGGGTGGCGACCTGGCTCGGCTATGCCAACGGGATCGGCTGCTGCGGCAACGGGCTCACCTTCGATGGCGCCGGCACGACGCTCTACCTGGCCGACGACATAGGGCTGCACGTGCTCGACCAGGCGACGGGGGCGGTGCTCTCGAGCACGCCCATCACCTACACCGGGTTCCCGACGCTGACGGCCCCCCGCATCAGCTCGATGAGCACCCGGCTCAGCAGCGGGGTGGTGTACGGCATCCTCAACGACGGCAGCGGCGGCACGGGGCCGCGCTACCTGGTGACGGTCAACCTCGCCACCGGGGACGTGGTGAACCTCGGCGAAATCGGCCTGCCGCTCGACGGGCTGGCCTGGGTGCAGGAGGCCACCACGCTCGGCGACACGGGCACCATCACGGGGACGGTGGTGGATTCGGGGACCACCCTGCCGCTTGCCGGCGTGACCGTGAGCGGCACGGGGGGGCTGGTCCCCGTGATCACCGATGAGACGGGCGCCTTCCAGTTCACCGGGGTCACGCCCGGCATGCACACGCTGACGTTCACGTTGGCCGGTTACACCAGCGCCAACGTCACGACGATCGTCGCGGCCGGCCTGCCGACGGCGCTGGGCAACGTGCCCCTGTCTCCGCCGCTTCCGTCCATCACGTACAATTTCGACGATGGCACTCTTGGAGGGGCCACGGTCACGGGAACCTGGGGGGTGACGACTTCGACGTCCCACTCCGCATCGTATTCCGTGACGGATTCGCCGGGAGGCCTCTACACCAATTCCGCGGATTCCTCCCTCACGCTGCCGGCCGTCGATCTTTCCGCCTCGACGGCGCCGAGCTTGTCATTCTGGCAGAGCTACGAGATGGAATCCGGTTACGATAACGCCCGCCTGGAAGTTTCAACGGACGGCGGAGCGATATTCACCCAGATCCAATCTTGGACCGGGACGAACCTCGCCTGGACGCAGCAGACGTTCGACCTGACGCCGTACAAGTCCGCGCAAACCGTGATCCGGTTCCGATTTACAACGGACGGCAGTGTGGTCTATGACGGCTGGTACCTCGATGACATCGTGATCACGCCGTAGCGGCAATGGGCGGGTGGTGCACGACCCGCCCGCTCGCCATCGTGCGCTTCCGGGTCGCAGGCCGGTTACGGTCTGCGACTCGGGGCGGCGGGACGTTGCCACAGCCTGCGCCGGGAAGCAGGGCGCATTTCACGCAAACTACGTATCGGCGATCGCGTTCGCGGCAAGACCCCCGACGCCACGGCGGGCTGGCTTGCGACCCGCGACGACTGCCTCGAAGGCCCGTTGCCGAGCGGCGTCAACGCCTTCCGGCCGAAGATCCCCGCCCTTTGACGCCGCCCGCTGCCTGCGCTTCCCGGCGGAGGTTGGGCGGCGTGGCGTTCGATCGGCCGGCGGCCGTGTCGCGGCAACCGTTCCCTCCGTGGGGCCAGAGCTCCTCGCCCGCCATATCGGCCCCGCCGCGACCGCGCTCTTTGCGGGCGGGCGCCGGGATGCTAAGCTGCGCCCATGGTACGCTGCAGCGCCGAGCGCCGGCGGCGGGCGCGCGCAAGACGATCGCCGGCGCGAACAAGGTCGCCGGTACGGGGGCGCGGCGCCCCCCCGACAAACCCGCTTCCCCCGAGCATGTCCATGGCCGCCTCCGTCCCAACCTCCGCGCCCCTGACCTTCCGCCGGAGGCGCGCGCACCCTCGGGTTCCTTGCGCATCGCTCGCCGCGGCCCTGGCGTTGGCCCTGCTGCCGGCGTTGCTGGTGCCGTGGGCGCCCGCCTTCGGCCAGGGCGCCGGGAGCGGGGCGCGGGGTGCGGGGGGCGCGCAGGCGGGCGCTGCCCCGGCCGCCCCGGGCGCGAAGCCGGCGACGGAGGCGAAGGCTGCGCCGGCCGCGTTGCCCGCGCAAGGCGCCATGCCCGCGCCAGGAGCCATGCCCGCGCGGGGCGCCGTACCGGCTTCACAGCCGGGAGCGGGAGCCATGCCGGCCAACGCCATGGCTGCTCCGGCGGGCGCGCCGCCCGGGCCCGCGGGCGGGCCCATGACCTACGGCAGCGACTATGCCAGCTACGAGCAGGTGACCGGCTACGTGATCAGCGCGGCCCACGGCAACCGCTATGTCGTGACCTACATCTATCCGCCGGCCGCGGCCGAGCTGTTCCGGGAAAACGCGAAGCTGGTGCGGACGGGCAGCGGCAAGGGGTTCAATCCCTATCCCGTGGGGACGGTGCTGGTGCAGGCGTCGTGGCAGAAGGCGCCCGATGGTCGCCCCGGCCCCCCCGCCCCGTTGTTCCTGATGAAGAAGGAGCCCGACGGCTTCGACCCCACCGGCGGCGACTGGCGCTACGGCATCGCCCGGCCGGGCATGGTGCTGGTGGGCGATGGCATCGCCGGGCCGGTCGATTTCTGCAAGCAGTGCCACGCCGCGGCGCAGGTCCGCGACCACGTCTACGCCGTGGACCGTTAGCAACCCCGGCGCTCTTCCCGGCAGCGCGCGGAAGCCAAGGCGGTGCCCCGGCTGCCGCGGGGCCGGGCCCGCCCGGTGCGGCAGGCGCAAAAAGCGCAATCCGTTCGGCCCTTTCCCACCAAGGTTGCTCCGGTTGTGCCATCGCCTGTAGAATAGCGTGGTTTTGTCCGGAGCTCATCCCTCACTCGGCCTCCGCGTTCCCTGGAGGCGGTTTCCCCCCTGGAAGGAGAACGTGCATGGCGGCGTTTCACGCGGCGGGACGCTCCTGGCTCATGCGCCTCGCGCTGGCTGCGGTACTCGTGCTGGGCTTGGCCCAGGCTGTGCGGGCCCAGAAGCTGGAGATCGTGTTCCGCGACGGCTTGTGGGGCTTGGCCATCGGCGCCCTGGTGGGAGCGGCTCAGATCGCGTTGGATGAGAACGACCCGGAGAAAGAGTTTCCCCGCCGGATCGTGCAAGGCGCGGCCATCGGCGTGCTGGTCGGGGTGGCCTATGGCGTGGCCGACGCCTATGGCGTCTTCAAAGGCGGGCCCCTCGCCCTGTATGAGCCGGGGCAGAACCGGCTCACGCTCGGTGCTCCCCTGCTGACGGTCTCGCGCGACGAGCGGGGCGGTTCGGTCGCCGCGGAACTGTTCCAGCTGCGGTTCTAGCCCCATCCGCGCTCAGGGGCGTTTGGGCGGCGGGACGAAGCGGTGGCGGTTCAGTTCCGTGACGAACGCCAGCACCTGCGGCAGGATGGCATAGAGCTCGCCATGCGATATGCCCCGTCGCAGCTCCCAGGTGAACACGAGCAGATCGTTTTCCATGGCGAACGAGCCCAGCGCGCCCGGGGTGGGATAGCCCACCGACGGGCGGCGCTCGATGCCCACCGCCGCGGTGAACGTGGCGACGGCCCGGTTGATCGCGGCGGGCAGGGTCTCGGGCGGGCGCTCGATCTCGACGAAGCTCTCCTTGTAGCTGTGGAAGGAGAGCACCATCGAGGGCCGCACCCGGGCCAGGGCGGCGAAGAAGGCCTGGTTCTCCGGTTCGGAGCCCGGCGCCGAGCCAGGCGGGTAGCGCGGGTTGAGAGGCTCCGGCTTCCAATCCCGCGAGGGCAGGTTGCGGTTGAGATCGACGTTGCGCGCGTTCCAGCGCTGCCGCAGCAGCGCTCCATCGGGGTTGAGGCAGGGGATGAGCGGCAGCGCGCAACCCGTGGCCAGCAGCAGATGGGCGAGAAAGACGCCCTCCGACTCGTCGCCGTGGACGCCGCCCATCAGCAGCAGGTTGGCGGGGGCCGGATTGAACAGGCTGATCGGGTGGCCCAGCACCGATTGGCCCACCCGCTCGGGGCGGCCCTGGGGCCGGTTGGCATCGTTCCAGGGGGGCGGGTCGGCCAGCAGCGGCATGGCCGGATAGGGGAGCACGGGGATCGCGATGGCCATGGCCGGTGCGCTGGTTCGGGGTTGGGCGGAACGCGCACGCCGTCCGCACCGGGCGGTGCACCGTTCTCTACGGGACGTGCGCCGTGCGCGCGGTATCGTAGCGGAACTGGGCGCCGCTCCGCAACACCGACCGGTGCGGGCGCGAAACGTCAAAAGGGCCCGCGGGCGACGGGCGAGGGCTGTCCTCTCCCGTGATTTGTAACCTGCGGGCGACTGTGCGACAAGAAATGCGCCGCCGGGGGCGGTGGCGTTCCAGCGGGGGCGAGGATCGGAGGAACCATGTCTCATGAAGTCCACGCAGCGCTGACGGCCATTCGCAATCGCCTCGACCATTTCGTCGTGGGCCACGGCCAGGTCAAGGAGGCCCTGCTGCTGGCCCTGATCGGCCGGGAGCACTTCTACCTGCAGGGCGAGCCGGGCTGCGCCAAGACGCTGCTCGCGGAGGTGGCCGGCCACGCCGCAGGGCTCGCGTTCGAGTTCTGCCAGTTCCACCGCGATACGCGCCTCAACGACCTGCTCGGCGACGTGGTGCTGCGCCGCAGCCGGCAGGCCGATGGCGGGGAGATCATCGAGCAGACGCTGCGCCACGGCGGCTTGCTGCGCGCCCAGATCGCGGTGCTCGACGACATCACCCGCGCGCCCGGCGAGGCGCTCAACGTGCTGCTGCGGCTGCTCAACGAGCGCGAGTACCTTTCGCAGCGCATCCCGCTGATGTCGGCCATCGCCACCACCAACCCCACCGGCGACGAGTACTACAACGAGCCGCTGGACCCCGCCAACCTGGACCGCTTCACCCTCCAGTTCAAGGCCAAGGGGGCGCTGGGCGGCAGCGACTTCGAGCTGGCGCGCAGCATCATGGATCGCTACGACGGCTTCCAGCCGAACATGGAAGAAGGCGAACAGGTGAGCGCGGAGCTGCTCGAGCGGGCGTACCAGGCCCACCGCCAGGTGAAGCTGCCGCGGTATGTGCTGCGGGCCTACCTCAAGTTCGTGCACGACCTGGTGCACAAATATGGCTGCACGCCGGCCAACTCGCTGCTCACCGACCGCACTATGCTGGTCAAGGCGCCGCGCATGATCAAGGCCATGGCGCTGCTGCAGGGGCGCACCAGCGCCACCCCCGACGACCTGCGCGTGCTCAAGTACATCCTCACCTTCCGCATTCCCGAGGAGCTCTACGAGCAGCTCGATGAGCTGCTGGAGCAGTTGATCGAGGAGGCGGAGCAGGCCGATGCGGGCGAGCAGGATTCGGCCGAAAGCGAGCAGATGGAGGGCATCCGCGGCCAGGAGGAGGGCGAATCGGAGGGCGACGAGCAGCAGCAGCAGGATGCCGGCGACAGCGCGCTGGCCGATGAGATCCTCGAATCCGTCCAGTCGCAGCAGGGCGACGCGGAGAACCTGCACTCCATCCAGCAGCAGGCGCAGGGCGGCGACGACAATCAGTCGAAGTTCCAGCGCAACCAGATGCAGCCGGTGACGAACATCGAGCTGCTGATGAACAAGATCAAGGGGCGGCTCGAGGAGAACCCGGCCGAGTCGGAGCAGCACCCCGGCGGCTCGCCGCGCACCTACAAGCGCATGAAGACCTTCGAGGAGTTCCTCGATTCGGACCCCGTCGAGACCTCGATCTGGCTGGAGCGCACCCACCCCACGCTGCCCCGCGCCTTCCGGCGAGAGAAGAAGCACCTGGGCGGCAAGGTGGTCATCATCCGCGACGTGAGCCAGTCGATGGAGGGCCGCTATGCCCGCTGGACCTCCTCGGTGGTGACGCGGCTCGTCGATATGGTGCGCAAGAAGCGCATGCGCATCGGCTATATCGAGTTCAACCACGTCTCGCACAAGTACCACCACGACGGTCGGTTCTTCACGCGCGACTACGACAAGATCGTCGAGATCGCCACCAACGTCTCGTGCTCGGGGGTGACCAACTACCAGTTCCCCCTGCGCGATGCGCTGGACGAGCTGCGCGCCGGGGCGACCCACAACAAGCACATCGTGTTCCTCACCGATGGCGAACCCACCCAGGGCGATTGGCTGGTGCGGGAGGAGCGCCGCATGGCGCGCGTCTCTGGGGTCTCCATCCACACGCTGTTCATCGGCACCAGCGAATGCCCGGAAATCCTCGATATCCTCTCGGAGGAGAGCGATGGCTTCCGGTTCCTGGCGATCCCCGATGACAAGGGCGGCCTGAACCTGCAGGAGCGCACGCCGCGCACCCCGGTCGGGCCGCAGCCGATCAGCACCCTGGGTCCCGAACCGCTCAAGGGGTCCGGCACTCGCGCCCGCTCCCGGCGCTGAGCGGCAGGCGGGCATCCCACCCCCACGCCGCGGGAGCGAGCATGGCCACGCGATCACGAGCCACCTCAGCCAAACGAGGAAGGAGAACACCGTTGGAAGGCAACACGGAAATTCAGACGATCGCCCGGCGCTTCGGCGGACTGCGGCGCGAGATGGACCGGTTCGTGATCGGCCACGACGAGGTCAAGGCGGGATTGATCCTCGGGCTGCTGGCCCGGGAGCACATCTACATCGAGGGGCCGCCCGGCATGGCCAAGACCATGCTCTCCGAGATCGTCTCGGCCGCCTCGAACCTCAAGTTCTACTTCTACCAGTTCCACCGCGACACGCGCCTGGCGGAGCTGGTGGGAGATATCGTCATCCAGCGCGAGCAGGAGGCGGGGGCGGGCGAGCTGATCCGGCAGTCGATCCGCCGGGGCGGGGTGCTCACGGCCGAGCTGTGCGTGCTCGACGACATCTCGCGGGCGCCCGGCGAGGCGCTCAACGTGCTGCTGCGCATCCTCAACGAGCGCGAGTTCCTCGACGAACCGATCCCGCTCCTGACGGCGATCGCCACCAGCAATCCCACCCTGGACGAGTACTACAACGAGCCGCTGGACCCGGCGAACCTGGACCGCTTCACCATCCAGCTCCGCTCCCACGGTCTGATCCAGGAGAACCAGTGGGACAACGTGCAGAAGGTGATCGATCTCTACGCGGCCAGCACGTTCAGCGAGGAGGTGCAGCCCGACCCGATCCTGAACCGGGAGGTGTTCGACCGCGGCTACGAGCTGCTGCGCCAGGTGGAGGTGCCCGAGACCATCAAGCGGGCGCTGATCGACCTGCTCTCGCGGTTCGTGAACCAGTTCAAGCTCGATCCGAGCAACTCGCTCATCACGGATCGCAGCTTCCTCGTCAAGGCGATCAAGATCTTCAAGGCCAACGCGCTGCTCCATGGGCGGAGCCAGGTGAGCCCGGAGGATCTGAGCGTGCTGCGGTTCCTCACCACGTTCCGGGTGCCGGACGAGATCGACCGCAACATGCCCACGCTGATCGCCGAATCGATCCAGCGCGTGGCGGAGTGAGCCCCGCTCCCGCCGCGCCGGCGCCCGGCCGCGCCGCATGACGGGCACGGGGCGGGACGATCCCTCAGCGGCGGAGGGGGCGGCGCCGCCCCCCGGCGCCGCACCAGGCAAGCACGCCCCAGGCGACGAGCCAGACCGTCCCGCCGGCCGGCGTGATCCAGGCGAACACCCACAGGTCGGTCAGTGCCAGCGCGTAGAGGCTGCCCGAGAACAGCACGATCCCCGCGCCGAAGCCCCAGGCCACCCAGGGCAGCCGCGGCTCCCGCGGCCAGAGCTCCGCCAGCACGCCCGTGGCCAGCAACGCCAGCGCGTGCACCAGATGGTACTGCACGCCGGTCTGGAAGATCGTCACCGCCTGCAGCGGCAGGACGGCCCTGAGCGCGTGCGCGCCGAACGCCCCCAGGGCGACCCCGAGCCCCCCCAGCGCGCCCGCCGCCAGCAGAATCGGTCTGTCCATGGGAAATCCCCTTCCGCGCATGGGTCAATTCGAGTAATGAGAGGAGTGATCGGGGGCTGTCCCCCCGGGCGTCGTCTTCGCGCCGCAGCTCGTCGAGCGGCGCCTATCGAGACGTGGTACCGCCGCCGAGCGCCATGGCCGATATCGATCAAGTCGCCGCAGCCAGGGCCGGCCTCCAGTTGATGCTGGAGGGCAACCAGACGCTGCTGGAGCATTTTCAGGGCCTGCTGGATCGGCTCCTCGCGATCGAGGCCCTGCCCCCTGCAGAGCGCCAGGCGCAGTTCGGCGAGCTGGTCGCCTCCGGGGGGCTGATGGTCAACGGCGTGGACGTGCGCCGCTACGCACAGACCGACAGCGCGAAGCCGCTCAAGCCGCACCAGTTCCTGCGGCGCACCCATCGCCGCATGGTGAACACGGTGCTGCTGATCACCGAGTTCCGCAAGCGCAACCTGTTTCCGGCCGGCCAGACGCTGATCGCGCAGATCGACGATATCACCGGCGCGCTCGTCGACGAGAGCAACCCCCGGGCCGTGCTCGCGTTCCGCGCCAAGGTCGAGGCCATCCGGCAATCCACGCTGTTCCAGGATTACCTCGGCGCCAAGAAGGCCTTCGTCAACGTGGACCCCGACCTGCGCAACCACGCCGAGGTGATCGCCACCCGGGAAGCGGTGGAGGAGGGCAAGGACGCCCTCGAATACCGTGCCGATGAGCTGCAGCAGATGGGCGACCGGATGGAGCAGGGCGAACTGGCGCCCGACGATGTCCTCAAGCAGCTCGAAAGCTTCGCGAGCGGCTTGGGCGAAAAGGACGGCTGACCCTTTTCCGCGCACGCGGCAGCACACCTCTCGGGGCGAGTGGGCAAAGTGTGGCACGCCCGCCCCCGGCCCATGCGCGGCGCTCGTCGACCGAGTGCCCTGGCGGCAACCCCGCCCGTCAGGGGGCCTTGCCCTCGCCGGCACCGAGCAACCGATCGAAGTAGGCGATGGTCGGGCCGAGCCCCCGTTCGAGCGACACGCTCGGCGCCCAGCCCAGCTCGGCGCGCGCCAGGGAGATATCCGGGTCCCGTTGGACGGGGTCGTCCGCGGGCCGGGGCAGGAAGCGCAGCTCCGAGCGTGACCCCGTCTGGGCCAGCACCATCTCGGCCAGGCGCAGGATCGGCACGGCGCCGGGGTTGCCGAGGTTGACCGGCCCGATGAAGCCGGGCTTGGCCATCATGCGCACCATGCCTTCCACCAGGTCATCGACGTAGCAGAAGGCGCGGGTCTGCCGGCCATCGCCATGGATGGTGAGGGGCTGGTTGCGCAGCGCCTGGATGATGAAATTGCTCACCACCCGGCCGTCGTCGGGCTGCATGCGCGGGCCGTACGTGTTGAAGATGCGGACGATCTTCACCTTGACCCGATGCTGGCGGTGGTAATCCATCAGCAGGGTCTCGGCGACGCGCTTGCCCTCGTCGTAGCAACTGCGGATGCCGATCGGGTTCACGTGGCCCCAGTAGGTCTCCTTCTGCGGGTGCTCGACCGGATCGCCGTACACCTCCGAGGTGGAAGCCTGGAGCAGCGTGGCGCCCGTGCGCTTGGCCACTCCCAGCATGTTCATGGTGCCCAGCACGCTCGTCTTGACCGTCTTGATGGCATTGTACTGGTAGTGCACCGGGGAGGCCGGGCAGGCCAGATTGTAGATCTGCTCCACCTCCAGGTAGATCGGATGGACGATATCGTGGCGGATGGCCTCGAAGCGCGGATTGTCGCGCAGGTGAGCAATGTTGGTCTTCGATCCGGTGAAGTAGTTGTCCAGGCACAGCACCTCGTGGCCTTCGGCCAGCAGCCGCTCGCAGAGATAGGAGCCGATGAAGCCGGCCCCGCCGGTGATCAGGATTCGCTTTGGCACGCGTCGCCTCTCCGTCTGAGCCCGTGCAGCGCCGGGGACGCCGCGGCCCGCCATCCGCGCGTGGCGTACCGCTTGCGCTTTTCGTCCCGGCTGTTAGCTTCTAGAGCGCCACGCGGCGCCCTGCCGGGCGGGTGCGCCCGGCGATTTGGCGCCAGGGTGGGGGCGCCGCGGATCCGAAAGCCAGCCGGTCAAACCATGAACGTCACCAACATCGTCTGTATCGGAGCGGGGTACGTCGGCGGACCCACCATGGCGGTGATCGCCGATCGCTGCCCCGAAGTCAACGTCACCGTGCTCGACGTCGATCCGCAACGTATCGCCAGATGGAACTCCGGGAGCTTGCCGGTCTTCGAGCCCGGGCTGATAGAGGTCGTGGCGCGCACGCGGGGGCGCAATCTCTCCTTTCAGGTCATGGCGCCCGAGCGGCTGGCCGAGGCCGATCTGGTGTTCGTGTGCGTGAACACGCCCACCAAGGATTACGGCGAGGGTGCCGGGCTGGCCTCCGATCTGCAGCACTGGGAACGCTCGGCGCGCATGATCCTCGCATCGTCGAAACGGGGGGCGATCGTGGTCGAAAAGAGCACCGTCCCCGTGCGCACGGCCGAGGCGATGTCGCGCATCCTGCGCGGCAGCGGAGACGGGCGCCAGTTCGCCGTGCTCTCCAACCCCGAGTTCCTGGCCGAAGGCACCGCCATCGCGGACCTGGAGCGGCCCGACCGCGTGCTGATCGGCTGCGAGCCCTCCGCCGAGGGTCGGGCCGCCGCCGAGGCGCTGGCCGCGCTCTACCGGCGCTGGGTGCCCCGCGAACGGGTGCTGCTCACCAACGTCTGGAGCAGCGAGCTGGCCAAGCTCGCCGCCAACGCCATGCTGGCCCAGCGCGTCTCCTCGATCAACGCGCTCTCCGCGCTGTGCGAGAAGACCGAGGCCGACGTCACGGAGCTGAGCCGCGCCATCGGCATGGATTCACGCGTGGGCGCCCGGTTTCTCGAGGCGGGGGTGGGCTTCGGCGGCTCGTGCTTCCGCAAGGACATCCTGAGCCTGGTCTACATCTGCGGGCAGTATGGCCTCGACGAGCCGGCCGCCTACTGGCAGGCGGTGGTCGAGATCAACGACTTCCAGATGGGCCGGTTCGTGCGGAACGTGCTCGACGCCATGTTCAACACCGTTGCCGGCAAGCGTCTGGCCGTGTTCGGGTTCGCCTTCAAGCCCGACTCCAACGACACCCGGGATTCCCCGGCGATCCATATCTGCACGCGCCTGCTGGCGGAGCGGGCGCACCTCGTCATCAGCGATCCCCAGGCGCTCGACAACGCCCGCGCGACCCTGCAGGGCCTCGCGGGCACCGTGGCCTACGAGCCCGATCCGTACGCGGCCGCGCAAGGCGCCCACGCGATCCTGCTGCTCACCAAATGGCGCGAGTACGCCGGCCTCGACTACCGCCGCATCTACGCGGCCATGGCGAAACCCGCGTTCTTCTTCGATGGCCGCAACGCGGTGAACCCCGACGAGCTCCACCGCATCGGCTTCAACGTGGTGCCCGTCGGCCGGCGGCCGATGTTCCACTTCTGAGCGGCAGCGCATGGCCGCCCCCTGCCCGTGCACCGGCGTACCGCGGCCTCACCCCCGCCGCTGGCGCGGCTGCCCCCTCTCCTGGGGGAGAGGGGGCAAGCTGCATGCCGCCCCGTTGGCTGAACCGGGGCTCCCTCCCTCTCCTCCTGGAGAGGGAGGGTCGGGGTGGGTGAGGCCGCTGGCGCTGCGGCTCGCGGCCGTGCTGATCGCGCTGGCGATGGGCGCCGGGCCCGCCCGGCTCGCCGCGCAACCGCTGGTCGCCCCGCCCGGGCGCGACCTCGCCTACATCGAAAGCCTGTACCAGGCGCGCGAGGCGTTCCGGGCGGAGACGGAGATGCTGCGCTTTCTGGCGGCCCACCCCGAGAGCGCCCAGCGCAACGAGGTGGAGCTGGCGCGCGCCAAGCTGTACTACCGCGAGGGGCGGCTGGGCGAGGCGACAGTGATGGCGATCTCGCTGTTCGATCGGGCGCCGCGCACTGCCGCCGGCCGCGATGCCGAGCGGCTGCTGGCCCTGGCGCTGATCCGGCAGGGTCGGCTGGCGGAGGCCGGCGCCCGGCTGGGCGCGCTGGCCAGCGCGGGTGAGCCCGCACCCTCGCTGGAGGTGTTGCGGGGTGCACCGCCGGGCGCCCTCGATCCGGAGCGGGCCGTCGCCTGGTCCACCTGGTTGCCCGGCGCGGGGTTTCTGCTGCTGGATCAGCCCGCCAAGGCCGCGACCGCTCTCACGCTGAACCTGGCGTTGCTGGGCGGCGCCGCGCTGGCCTACCTGCAGGACAATCCGGGCGCGGCGCTGGCGCTGCTGCTGATCGAGATCGCGCTCTACCGCGGCGGGCGCGAGGCCGTGCGGGAGGCCGCCGGGGAGGTCAACCGCCGGCTCGACCGGGAGCGGGTCGAGAGCTGGGCGCGGCGCCACGGCGAAGGTGAGCTGCTCGCGGTAGGGTTCCGCATCGCGTTCGGCGGCCCGTGAGGCCCGGCGGGGCCGGCTGCGCGGCAGGCTCCCGATTTGACATCGCGGGGGAGATTGCCGAGCATGAAACCCGCTTCCCGAACCGTGGCTTCGACCCGTGCACCCCCGCTGGCCTGTCATGAACACCGCCCGTTGCCTCCTGCTTGCCCTGGCGCTCGCCGTGACGCAGGGGGCCGGGGCCTATGCCCAGCAGGCTCCGCAGTACTTGTGCGTCAAGTTGCCCCGGGCCAACCTGCGCGCCGGCCCCGGCACCAAGTTCCGGGTAAGCTGGGAGGTGCACCAGTACATGCCGCTCGTGCAGATCGGCCGGACGGGCGATTGGCTCAAGGTGCGCGATATCGACGGCGACATCCACTGGGTGCACGAAAGCGTCGTGGATGCGCGCATCAGGTGCGTGACCGTCGCGGCGCCCAAGGCCAACATCCGCAAAGGCCCTGGCGGCCAGCACGAGCGCTGGTTCACCGTCGAGCGGTACACGTCCTTCCGCAAGACCGACGAGCAGAAGAACTGGGTCAAGATGGAATGGGAGGGCGAGGAGCTGTGGGTCTATGCCCCGCTGGTGTGGCCCAGCGGGGATTCTTCCTGACGCCGGCCTGGCCCGCGCCTAGCGCGCCGCGAGGCGCAGCGGGGCCCGCTGGCGCGCCCAGGAGCGTGTGATCTGGCGCATTTTCTCCGAGACGTCCTTGCAGTACCGCATGTTCACCTCCGCCGATTCCCCGGTGTTGTACAGGCAGAGCAGGGGATAGACGAACCGCCGGCGCACCAGCTCCTGGTAACGATCCGTGGCCCGGTAGTACTCGAGCACGCCCGCCACCCGTTCCGCCGCGAGCGTGGGGTCGTAATAGCGCGAGCGGGGATCGCCCACGATCGGCTCCCAGAGCCGGCGAATCTGGAACGGCCCATAGGCGCCGCCGCGATCGAGCAGGCTCTTGGCGTGGCAGTCGAAGTCGGATTCCTGCCAGGCCAGGACGAACATCATCCGCCAGTCGAGCTTGCGCGATTCCGCCTGCCGGTAAATGGACCAGGGCAGCATCCGCACGCAATGCTCGTCCTCGACGATCAGCGCGGGGTTGATGCGCTGGATGTGCTGCTGCATGAAGCGCACTTCGGCCGGCTGCGCGCGCACGTCCTGCTCTTGCGGCGGAAAGCTGGCGCCGGACGCCACCAGCGCCGTGACCACCACGAGACCGTGCGCATACCAGCGCGCTCCGCTCCGGCGGCGTGGCCGCGGGGCGCGTATAAACCCTGTTTGTCCGATCATGCCTCTTGCGCAGTATGGAGGGTGGAACCCTGATGCCAGGGAGGCCGGGAAGGCCGGGCTTTGTGCGGTTTGGGGGGAACGCCCGTCGCCTGAACGTGAGGACGGCGCGAAAGAGACCCGAAACGGACCGGCACATCAGGCCGCGACCGCCGCTGTGACGGCGAATCCGGGGCGGGCCGCCGGCCCGCCACCCGCGCGGCTCAATCGACTCGGTGAATTTTACCATCCGCTCGGCGACCGCGTCAAAGCCACTGTCGCGAACAATCCCGGAAAAAGAATTATTGGAGAGAAAATGGAGCGCTTGAGGTATGCAAGACTGGCGGTGCAGTTCCCCTCGCAGCGGGCGCCTTCATGTCGCCGGCACGCCCACCACGCGGCGTTCCCGCAGGTGGCGCACGCGCGCCTCGTCGTAGCCGATCTCGCGCAGCACGTCGTCGGTGTGCTGGCCGATCTGCGGGGCCGAGCGCGTGGGTGCGGGCAACCCCTCGCTCAGGTTGAACGGGGCCGCCAGGGTGGTGAAACGACCGTGGACGGGATCGTCGAGGTCCGTGTACCGGCCCATCCGGCGCGCCTGCTCGTCGGCGGCCACTTCCGTGACGAGCAGCACAGGGTCCCAGGGCAGGCCCGCCCCATCGAGGAGCGGGCGCCAGTCCTCCAGCGGGCGGGTGGCGAAGGCGGCCTCGAGCTCCCGCACGAGAGCCGCGGCGTTGCGCTGGCGCCCGTCGGCCGTGGCGAACCGCACGTCGGCGACGAGCGCCTCGCGCCCCAGCGCCCGGCACAGCGCCGGCCACAGGGGTTGCGACTCCGCCAGCCCCAGCACCAGCCAGCGTCCGTCAGCCGTCGGGTACGAGTTGACCAGCGGATCGGGCGGCGCGCGCCGGTCGTGGCGTGGCGGCTGGCGGCGATCGACCAGGGCCTGCGCGATGTTCGCGCCCAGCACCCACAGCCCCGTGTTGACCAGCGAGACCTGCGCCCGCTGGCCGCGCCCGGTGGCATCGCGCAGGCGCAGGCAGGCCAGGATCGCCGTGAGCACGTTCAGGGCCGTGGTGTGATCGCCCATCCCCCCGCGTTGGGAGGCCGGCGAGCTGCCCTCCTCGCCGATCAGCGTCATGATGCCCGCCCGGCCCCAGAACGCCGCGAAGTCGAAGCCGGGACGGTTGCGCTCGGGGCCGCTGGCGCCGTACCCGGTCAGCGAGATATCGATGATGCGCGGGTTGCGCGCCGCGATCTCGTCCTCCGCGAGCCCGTACTTCTCGCGCCGCTCGGGCAGCAGATTGCAGAGGAACACGTCGCAGCCGGCCGCGATGTCGAGGATCACGGCGACGGCCTCCGGCCGCCGCAGGTCCACGGCGATGGAGCGCTTGCCGCGGTTGCCGAGCTGAAAGTTGGGGCTGTACGTGAACGGGAACCCCATCTCCTTGACGCGATGGGTCATCACCCGGTAGGGGTCGCCCTCCGGCGGCTCGACCTTGATGACATCGGCCCCCAGATCCGCCATCAGCGCGGCCGCGGTGGGCGCCGCGATCCAGTTGGCGATTTCCAGCACCCTGACGCCACTCAACATGCCCGGCATGTGCGCTCCCACGTAAGGTTCGCCGCCTTCCGCGCCCGGTGGCGCAACGGCTGGCTCCGCCGGCGGTCGCGGCCCGTTCCGCGCGATTCTTCTCCCAACCGACGCCGCAGGTCAATGGCGCTTGGGCGGTCCGGACGCCACCACGACCCCAGGCGCCCAGCGCAGCGCGCGAAGAGGCGTTTCCCGGGCGGATCGCAGCCACGCAGCGCCCAGTCGCGACAGATTTCCGGCCGAGTTGCGTTTGACCCGGAGAAGGCGTTGAATCGGGCCGCCGAACCTGTTAGGCAGGGGTGACGCACGTTCGGTGCTGAGCATGCCCGCTGCTTGTCTGCACACCGGTGGCCTTCGCCGGGCGGAGAACCGCAACCGGCGGCCGCGCCACACCACAGGGGGAGGAGCGAAAGTGACCGAGCACAAGGGAGTTTCCCGGCGCACGTTCGTCAGGGCGGCCGCGGCGGCCGGACTGGCAGCCGGACTGGCGCCATTGGCCACCCCGCGGCGCGCCCACGCGGCCAAGACCGAGTGGATCAGCATCACCAGCCGGAACGGCACCTTCGACGGCTACCTGGCCACGCCCGAGGCCGAGGGCCCCCGCCCGGGGGTGGTCGTGATCCAGGAGATCTTCGGCGTGAATGCCCACATCCAGGACGTCACCCGGCGCTACGCGGGTGCCGGCTATGTGGGGCTGGCCCCCGACCTGTTCTGGCCCGTGCAGCCCCGGTTCTCGACGGGCTATACCCCGGCGGATTTCGACAAGGGCCGCGCCGCACGCGCCAAGATTTCGAACGACAAGGCCGCGGAAGACATCGGCGCCGCGATCGCGACGCTGCGGGCGCGACCGGAGGTGCAGGGACGCAAGGTCGGCGTGGTGGGCTACTGCTGGGGCGGCCTGATGACCTACCTCGCGGCGGTGCGCTACCATCCCGACGCCGCGTCCGCCTATTACGCCGGGGGCATCGCCAACTACCTGGGCGAAGCCAAGAACCTGACCAAGCCGATCATCTTCCATTTCGGCGACAAGGACGCGGGCCTCCCGAAGGCGGTGGTGGACAAAGTCAAGGCCGCCGTGCAAGGCAAGGACGCCCAGGTGTACGTGTACGCAGGCGCGCAGCACGGCTTCAACTGCAACGAGCGGGCGAGCTACCATCCCGAGGCCGCGAAGGTCGCCGCCCAGCGCACCCTGGACTTCTTCGCCCAGCACCTCGGGTAGCGGCCCGAGGACTTCGGCGCGGGAGGTGGCGGGTTTCGCGCGACCCGCCCATCAACGCGCCAACGGCGCAACCAGCAAAAGGGAGGATCAGCACCATGGCCACCAAGACCGAGTGGGTCGACATCGCCGGAAAGCACGGCACGTTTGGGGGATTCCTGGCACATCCCGGCAAGACACCTGCGCCGGGCGTGATCGTGATCCAGGAGGTCTTCGGGGTGAACCCCCACATCCAGGAAGTGACGCAGCGCTTCGCCGAGGCCGGCTATGCCGCGCTGGCGCCCGATCTGTTCTGGCCCGTGCAGCACAAGTTCTCGACCGGCTACTCGGGGGAGGATCTGGAGAAGGCGCGTGCGGCGCGCGCCAAGATTTCACCCGACAAGGCGGTGGACGACGTGGCTGCGGCGATCCAGTTGCTCCGGTCGCGACCGGAGGCGAAGGGTCGCAAGATCGGCGTGGTGGGCTACTGCTGGGGCGGGCTGATCACCTACCTGACCGCCGTCCGCCATCAGCCCGATGCGGCTGCGCCCTACTACGGGGGCGGGATCGTGAACTACCTGGGCGAGGTCAACAACCTGAAGAATCCCACCATGTTCCACTTCGGGGAGAAGGACGCCAGCATCCCGCTGGATCAGGTGGAGCAGATCAGGAAGGCGGTGCAGGAGAAGAAGGACGTGCAGGTGTTCACCTACAAGGACGCCCAGCACGGCTTCACTTGCGACCACCGGGCGAGCTTCCACCCCGAAGCCTCGAAGGTGGCCATGCAGCGCACCCTGGAGTTCTTCGGCAAGCACCTGAAGTGACCCCGCCGCGGCCCCACCCCCGCCGGCTGGCGCCGGCTGCCCCCTCTCCTGGGGGAGAGGGGGCGTCTTTCAGCCCTTGCCGGTGGCTCGTTCGGGCTCCCTCCCTCCCCGCCAGCAGAGGGGGTGGGTGAGGCCGCGCAGACGAACCTCACCCCCTCCCCAATGCTTGGGGAGGGGCCGGGGGGAGAGGTTGCTCACAGCGACGGTGCGGGCGGCGTTTTCGTGTAATCGTAGAAGCCGCGCTTGCTCTTGACGCCGAGCCAGCCCGCCTGCACCAGCCGCACCAGCAGCGGGCAGGGCCGGTACTTGGAATCGCCGAACTCGTTGTGCAGCACGCGGCAGATGGCGAGCAGGGTATCGAGGCCGATGTAGTCGGCCAGCGTCAGGGGCCCCATCGGGTGGCGCATGCCGAGCTTCATGGCCGCGTCGATGCCCTCTACCGTGCCGACGCGCTCGTGCAGGGCGAAGATCGCCTCGTTGAGCATGGGGATCAGGATGCGGTTGGCGATGAAGCCGGGGGAATCGCCGGCGTCGATGGGCGTCTTGCCCATCTTCTCGGCGACGGCCCTGACCGCCTGATGGGTCTCCGGCGCCGTGGCGAGGCCGGGGATCAGCTCCACCAGCTCGATCATCGGCACGGGGTTGAAGAAGTGCATCCCCATGAACCGCTCCGGATGCGGCGTGTGCGAGGCCAGCAGGGTGATCGGCAGCGCCGAGGTGTTGGTGACGAACAGCGCGCCGGCCTTCAGATGGGGCGTGACCTGGGCGTACACCTCCTGCTTGACGGGCAGGCTTTCGGGGACGGCCTCGATCACCAAGTCCATCGCGGCGAGCGCTTCCACGTCCACCGTCGCCCGGAGCCGCGCCAGGGCTTCGGTGCGCTGCGCCTCCTCGATCTTCCCGCGCTTGACCTCGCGGCTCATGTTGGCGGCGATGGCCTGGGTGGCGCGATCGAGCATGACCGGCTGGATATCGCAGAGGATCACCTGGTAGCCGGACTGCGCCGCCACGTGGGCGATCCCGTTGCCCATCTGGCCCGCACCGAGTACGCCGATGGAGAGAATGCTGGTCATGACTTGTCCTCGCTCTGCAGGAGACTGGGATCGGCGGCGGCGCGGGCGGAGCTGCGCCCCGGCGCACGGCGCCTGCGGCCTCGCCCCGCCGCGCCACTCGCTCTGCGGTGGCGGCGCTCCGCCCGCCCGCTTTCCATCGCCGGAGCGGTCTGCTAAGGGGTGAGGCACCGCGGCGATTACGCAGCAACGCGCCATCGCTGTCAACCACTGCGCACGAACACGAGAGGCCGCCATGCTCGAGGGAAAAGTCGCAATCGTCACCGGCGCGGGCCGGGGGATCGGGAAGGAAATCGCAAAGCTGATGGCCAAGTACGGGGCGAAGGTCGTCGTGAACGACCCCGGCCGCGCCCTCGATGGCGCCGGTGACGACAAAGGGCCCGCCGACGAGGTGGTCGCCGAGATCAAGAAGGCCGGCGGCCAGGCCGTCACCAACTACGGCTCCGTCACCAGCTTCGAGGACTGCACCGGCATGGTGAAGCAGGCCATCGACACGTTCGGCGGGCTGCACATCCTGGTCAACAACGCCGGCATCCTGCGCGACCGCATGCTGCACAAGATGTCGCCCGAGGACTGGAAGGCCGTGATCGACGTGCACCTGAACGGCCACTTCAACACCATCCGCGCCTGCATCAACCACTTCCGCGAGCAGCAGTACGGCCGTATCATCAACTTCAGCTCGGGCTCGGGGATGATCGGGCAGGTCGGGCAGACCAACTACGGCGCCGCCAAGCTCGGCACCACGGCCCTCGTGCGCATCCTGGCCAAGGAATCGGAGGGCAAGAACATCACCGTCAACGCCGTCTGCCCCTCGGCCGCCACGCGCATGACCGAAAGCGTGCCCATGCCCAAGGACCCCGTGCTGGCCGAGGCGCGCCGCAAGCGCATGGCCTCGACCGACCCCTCGCGCATCGCGCCGCTGGTGGTGTACCTGGCCTCGGAAGACGCGAAGGACATCACCGGGCAGGTGCTGGGCATCCGCGCCGGCGAGCTCTACTGCTACAATCTGGCCGCCCCCGGCCGCATGCTCCACCACGAGGGCGGCTGGACGCCGGAGATGATCCGCGACGTCGGCATCAAGGCCCTGATCCCCTTCCTGACCCCGGTGCGCATGTCGCGCGACGTGATGCCGAACCCGTTCGTGTGATTCCTGCCTCAGGCCGCCGGCGGGTGGAACGACGCCCCGCCGACGCGGCTGTGCGAATTCTACCCCGGCACAGCATCATGAAGGCAGCCAAACACGAATCCGTCGAACGCGGGTCGGGCAACGTGTTTGCCGACCTGGGCCGCCCGGCCGCGGATACCCACCTGCTCAAGGCGGAACTGGTGAGCCGGATCGACGTGATTCTGCGCCGGCGCCGGCTCACGCAGGCCGAGGCCGCGGGAGTGCTGGGGCTCTCGCAACCCGACGTGTCCCGGCTGCGCAAGGGAGAGTTCCGCGACTACTCGGTGGAGCGGCTGCTCCGCCTGTTGCTGGTACTGGGGCGCGACGTGGAGATCACGATCCGCCGGCCGAGAACCAAGCGCCAGGGTCGATTGCAGGTCGCGGCCGGGTGAGTCTTTCTCTCCGCATTCTGGCCCATCGTGCGAGCGCCGCGTGGGTCTTGCTTCGCGAGAGCAGCCGCCTTTGCCGTGCCTCCCTACGCCTTTGCATTCGCCGGCTTTTTTGCTAAGCAGGGGTCGTCTCCAACGCTGGGCGTCCGGGGACGGGAACCGAACGGGGAAGAGGGCGCCATTCCATGAAGGGTGAGGGTTTCAGAAGGGAGAGGGTTTCATGGGTATTCTAGAGGGCAAGGTCGCCGTCTGCACCGGATCGGGTCGGGGCGTCGGGAAGGAAGTGGCGAAGCTGATGGCGAAATGTGGCGCGAAGGTAATCATCAACGATCCCGGCACCGCTGGCGACGGCAAGGGCCACGACAACGGCCCGGCCGCCGAGACGGTCGCGGAGATCAAGGCCGAAGGCGGTCAGGCGGCACCCAACTTCGATTCGGTGGCGACTTACCAGGGCGCGACGAACATGGTGAAGCAGGCGCTGGACACCTTCGGCGGGCTGCACATCCTGTTCAACCCCGCCGGCATCCTGCGCGACACGATGTTCCACAAGATGTCGCCCGAGGACTGGAAGGCGGTGCTCGACGTGCACCTGACCGGCCACTTCAACATGTGCCGGGCCGTCATCAACCACTTCCGCGACCAGAACTACGGCCGCATCATCACGGTCACCTCGACCTCGGGGCTGCTGGGCAACATCGGCCAGGCCAACTACGCCGCGGCCAAGCTGGGGATCGTCGGGCTGACGCGCATCCTCGCCATGGAGTCGGCCAACAAGGGCGTCACCGTCAACGCGATCGCGCCTTCGGCCAACACGCGCATGACGCAGTCGGTGCCCACGCCCAAGGACCCCAAGGCCGCCGAGCAGCGGCGCATCCGGCTCGAGCGCAGCCGAGCCGATTCGATCGCGCCCCTGTGCGTGTTCCTGGCCTCCGAGCTGGCCAAGGATGTGACGGGGCAGGTGTTCCACCAGCGGGCGGGCGAGATCACGATGTACAGCCAGCCGCGGCCGCGCCGCAGCCTGCACCGCACGGGCGGCTGGACGCCGGAGCTGATCGCCGAAGTGGCCATGCCGGCGCTGAAGAACGAGTTCACGCCGCTGGGGGATTCCCGCGCGCACCACACCGGCCTGCCGATGGATTGAGCCGGCGCGGCTCAGAGCACCCGACCCCGCCCGAGCCGCCACCGGGGAGCGACCCGTTCCCCGGCGCCCGGGCCTCCCGCTTACGACGCACCAGAGGTCACTCCGTATGCTGCAAGGCAAAGTCGCTATCGTCACCGGTTCCGGGCGCGGCGTGGGCCGCGAGATCGCCATGCTGATGGCGAAGTACGGGGCCAAAGTGGTCATCAACGATCCCGGCGTGGCCGGCGACGGCACCGGGAAAGACCAGGGCCCCGCGGCCCAGACCGCCAACGACATCAAGGCCGCCGGCGGCATGGCGGTGCCGAACTTCGATTCGGTCACCAGCTTCGAGGGCGCCACCAACATGGTCAAGCAGGCGTTGCAGGAGCTGGGCGGGCTGCACATCGTCGTCAACAACGCGGGCATCCTGCGCGACCGCATGCTGCACAAGATGTCGCCCGAGGACTGGCAGGCGGTGATCGACGTGCACCTGACCGGCCACTTCAACATCTGCAGGGCCGCCATCAACCACTTCCGCGAGCAGAACTACGGCCGCATCATCAACGTCACCTCCACCTCGGGCACGATCGGCAACTACGGCCAGGCCAACTACGGGGCGGCCAAGCTGGGAATCGTGGGGTTCACCCGCACGCTGGCGATGGAGAACGGCCAGAAGGGCATCACCGTCAACGCCATCTCCCCCTCGGCCTGGACGAGGATGACCCAGTCCATCCCGCCCAAGGACGAAGCCGGCAAGGCGCGCGTCGAGAAGCTCAAGCGCATGAAGGCGGAGGATATCGCCCCGCTCGCGGTGTTCCTGGCCTCGGAGCAGGCGGGCTACGTGAACGGCCAGGTCTTCGGTCAGCGCGCCGGCGAGCTGGCCGTGTACGACCTGAACCGGCCGGTCATGATGATCCACGACCACGCCTGGACGCCGGAGCTGGTCGGCGAGAAGGCCATGCACGCCTTCCGCTCGCGCATGACCCCGCTCCAGGTCACGACCGACGTGTTCCCGTACGACCCGATGGATTGAGCCGGTTCCTCCCGGACCGGGGGTGCCGTTGGGCAGCCCCGGCCGCTTCCGCCCGTACTCGCTGCGACCCTGTCGATCCGCTCGTCCAGCCCCCGCTCGTCCAGCACATTGTCCGGCGGCTCGTCATGGCTGCCCGGGCCACGGCGATTTCGCGCTGGCCTCCGCCCGCGACTGTGATAGGTGTTCCCCAGGGCCGGTCGCCGAAGGGCAGGCCAACGATCAGGGGGCACGCGGCGTGCCCCGCTCCGGCGCGAGACCCCGCACCGACGCGCCGTCGCGTGCGCGTATCGTGCGCGATCCGCGCCATCGCACCCACGACGATAGAGGGGGCCACATGCGAACACTGAGAGCGATGCTCGCGCTGGGAATCGGCTTGACGATCGTCGGCTGGGGCGCGCCCCAGCTTCACGCGCAGAAGTACGGGGGTGTGTTCAGGACCATGCTGGCCGCGAACCCGCCCAGCCTCTCGATTCACGAGGAATCCACGATTTACACGGTCATGCCCATGATGCCGGTCTACAGCAATCTCGTGCTGGTGGACCCGCTCATCGCGCAGGAAAGCATCAATACGATCATCCCCGAGCTGGCCGCGCGCTGGAGCTGGTCCGCCGACCACCGGGCGCTGACCTTCACGCTGCGGGAAGGCGTGCAGTGGCACGATGGCAAGCCGTTCACGTCGGCGGACGTGAAGCGGACGTTCGATACCGTGCTCGGGCGCGCGCCGCAGCGCTTCAAGCTCAATCCGCGCAAGGTCTGGTACGCCAACGTCAAGGAGGTGGTCACCAACGGCGACCGCGAGGTGACTTTCCACCTCAAGAACCCGCAGCCGGGGTTGCTGGTGATGCTGGCGTCGGGCTTCACCCCGGTCTATCCGGCCCACGTGCCCGCTGCGGAGCTGCGCACCCGCACCGTCGGCACGGGCCCGTACGTGCTCAAGTTGTACGCCCGGGACAAGTCGGTGGAGCTCGAGAAGAATCCGGACTACTTCGTGAAGAACCGGCCGTACCTCGACGGCATCCACATGGCGATCATCGCCAGCCGCGCTACCCGCATCGCCAACCTGATCGCCGGCCAGGCCGATATGGAGGTGCCCTACCTCGTCATCGAGCCGATCAAGAAGCAGCTCCAGGAGAAAGTGCCGCAGATGCAGTTCCAGCTCAACAGCAACAACGTCTCCGGCAACCTGATCTTCAACACCAAGAAGCCGCCCTTCAATGACGCGCGGCTGCGCACGGCCGTCTCCCTGGCGATGGACCGGCGAGCCCTCGTCAAGGGCTTGTACGACAACGTCGCCATCGTCGGCGGCGGGGCCTTGCTGCCGGCACCCAATGGCGCCTGGGGCATGACCGATGAACAGATGGCACAGGTGCCGGGCATGGGTGATGGCGTTGCGAACAAGGAACGCGCGCGGACGATCATGCGCGAGCTGGGCTACGGTCCCGACAAGCGCCTGCAAGTCAAGCTCTCGAGCCGCAACCTGATCACCTACACCGATCCGGCCGCCTGGGTCATCAGCGAGCTGAAACAGGTCTTCGTCGATGCCACGCTGGAGGTGATCGAATCGGGCAATTGGCATGCCAAGGTGGCCCGGCGCGACTATCAGATGGGGATGAACCGCACCGCCAACGGCGGCGACGACCCCGATATGGCCTTCTTCGAGCACTACACCTGCGACTCGCAGCGGAACTACACCGACTACTGCGACCGCCAGCTCGAGAAGAAGTTCTACCAGCAGTCGATGATGATCGATCAGGTACAGCGCAAGCAGTTCGTCAACGAGATCGATCTGGAGCTGCAGAAGGCGGTGGCCCGGCCCATGCTGATGTATACGACGTCGTACGTGGCCTACTACCCCGTCCTGAAGAATTTCGTGCTGCACCAGGTGAGCTACAGCCAGTACCGCTTCCAGGAAGTCTGGCTCGACCGGTAGCGCCGCTCCGCTCGCCCCGCCACGGCGGCGTCGCTCGCGTGGACGCCGCCCATCGCTCCCCCTCGGCTCAGTCGTGCTGCCGCCTGCTCCCAGAGCGCCTCGGCGGCAGTGTCGCACGCCCAGGAGGGCCGCCGCCTCTGTCCATGGCCACGCCGAACGCGACGCCGGGGCGTCGCGGGTCGGCGATCCTTGTCCGGGGCTGCTACGCGGGCCAGGAAGCGGTTGTTCCAGGGAGATGAGCGTGTTAGACTCCCCGCGAGCGCCGTCCATTGCGGCACTCGGAGCGGCACCGGCGATGCAGCTGAGCGCGCGCCACCACGATGAATGAGGCAGACGGCTCTTGAACCTGTCCTGGAGGAAGGAACCATGACCAACCGGAGAATCGTAACGGCCTTGATGCTGGGCCTGTTGGCCGCATTCGCCGCGACAAGCGACGCATGGGCTCAGAAATACGGCGGCACGCTGGTGATGCTCCACCGGGAAAGCCCGCCGAGCCTTTCGGCGCACGAGGAGGCCACGATTTCCACGGTCTATGTCGTGATGCCGACGTACAACAACCTGGTGCTGTTCGATCCGCTCAAGGCCAGGGAGAGCCTGGAAACGATCATCCCCGAGCTCGCCACCAGCTGGTTCTGGAGTGACGGCGGCAAGCGGCTCACCTTCCGGCTGCGGCGCGGCGTGAAGTGGCACGATGGCAAGCCTTTCACGGCGCGCGACGTCAAGCACACCTTCGACGTGGCCCGCGAGGTCTCCAAGCAGCACTTCAAGGTGAACCCGCGCAAGGAGTGGTGGGAGAATATCGCCGATGTCGCCGCCGCCGGCGACCACGAGGTGACCTTCCGGCTGAAGCGGCCCCAACCTTCCCTGGTCGTGATGATGGCTTCCGGCTATGTGCCGATTTACCCCGCCCACGTTCCGCCGCAGGCGCTGCGCACCAAGATCGTGGGCACCGGGCCTTTCAAGCTGAAGACCTACGAGCGCGAGAAGTCCGTGTCGCTGGCCAAGAACCCGGACTACTTTGTGAAGGGCCGGCCTTACCTCGACGGCATCGACATTCCGATCATCAAGGCCCGGGGCACGCGCGATGCGGCGCTGCGTGCCAAGCAGGCCGATGTTTCCTTCCCGTACGACATCACCGAATCCATCAAGCGGCAAACGCAGGAAGCGGCGCCGCAGATCATCCACGACCGGAACGCCGACACCGTCTCGGAGAACATGATCGTGAACATGAAGAAGCCGCCCTTCAATGATGCCAAGCTCCGGCGCGTGGTGGCCCTGGCCATGGACCGCACGGCGCTGATCCGCGGCGTGCACCAGGGACTGGGTCAGCCCGGCGGGGCCAATCTGCCGCTGCCCCACGGGGTGTGGGGGCTGCCCGAGGAGATGCTGGCCAATGTGCCGGGCATGGGCGAGGGCGGCGCGGAGAAGGAGAAGGCCCGCCAGATCATGCGCGAGCTGGGGTACGGGCCGGAGAAGCCGCTCAAGGTGACCATGTCCACGCGCGCCATCGTCATCTTCGTGGACGTGGCCGTCTGGGCGATCGACCAGCTCAAGCAGGTCTGGATCGACGCCACTCTGGAGCAGGTGGAAACGGGCAACTGGCATCCCAAAGTGACCCGCCGCGATTACCAGATCGCCACCAACCTCACTGGAGTCGGCGTGGACGATCCCGATGCCAACTTCTTCGAGAATTACACCTGCGGCTCTCCGCGCAACTACTCGGACTACTGCAGCCCGGAACTGGAAAAGAGAATGGTGCAGCAGTCCATGGAAAGCGACCCGCAGAAGCGCCTGAAAGCGGTGCACGAAATTGATCTGCAACTCCAGCTCGATGGCGCGCGGCCCATTCTCCGCCACCGCATCGCGTACACCTCCTATTGGCCGTACGTGAAGAACTACATGAACCACCAGAACACCTACAACAACTACCGGATGCAGGAGGTCTGGCTCGACAAGTGACCCGCCGGCCGGTGGCTGCCGGGGGCCGGACGCTTCTGCGCGGACTCCGGCGGGGCCGCCATCGGATGGGAACATGCGGGTGCGCCCCGCTCCGCCGGCGCATGGGTATCTTTCGCCGGGCGGGGCGTGGTATCGTCCCCCCAGGTGAACGGCCCCGCGCCATTGCCGGCAGACCCCAAGGACAGCCCATGACGACCACCGCCGCTTCGCACCTTTCCGATCCCAGTGACCCGGCCGCGCTGATCGAGACATACTACGAGCGCGGTTGGACCGATGGCCTGCCCGTCGTTCCGCCCAGCCGCGGCGCGATCGAGGCCATGCTCGCCGCGGGCGGACTGCGGGCGAGCGATCTGCTCGGGGTGATCGATACGCGCAACCAGCGCATCCTGGCGGATAAGGTGGCGATCAACGCCGTGATGGCGGGGTGCAAGCCCGAGTATATGCCGGTGGTGGTGGCGGCGATCAAAGGGCTGTCCCACCCGGATTTCCACTACCACGGCCCCGCCACCAGCACGGGCGGCTCGAACATCGTGGTGATCGTGAACGGGCCCATCGCCCAGCGCATCGGCGTGAACGCGAAGGACAACGCGTTCGGGCCGGGCTTCCGCGCCAATGCCACCATCGGCCGGGCGGTGCGGCTGGTGATGATGAACGTGCTGAACACGCGCCCCGGCGGGCTGGACCGCTCGGCCCTGGGCACCCCCGGCAAGTACTCGTTCTGCTTCGCCGAGAACGAGGCGGAATCGCCCTGGGAGCCGTTCCACGTCGAACGCGGCTTCAAGCGCGAGCAGAGCACCGTGACCATCTACGCGGCCGAGGGCGTGATCCAGGTCAGCAACGGCATCTCCAACCGCCCGGAGCCCCTGCTGCAGGGCATGGCCGACGCGATGGCCAACCTGGGCTCGCGCAACATCACGGGCCAGGGCGACTATGTGGTGGTGTTCGCGGGCGAGCACAGCGCCCTGCTCGGCAAGAGCGGCTGGAGCAAGAAGCAGGTCAAGCAGTACCTGTACGACCACGCCAGGCGCACCCTCGCCGATCTCAAGCGGGTCGAGCGGCTGCCGGGCCCCAGCGAGCCCGGCGACGAGAACCGCTGGCTGCACGCCACCGAGAGCTGGGAGACGGTGCTGGTGTTCTGCGCCGGCGGCGCGGTGGGCACCAAGTCGGCATGCCTGCCCGCCTGGGGATCGCCCAAGAGCGGGCGCACCGTGACCACGCTGGTCGTGGAGCCCTGAGCGGGCCCGGCCCGCGCACGGGCGGATGGACGCATGAGGAGGAGTGGCCCTGCCGGAGAGCGTCCCGGCAGACGTTTCCGGTCGGGCGCGAGCCGCGGCCGGGCACCCTGAGGAGGAGAACGCCATGACCGTGGAGATTTTCGATCCCACCGTGTCCCGGGAGGCGAAGGCGTCGATCGCCTGGCCGCCCCGGCCCACCAAGCTCGACAAGCTGCGGGTGGGGCTGGTGGAAAACACGAAGTTCAATGCGGAGAAGCTCCTGCTCAAGATTGCCGAGCGCCTGCGCACCCGCCACGGCATGACGGTGGTGCACCTGGCCCACAAGCAGTCCTCCGGCCACTCGGTCGAGGAGCGCGACATCCGCGAGTTCAAGACCAAGGCGGATTTCGTGATCGCTGGGGTGGGCGACTGAGGGTCGTGCAGCTCGGGCAGTGTGCTCGACGGAATCCTTCTCGAAAAGGCCGGCATCCCCGCGGTTTCCATCATCACCGAGCCGTTCCGCCCAACCGGCAAGGAGATGGCCACGAACTGGGGCGTGCCGGAGTACCGCTTTCTGGAGATGCGCCACCCGATCTCCAACCTGACCGAGGCGCAGCTCGACGCCCGCGCCGATGCCATCATCGACCAGGTGCTGTGGCTGCTCAAGACCGGGCAGGCGCCGGAGTGACCCTCCGGGTTGCATGACGGGCCCGACCCCCAGGGGGGTCGGGCCGCCCGCTCCCGCCTGAGGTCGCCGCGGTGCCCGATCGTGCCCAATAGTGCATGGCGCCCAGGCTCCCGATGGCCGAATCGGCCTTATCGAAGTTACTCGTCCGGGCGGATGGACCCAACGGCATGGCCCGCGACTTGCCCTACCGCTATCTGCTGATGGACCTGGACGGCACCCTGCTCGATAGCCGGGGGCGCATCTCCGGACGCAACCGGCGCGCGCTGGCGCTCGCCAGCTCGCGGGGGCTCACGCTCGTGCTGGCCTCGGGGCGCACCTATCCTTCGCTGTACCGGGTGGGCCGGGAACTGGGGCTGCCCTTCCACCTGATCGCGAACGGGGGCGCCGTGGGGCTGGGGCCCGGCCTGGCCTCCGTACTCCACACCAGCCCGCTCCCGGCCGACCTGTGGCCGGAGGTCGTCGCGGCGCTGGAGCGCGAGGCGCTCCCGGCGGTGGTGTTTTCCCATCGCCATCCGGAGCCGCCGCTGTTCTACGCCGGCGCCGCCAACGGCCATTCCCACTTCGAGGCGTACCTGGGCCGCCACCGGGAGCACGCCCGCGTCCTGCCCGCCCTGGCCGGGGCCGAGATTCCCTGCGTGGTCGAGGTGGCGGCGCTCGGCGCGGGTGCGCACTTCGAGGCGGCGTCGCGGCGGGTGATGGCGCGCTTCGCGGGCCGCGCCCGCACGCACTCGATGGTGCTGTTTCTCAGCGCCCAGTACGGCAGGATCACCGAGTTCTTCGCGGCCGGCACCTCGAAGTGGCACGCCTTCCTGGCGATGTTCCCCGACGCCGCCCGCCACCCCGAGACCGTCATCGCCCTCGGCGACGAGGCCAACGACCACGAGATGATCGCCACGGCCGGGCTGGGCATCGCCATGGGCAACGCCACCCCCGAGCTCAAGGCCGTGGCGCGCCGCGTTTCCGCCGACCACGACCACGACGGCGTGGCCGAGGCCCTCGAACCGCTGCTGCTCGCGTGAGCGGCGCAGCGACGTCCCCAAGCGTAGACGCCGCACCACCCGGATTGCCGGCTGCGGCCGATCCGCGCTAAGGGTGGCGGGTCGGGCGCGCGCCTCCGCCGGGACTCGGGCGTTCCGACCCAACACGGGGGCGCGGGTGTTCACCGGAATCGTCGAGGAAGTCGGGGAGGTGGTGGCGCTCGCCGAGCGCGAAGGGGGCTGGCACCTCACCGTGCGGGGGCGGCTGGCCCACCAGGGCACCCGGCTCGGCGACAGCGTCGCCGTGAACGGCGCCTGCCTCACCGTCACGCACATCGAGGGCGCGGCGCTCAGCTTCGGGCTCGCCCCCGAGAC
>JACQKK010000016.1 GCA_016204605.1 Candidatus Lambdaproteobacteria bacterium
CCACCGGTCGCTCGCCCATCGCCACCTCCCTGTGACTTGTGGTAACGAGACTCTACTCCTTCAGCGATCCCCATGCAAGCGTTATCTTAACGCTTATGCTCCGGAGAGGGAGGGTCGGGGAGGGTGAGGCCGCTTAGGGCGATCCAGCACCTCACGTCGGCGGTCGCGGCTCGCCGGCGGGAGCGCCGGCAGGCTCTGCTGCCGTTCTCCCTCCCCCCTTGCGGGGGAGGGCAGGGTGGGGGGTCAGCAGCGCCCAGCCCATCACCAGGGCCTCCGCGGCGAAGGAGACCGTCAGCATCAGCAACCCCACCACGGCGCCGTTGGCTCCGGCGACGGCGAGCGAGCCCAGGCCCACAGCGATCCCGGCCGCGATGCGCGCCAGGGAGCCGGTCGCGATGGGCCTGGTGTGGTGGGCGGCGGCCAGCATCCCCCGGAACAGCGTCGAGAAGGCCCAGCACACGCAGGTGGCCAGCGTGAGCAGCAGTGCCGGCGCCACCTGCGCGCTCATCTCGGGCGGCAGCCCCATCACCCGGTCCAGCACCACGGCGCGCAGCGGCGTATAGAACAGCGCCAGCAGCACGGCGGAGAACCAGGCCACGATCTGCCAGGTGAAGCGCACCATGGTCCTGCGATCCTCGCGGGTGCGGACGAGCGTCTGCGCGGCGTGGGACAGGTTGATGAGCGGGCTCAGGATCAGCCGCACCAGGCCGTTCAGCACGCCGAAGCTCGCGATGGCCAGCACCGGCCGCGCCAGCCGCCCCAGGAACACGTTGACCAGGAACGGCATGCCGTTCTCGGCCAGCCGGTTCAGCACCAGCGGCCAGTCGAAGGCCCAGAGCCCACGGTCGCTGAGCGGCGGCGCGCCGCCCGCCGGCAGCGCGCGGTAGAAGCGCCAGGCCACGAGGAGCATGATGGCCGAATCGGCCGCGATGGCCAGCGAGTAGGCCAGCGCGCCCAGCGCCCCGCCCGAGACCCAGGGGCGGAGCAGCGCCAGCACCGCGATCACCGCCAACAGCCGCGTGGCCGACCCCAGGGTGATCAGCGGCGTGCGCTGGTTGAGCATCAGGATGGCCACGCCCACCGAGCGCAGCATGAACGCCGGCATCTCCCAGTAGAACAGGAACGTCACCCAGCGCGCCTCGCGGGCCACCGCGGGGCTCGCCCCCAGCAGCGTGCCGAACAGCACGTCGCCCGCCGGGGTGAACGCCACCAGCCAGTCCACCACGGTAATCGGCAGGAGCAGCTTGAGGTTGAACAGCAGCAGCCGGCGCACCGAGGGCCGGTCGCGGATCGTCGCCAGCGCCAGGTACTGCACGGCCCACATCGGGCTGCCCAGCGGGTTGTGTAGCGAGAACCCCAGCGCGTAGGCGGCCAGGGCCGCCTCGGCCCCCGCCTGCCGCGCCAGGGTCGCGTGGATGATGCTCTGCGCGAGCATCTGCATCCCCACCATCGCGATCAGCGGCACGAAGAACCGGTACGCCTCGCCCAGGGTCGCGGCGTGGGCCGATGTTGCGGCGTGGGACGCGGGGCGGGACGCGGGGCGGGCTCCTGCGCTGGGGGCCGCGCCGGCGGGGGGGCTGGGGGGCATGGGGAGTGGGCGCCTATTCCCGCTGCACGCCGGCCATGGGGCTGGGCGTGTAGTGGCGAATGAGGAAGTCGAGGAATTCGCCCACGATCTTGCGGCTGTGGCCGGGCGGCACCAGGCGCGAGACGGAGCCGAGCTTGAGCGCCTCCTCGGGGTTCATCAGCTCGCGCTCGTAGCGCAGCGTCAGCGCGGCCAGGCGGCGGTCGCGGGCCCGCGCGGCCCCGGCCTCGTCGCGGGCGCGCTCGCGGCGGTAGTCGGCCAGGATCTCGCGGTACTCGTCCTTGTAGATGTACTGGCGGCCGGCGGGGCCCATCACGGCGATGCGCGCCGAGGGCAGCGCGAACACCGCGTCGGCGCCGGTGGCGGTGTTGTTGAAGCTGGCGTAGGCGCCGCCGTACGCGTTGCGGACGATGAGCAGCAGGCGCGGCACGCGCAGGTCCACGATGGCGTCGAGCAGCGCGCGGCCGGCCTGGACGATCCCCGCGCGCTCCTGCTCGCTGCCGGGGGCGAAGCCGGTCACGTCCTCGATGAAGAGCATCGGGATGTTGTAGAGGTTGCAGAAGCGGATGAAGCGCGTGGCCTTCTGCGCCGCCGCCACGTCGATGTAGCCCGAGGCCTCGGCGCTGTTGTTGGCGACGAACCCCACCACGTGGCCCCCCATCCGCCCGTAGGCCGTCACGATGTTGCGCGCGCGGTCGGGCTGGAGCTCGAAGTAGTCGCCGTGGTCCACGATCTGCTGGAGGAACAGCGTGATCTCGAAGGGGGTGTTGAAGCCGGAGTTGGGCGTGGTCAGGACGCGCTCCAGCAGCAGCGCCTCCTCCTCCATGTAGCGGTCCAGCGGATCGGAGGTGGGGCGGAAGGGCGCGAGGCTGTGGTTGTTGTCGGGCAGGTAGCTCAAGAGCTTGAGCGCGAGCCGCAGGGCGTCGGTCTCCGAGTGCGCCGTCAGGTCCACCACGCCCGAAGCCGCGTGCACGGCCGGCCCGCCGAGCTGGTCGGCGGTGATGTGCTCCCCGAGCGCCTCGCGCACCACGTCGGGGCCGGTGAGGCCGAAGAAGGTCTCGGCGGGCTGGATCACGTAGGAGGCCTGCCGGGGCAGGTAGGAGCCG
>JACQKK010000135.1 GCA_016204605.1 Candidatus Lambdaproteobacteria bacterium
CTGGAGCTCGGCGAAGCGCTCGGGCTCCAGCAGCTGGAAGGCGCGGTCCTCCATCTCCGCCTTGAAGAAGTGGATGCCCAGGCGGTGGGCGATGGGGCCGAAGATCTCCAGCGTCTCCCGCGCCAGCGGAACCCGTGCGCTTTCGGGCAGTTGCGCCGGGGAGCGCAGCGAGTGCAGCCGGTCGGCGAGCAGGATCAGGATCACCCGCAGGTCGCGGGTGGTGGCGAGGATCATCTCGCGCATGTGTTGGGCGCGGGTGGCCTCGGAGCCCTGGAAGGTGGCGCGGCTCAGCTTGGAGAGCTCGACCACCAGCCGGGCCACCTCCTCGCCCGCCACCTTCGCCAGCTCGGCGGGGTCGGCCAGCCGATCCTCCACCGCATCGTGCAGCAGCCCCGCCGCGATGCAGCGCACGTCCACCTTCATGTCGGCGAGGATATCGCCCACCTCCAGCGCGTGCTGGAGCACGGGGAAGCCCGTGGGGTCGAAGCGGTCCCGGTGCAGCGTGGCAGAGTACACGTACGCCTTGCGCACCAGTTCCAGGTCGACCCCGGGCGGCAGGTAGCCCGCCACCTTGGCGATCAGGTTGTCGATCCGGATCATGGCCCCGCCGCCGATACCTGAAGGACACACCCCACCACCTGCCGGTGCGATCCGGCAAAACGACACCTTAGTCTAGCGCATCGGGGAAGGGGCGGGGTAGGGGGGATTGAGGCGGATCGCTCAACGTCCCTGGGCGCTCAGCACGCGATAGAACTCGCCGGCGGGGACGCCGGCGGCTTCGAGGTTGTCCACGACCACGTGCTCGGGGAAGACCGCGTAGTCGCGCAGCACGAGCACTTCCCGCGACTGGACGTGCTGGAAGCGACGGAAGTTGCCGCGCGGCGCAACTTCGCGAAAACCGAGCCGTGCGATGCACGCCAGGACGACGGCGCGGTCATGCAGCCTGGGCGTGGGCATCGATCTTCGGCTTGATCATCCAGGGCAGGTGGGCCGGGACCAGTTTCCCCACGGGGCTCTGCAGGTGGTAGATAGCCTGGCGCGGTTGGAGGGTCGCCTTGATGTCCAGCGCGCCGCCCCCCCGTTCCGCCTCACCACCGGCCGCCCAGAGCGGCTGCCCCGCGATCTCGACGAGGTGGAATCCCCGCGCCGCGAGTTTTTCCGCCAGCGTGCCGTTTTCCAACCAGCCCTCCAGGTAGAGGACAATGGCGTCCCGGAGATTCCTGATCGCGGTACGCTCGGTCTTGCCCTGGCTGCTGATCCCCAGCAGATCGCAGCGCGACACGATCCACCCGCCCTCCTTCATCAACCGGTAGGGCAGCTTGGCCTCGACTGGAACGCGCGTGGGCTTCTGTCGGCGCATGGCATGGCTCCGAGTGTGCGGATCGGCGGGGCAGGTTCGCCTGGCAGGGCAGGGCCTGAAGGCGAGTGTGCGCCGAGGCGGCGGGGGATTCAACGGGCGTCTCTCACACCTCCACCCCCTCGAACGGCCTCGGCGCCGCCGGGTTGGCGAGGGCGTCGCGGTCCTGATGGGCTGGCCGCGGAGGACGTTGGCGACGGCCAGCCCGACCTGCGTGCCGTCGAGGGTGACGGGCACCGCGCGGATGGCGCCGATCACAGCGGGGACGTGGGGAGCGTCCTCGGCGCGGAGACCGACCCGGCGCGTGGGCCAGGTCGGCCGGCGGCGGCCGCCGGCAACGGACTCAGGACGCGGCGGGCGGCAGCGGGTCGCGCCGCTTGGCGGCATCGTCCCGCCGGGGCTCTTCCGGCTCCGCGCTCTCGCCGGCGCCGGGGCCGTCGCCGTCCGGGTCGGCGTCGGCGCGCCGCGGGGGGATGGGCAGGCTGAAGGCCATCCGGAGCGCCACCCCCATCGCCAGCACCAGCAGGATCGTACGCTCGACGATCCCCACGTATCCGCTCGACAGCAGCAGCGCCAGCAGGATCGGCACGCCCCAGCGCAACGGCAGCTTCATGAGAGCGCCCTGTCAGGAGGTGAGCGGGCAGCATAGCGCGTCGGTCAGCGATCCACCACGGTCAGGCGGCGCTCGATCAGCGCCCGATCGTAGATGGCGCGCCGGTCGGTCTCCGTGCAACGGTACAGCTCGGCCGTCAGCGGACCCTGCGCGTAGTCGGCGGAGAAGCGGCGCAGCAGCACCACGTTCCCCGCGGAGCGGCGGGCGCGATGGGCCAGCTCGAGCAGCACCCGGGCGCGCGGCGTTTCGCCCGGGCCGGAGCCCATGGGCAGGACTTCCTCGCCCAGGTACGCGCAGCGCCGCGCCCCGAAGTCGCGCTCGTGGAGGATGTACACGCCGGGCACGGCGGGCCGCGTTGCGGGCGGGGGCGCGGGCGGGGGCGCGGGCGATGGCGCCGGTGAAGGCGGGGCCGCCGGCGCGGCGACCGTCTGGCCTTCCGGTGAGACCGCCGCCGGCGGTGGCGTTCGCACGAGCGCCGAGGACGAGGGTGCCGCGCAGCCGGTCGCCGTCAGCGCCGCGCCCACCAGGGCGGCCAGCCAGAATCGGGCCATCGGCGGCTCCAGGGCTTGCCCGCTCAGGCGCGGGCCACCACCAGCGCCTCGACGCGCTCGGCCCCCGCACGCTTGAGGGCGAGGGCGCAGGCGTTGAGCGTGGCGCCGGTCGTCATCACGTCGTCCACCAGCAGGATGCGCTGGCCCTCCAGCGGGAAGTCGGGCCGGGCGCCGTTCCCGGAGCCCGCTCCGGAGTCCTCGTCCGCGCGCGCGGCAGCGGCGGCCCGGAAGCGCCGCCACCCGCGTGACGCGTCGCCCCGCCCGTTGACGCGAAACGCCCCCAAGACGTTCTCCCGCCGCTGTGCGGGGTCCAGCTCCACCTGGGAGCGGGTGCGCCGTGCCCGGATCAGCAGGTCGCCCCGCAGCCGGGCCAGGGGGCGGGCGCGACCCCCCGCACGGCGCAGCCAGTGGTGGGCCAGCAGGTACGCCTGGTTGAAGCCCCGCTCCCGCAGCCGGCTCGCATGCAGCGGCACCGGCGCCACGAGGGTGATCGCGGGAGGCTCCGCGGCCCGCAGGGCCTGGGCGAGCAGCAGGGCCATCGGCCGGGCCAGCGCCGTCTGGCGCTGGAACTTGAGGCCGGCGATCCAGCTCCGCACCGGCTCCGCATAGCGGCAGGCAATCCAGGCCGCATCCAGGTTCGGTGCTATCCGGGCGCAGTCGGCGCAGGCGCCCGCCGGGTCGCGTTCGGCGCTCCCGCACCTGGGGCAGCTCCGGCCCGGATCGTGCCAGGGCAGCTCCTCGAAGCACCCGTCGCACAGGTGCGGGAATCCGCGGCCGTCCCGCTCGGCGGGCGCGAGCATCCGCCCGCACACACGACAGGCGGGCGGCAGCCACGTCAGGTGCAGCAGCCGCATCGGGTGCATGCCCCTCCTCCTCCTGCGCCCGGGGGGTCGGGCGCCGGTCCGGCGACGTCCGGCGCGAGCCCCGCCCGGCGCCGGGCGGCGCCATCAGGGTGCGGCCCGCGACTTGAGGCCGTAGTGCTCGTACACGCTGCTGGAGAGCAGCAGCGATTCGAGATAGGTCTTCTCGTAGTTGACGCGGGCGAGGATTTCGAGCTGGCGCGCCGTGGCCAGCTCCTGCTGCACCTGGGCCACCCGGTAGCTGGTGCTCCGTCCCAGCCGCTGCCGCTCGAGCTCGTTCTGGAGCTGCTCCTGCTGGAGCGCCACGGTCACCCGTGCCGTCTCGACCGCCGCCCGGTTCAGCCGCAGGTTGCGGATCGCCGACTGCACCTGCACGCTGACGCTCGATTTCTGCGCGTCGAGCTGGGCTTCCAGCTGCGCCCGCTGCAGGAGGGCCTGGCGGATCGCCTCCTTGGCCTGCGTGTCGTAAAGCGGCAGGGTCCAGGTCAGCGTGGCGCCGTAGCCATGAAACTGCGTGTAGGGAAACCCCGCCACGCCGGAGGTGGGGTCCTTGCCGTAGCCGTTCAGCACGTAGCTGAGATCGAGCGCAAGGCTGGTCTTGTCCTGGTTCCGGGCGCTCAGCAGCGCGTAGCGGTTGTTCTCGAGCTGATTGGCCAGGATGGCCAGCGCAGGATCGGACTTGTACGCCTTGTCGAGCAGCTCCTGGTAGCGCACCTCCTCCTGCCGCAACCGCGGAACATCGATCGGGCGCAGCCCCACATCGAAGTTTTCGAGGTTCAGCGCGGCCCGGATCAGGTCTTCGGTGGCCAGGGCGTCCGACTGGGTCGCGAGCAGCGCCTGCCGGTCGCGCGCGAGCTGCGCCTCGCTCACCTTGACGTCGGCCGGGCTCAGCACGCCCGATTGCAGCCGCAGCCGGTTCTCCTGGAGCAGTTGCTCGGAGAGCCTGACCGCATCCTGCTGCACCTTGATCTGCTCCGTCAGCCCCACCATGTTCCAATAGGTCTGGGCGATCGAGCGCAGCAGCGTGGCCTCGCTCTGCCGGCTCTGCTCGCGGGAAAGCCGGACGCCCACCTCGGCCTGGCGGATGGGGATCTCGTTGTATTCCGCGCCGGCATTCTGGAGCAGCGGGACGTTCAGGCTGCCGGTGAGCGCGGAGGCCTCGATCGGCGCGATCTCGAAGCTCGGCGAGGGCGCGGAGCCAACGTCCTTTTGGATGTAGCTCTTTGCCGAGGCGCGCTGCTCGTTGTAGGTCAGGCTGTAGCGCATGCCGCTCGCGAGCTTTTTGCCGAGCGAGGAGGAGAACGTGTACGCGTCGCGGGCCGTACTGGTCACAAACGTCGTCTCGGTCGCGGCCGAAGGCGAGAAGCTGGCGCTGACCGAACGGTTGAAGCCCCCCAGGGTCGTCACGGTGGGATCGAACTGTGACCGGGCGACGCTCAACTGGGACTGCGCGATCTCCTCGCCCAATTTCGCGCCCGTTAGCGTCAGGCTGCGCAGGATCGCCAGCGCCAGCAGATCCTTCAGCCCCACCTCGGCCACGCGCCGGCCGTCCTCGGTGACCATGTTGAGGCGCTTCAGGAACGCATCGACCTCCGAATCCCGCGGATCCGCCGCCGAGACTGCGGTGCAGGCCGCGACCAGCACGGCGGCCGCCATCGCGCCCATTCGCAACAAGATTCCTCCTCCTCGAAAGGTGCGACGCCGGAAGCGGGCCGCCGGCGCTCCGCCCACCCAGGCGGGGACGGCAGGCGCGGCGCCATGGGCGAGTCTATCCAAACGCGCCCGCCACGCCAACACCCCTTCGCACCGCGCGGACGGCCTCACGCACCCCGGCCCGCCCTCTCCTGGTGGCGAGGGCGGGAGCCCCGCACCAGCCACGCGCGCGGGATGCAATCACCCCTCCCCACCTGGTGGGGAGGGGCAGGGTGGGACGCTGCACATGCTCCGGCCGTTGCGGCCCCCGGGCGTGCGGGCGCCGGCCCACGCTAGCGGCTTCAACGGGGGGCCGCGGGCGTTCCGTCGCGGCGCCCCGGGGCGGGATGGCCGTGGCGCGCTGGGCCTGTGC
>JACQKK010000128.1 GCA_016204605.1 Candidatus Lambdaproteobacteria bacterium
GGGGGGAACCGCGAGGTTTCCCCCTATCCCGAGCGTAGGGGGGCGAAGGGTCGGTCGCGCGGCGGCTACGTCAACGTGCCGCAGCAACTCGCGGCCGCGCTCACCTGCGAGTTGCGGCGGCCGTAGCCCGGCGCCCCTCACCCCGCCCTGCGGGCAACCCTCTCCCGCTCCGGGGAGAGGGGGTTTCATGCGGGATATTGTGGACAGGCCCCCCCCTCTCCCGGACGCGGGAGAGGGGCCGGGGGTGAGGGCGGTCGGGGGAGGGGTTTCGCGGGCGATCCGCCGAGGCAGGGGGGCGCGACGCCCTCGGCCAGCGACCGATCTTGCGTTTGCCCTGCCCTGACGCCCCTCCGCGCTTGCGCCACCGCCGCAAACGCGCGAGACTCCGCCCAGCCGCCGCCGCCCCCCCGGGGGCCGCAGCGGCGGGGCTCCGGCGGCGCGTGGCCGTCAGGGCGCGCCAGTCCTCTCGCCACAAGGGGAAGGTCATGCCGGAAACCTACGCGCAGCGCTTCCGCCGCTCCATCGCAGAGCGCGAGTCCTACTGGGCCGAGGAGGCGGAGGCCATCCACTGGCACCGCCGCTGGGAGCGCGTGCTCGACTACGACCGGCCGCCGTTCGCGCGCTGGTTCGTGGGGGGCGAAACCAACCTCTGCCACAACATGCTGGACCGCCACCTGCCGGAGCGGGCCGACCAGCGCGCGATCGTCTGGGTCTCCGCCGAGCTGGGCAAGACCGAGGTCTGGAGCTACCGCGAGCTGTACGCGCGCGTGCAGCGCTACGCCGCGGTCTTCCGCGACCTCGGGGTGGGGAAGGGCGACCGCATCATCATCTACCTGCCCATGATCCCCGAGGCGCTGGCCGCCATGATGGCCTGCGTGCGGCTGGGGGCCATCCACTCCGTGGTGTTCGGCGGCTTCGCCCCGGCCAACCTGGCCCAGCGCATCGACGACGCGCGGCCCAAGCTCATCGTCACGGCCGATGCGGGCATCCGCGCGGGCAAGGTCACGCCTTATAAGCCGCTGGTCGATCGGGCGCTCGAGCTCGCGCGGCACCCTCCGGCCAGGCTGCTGCTGATCCGGCGCGGGCTCGATCCCCACTGCGCCATGAAGGCCGGGCGCGACCTCGATCTGGCGGAGCTGGCCGAGGGCAAGACCGGCGCCCCCATCGAGCCGGTGTGGGTGGAAAGCTCGCACCCCTCGTACATCCTCTACACCTCGGGGACGACGGGGCTGCCCAAGGGCGTGCAGCGCGACACGGGCGGCTCGGCCGTCTCGCTGGTGCACTCGCTGCGCCGCGTCTACGACGCGCGGCCGGGGGAGACCTACTGGGCCACCTCCGACATCGGCTGGGTGGTGGGCCACTCCTACATCGTCTACGCGCCGCTGCTGCACGGCATGACGACCATCGTCTACGAGGGCACGCCCGTCACGCCCGACCCCGGCATCTGGTGGCGCATCGTCGAGGAGCACAAGGTCAACGTGATGTTCTCCGCCCCCACGGCGATCCGCATCCTGCGCAAGCAGGACCCCAAGTACATGCGCGCCGCCGACGTCGGCTCCCTGCGCTACCTGTTCCTGGCCGGCGAGCCGCTGGACGAGCCCACCTACCACTGGGTCAACGACAACCTCAAGCGCACCGTCATCAACCACTACTGGCAGACGGAATCGGGCACGCCGATGCTCGCCAACTGCGCCGGGGTCGAGCTCAGGCCGATCAAGCCCGGCTCGCCCTCGTTCCCCGTGTTCGGCTACGACCTGAAGGTGGTCGAGCCGGTCACGGGTCGCGAGCTGCCCCCGGGCGAGAAGGGCGTGCTGGTGGCGAAGCCGCCGCTGCCGCCGGGCGCCCTCAGCACCGTCTGGGGCAACGACCAGCGCTTCCTCGACTCGTACTACGGCCACTTCCCCGAGCTGCTCTACTACTCGGGCGATTTCGCCATCCGCGACCAGGACAACTACCATTTCGTGCTGGGACGGGCCGACGAGGTCATCAACGTCGCCGGCCACCGGCTGGGCACCGGCGAGATCGAGGAGGCCATCAGCGGCCACCCCGCTGTGGCCGAGGCCGCCGCCGTGGGCGTCCACGACGAGATCAAGGGCCAGGCCGTCGTCGCCTTCGTCGTGCTCAAGAACGAGGCCCGGCTCACCCCCGCCGAGGCCGAGGCCGCCATCAAGAAGCAGGTGGACGACGTGGTGGGGCCCATCGCCCGCCCGCGCGAGGTGCACCTCGTCCCGGCCCTGCCCAAGACCCGCTCCGGCAAGGTCATCCGCCGCGCCATCCAGGCCATGGCCGAGGGCCGCGACGCCGGCGACCTCTCCACCCTGGAAGACCCCGCGGCGGTGGCCGGCATCGAGAAGGCGGTCAAGGGGGGATGAGGATGACCATGGACAATCCTCGCTACACGATGATCATCGAGCCGGCGGAAGACGACCAAGGCCCCTACTTCGGCGCCTACTTCCCGGATTTGCCGGGCTGCGGCACCACCGGGCGCACCCTGGAGGATCTGCGCCACCACGCCCGGGAGGCCCTGGAAGCCCATATCGGGGCGCTGCGGGCCACGGGACAGCCCGTGCCGCGCCCCAGCATCGCCGCGGAAGAGATCGCCGTGGACGTGGCCTGACGACCTCGCACAGGGAGCCCCATGCACCGATACGGGCGCCATCCGCGACCGCTTTCTTCCGCGAGGAAGTAGACGAACCCTGGGTGCCGGTCTATGCCGCGTAGCGTGCGCAAGCTGCTGGAGGATCACGTAGTCCGTGCGGTGGGGGAAGGACAACTGCGGGGAAACGACCAACCAGCGGGGAGGAATCATGTTTCAAAAGCTGGTGTGCAGCATCCTTACGCTCTGCATCGGATTCCTGCTCGCCGCCCCCGCGTTCGCGCAGACCCCGGCGCCGGCACCGGCCCAGCCGGCGGCCCAGCTGCCGGCGAAAGCGCCCGCGAAGGCCCCGCGCAAGGCGGTGGCCAAGGGGCCGCTGCTGCTCGACCCGAACCGGGCGCCGCGTACGATCAAGGTCACGCTGGGCGCGGCGGGAGGCAAGGTGGCGGAGGAGAGCGTGTTCGCCGGCTTCGGCTGCACGGGGGGGAACAAGTCGCTCGCGGTGTCGTGGAGCGCCGGCCCGCCGGGCACAGAGAGCTACGCGCTGACCCTGCACGACCCCGACGCCCCGACCGGCGTGGGCTTCTTCCACTGGGTCGTGTTCGACATCCCGAAAGGCACCACGGCGCTGCCGCTGGGAGCGAGCGCGGGCGCCATGCCCATGGGCGCGATCCAGGGACTGACCGACTTCGGGGGCAACGCCTATGGCGGCCCCTGCCCGCCCCCCGGCCCGGCGCACCGCTACATCGCCACGGTCTACGCGGTCAAGGCGCCCTCGCTGGGGCTGGCCACCAACACCACCGGCGCGCTGCTCCGGTTCGTGCTCGGCCAGCAGGCCATCGCCCTCGGCCGCGCGACGACCACCTATGGGCGCAAGTAGCGGCGGAGCAGCCCCGCTGAATGGCGCAGGCACCGCACGGCTCACCGCTAGGCCGGGACGTGCGGCTTGCCCATACCGGCGGGTTGGGGGTAGCGTAGGCGACCGAGGAGAGACGCCATGCACTCCGCCATCCAGGACAAGCTCCCCGAGCTCGAGGCGCTGTGCCGCCGGTACCAAGTCAAGCGGCTCGAGCTGTTCGGCTCGGCCGCCGGCTCGCGCTTCGATCCCGTGCGCAGCGATATCGATTTCCTGGTCGAGTATCTTCCGGTGCCGGACAAGGACCCCTGGAATCAGTTCTTCGGATTCAAAGCCGACTTGGAAAGACTGTTCGACAGAAAAGTGGACCTGGTCGAGTCGCGCGCCATCCGCAACCGCTACTTCCGGGAAGAGGTCGAGGAAACCAAGGTTCCCGTCTATGCGGCGTAAGGTGCGCAAGCTGCTGGAGGATATCCTGGAAGCCGGTAACGCCATCCAGGCGTATACGGCGGGCCGCACGGAAGCGGATTACCTCGCCAACCCGATGCTGCGGGATGCGGTCGAACGTCGTTTCGAGATCATCGGCGAGGCGCTGCGGCGGCTCCGGGAACTCGATGCGGCGACCTTTGCACGCATTTCCGATGCGGGGTCAGATCGTCGATTTCAGGAACGTGCTCGCCCACGGCTACGACATCGTGGACGCCAGCAGAGTGTGGTTCCGGATCGGCTTTGGGCTTCCACTGCTCCTCAAGGAGGTACAGGCGCTGGCCGCGGAATTCGAGGCAGCGCGTTGAACGCCGGGGTCCGGTGGTGTCCTGCGCCGTCCACGTGAACACATCGAGAGCGCGCCGAGGTCACCCGCGGCTGCAAGTAGCGCCGCTGCCGGGGCCGCCGCCATGAAGTCCGCCGACCGCGACCGCCTGCCCGCCGACCCCCTGCTGGCGCCGCTGCGCCTGGGGCGGCGAGAGGCGCCGAACCGGATCGTGTTCGGCGCACACCTCACCAACTTCGCGGCTGGCAACAGCTTCGGCGCGCGCCACCTGGCGTTCTACGCCGCGCGCGCGGCGGGGGGCGCAGGGGTGATCGTGACCGAGGCGCTGACGGTGCACCCGCTCGACTGGCCCTACGAGCACGTGCCGTTCGGTTACACCGATGGCATCGTCCCGGCGCTGGCGCGGCTGGTGGAAACCCTGCGCCGGGCGGTGCTGGAACGTGCGACATCCGGCGCCCCGCCGCTGGTGCTGGCCCAGCTCAACCACACGGGGGGACAGTGCGCGGGGCGGCTGCTGCGCCAATCGCCCTGGGCGCCCTCGGCCGTGGCCGACGTGGCCAGCCGCCGCATGCCGCGCGTGATGGAGCCCGAGCAGATCGCGGCCGTGCAGCGCGGCTTCGCCGGGACCGCGGCGCGCGTCATGGCGGCCGGGCTCGACGGCGTCGAGCTGAACGCCGGCCAGCACAGCCTGCTGCGGCAGTTCCTCTCGCCCCTCACCAACCAGCGCGACGATGACCACGGCGGCTCGCCGGAGAACCGCCTGCGCCTGCTCGCCGATGTGGTGGCCGACGTGCGCGCCGCGCTGGGAGCGGATGCGGTGCTCGGCGTGAAGCTCTGCGGCGACGAGCTGGCGCCTTGGGGCGGGCTCACGCCGGAGGACGCGGGACGCATCGCCCGGGCGCTCGTCGAGCGGGGCGGCGTGGACTACCTCTCCGTCGAGATCGGCGGACCGTACAGCGCCCACGTCACCGCGGCCGGTATGCCCACGCCGGAGGCCCACGCCGCGCACCTGGCCGGCACGGTGAGGGTGATGGTGCGGCAGGCCGTGGGGGGGCGCGTGCCCGTGCTCGCCGAGGGGCGCATCCTCTCGGCCGCGACGGCGCGCGCGGTGCTCGCCGCCGGCCAGGCCGATGGGGTGGTGATGACCCACGCGCTGCTGGCGGAGCCCGATCTGCCCGCGCTGCTGGCCGCACAACAGGCCGGCCGCGACGCCGCGCCCGCCCGTCCGCACATCGGCATGGCCCGCTACTACGCCGTGCGCGGCGACTGGAACCGGCCCCTCGGCGACCTCGCCAACCCGCGCGCGGGGCGGGAGGCGCTGCTGCCGCCCGTCGTGCAGCGGGAGCGTGCGGCGCCCGTGCTCGTGATCGGCGGGGGGCCGGCGGGTTGCGAGGCGGCGATCACCCTGGCCCGCCAGGGGGCGGCCGTGCGGATCGTCGAGGCGGGCGAGGCGCTGGGCGGGCTGGCGGAAGCCCTCGCCCGCACCGTCCCCTCCCGCGCCGAGTTCGCGCGCCTGGTCGAGTACCACCGCGCGATGGTGGCGCGCCTCGGCATCGCCTTCCAGCTCGGGCGGCGCATCGCGGGCCATGAGCCGTGGATGGCCGACTTCGCCCGCATCCTGGTGGCGACCGGCGCGCGGGCGGCCCTGGAGGGCTTCGCCGCGCTTGATGGGCCCGCAACGTCGGCTGCGACCTCTCCTTCCGGGGGCGAGATAGGGCAGGGGCGAGGGCCATCATCCCCCACCCCCCAGGGCGGGGGAGGGCTGGGGTGGGGGCCTTCAACCCCCTCCCCCCAGGGCGGGGGAGGGCTGGGGTGGGGGGGCAGGATCATCACGCCGCGCGATCTGCTGGCCGGAACCCCACTGCCCGCCCCCGCGCGTGGTGCGGCGCTGGTGTACGACGAGGAGCGCGGCCACCGAATGGGCAACGCCGTCGAAGCCCTGCTGGCGCGCGGCTGGCGGGTCGACGTGGCCACCGACGACTTCCAGGTGGGGCGGGGGCTGGTCGAGGGCGGCGAGCTGGACTGGTTCAACCGGGTCGGCGGCCAGGGGGTAGGCTGGCATCCCCGCCTGCGGTTGAAGGCGCTCCGCCCGGAGGGCGTCGTCTGCGCCGACCGCTTCTCCGGCGCGGAGCGCATCTTCCCCGGCGTGGCCCTGCTGGTCATCGCGCGCCACGAGGTGCCCGAGGACGGCTTGGTCGAGGCGATCGGCGCCCACCACCCGCGCGTCGAGGCCGTCGGCGACGCGCTCGCCCCGCGTCTGATGGGCGAGGCCATCCTCACCGCCCACCAGGCGGCGCTGGCGGAGTGAGCATTTCGCCTCAGCCCGGTGCCCGACCCAGCTCCCGCCGCAGGTCGTACGGCCCGCCGGGCGCCGAGGGCCGGTGCACGCCGCGCTCTGTGACGATGGCGGAGATGAGCGCGGCCGGGGTGACGTCGAAGGCCGGGTTCCAGACGGCCGTGCCGGGGGGCGCCACGGCCATTCCTCTCGGCGCGGCGACCTCCCCCGCCTCGCGCTCCTCGATCGGGATACCGGCGCCGTCGGGCAGGGAGAGATCGACCGTCGTGGTGGGGGCGGCCACGTAGCAGGGGATGCCGTGGGCGCGCGCGGCCAGCGCCAGGCCGTAGGTGCCGATCTTGTTGGCCGTGTCGCCGTTGGCGGCGATGCGATCGGCCCCCACCCACACGCTGTGGATACCGCCCCGGCGCATGAGGGCGGCCGCCGCGCCGTCGGCGATCAGCGTGTGCGGCACGCCGTGGTTCGCCAGCTCCCAGGTGGTGAGCAGCGCCCCCTGCCAGCGCGGGCGGGTCTCGTCGGCGTAGACGTGCAGGCCGCCCAGCCGCCGGTGGCCCGCGATGAGCACGCCCAGCGCGGTGCCCAGCGCGCCCGTGGCCAGCGGCCCCGTGTTGCAGTGGGTGATGGCCCGGGCGCCCGGCACCAGCAGCGCCAGCCCATGCTCGATCAGCGCCGCGTCCTGCGCCTCGGTCTCGCGTTGGATCGCGAGCGCCTCGCCTTCGAGGGCCGCGAACCAGCCCGGTTCACGGAGCCCGGCCAGCGCGCGCTCCATGCGCTCGAGCGCCCAGAACAGGTTCACGGCCGTGGGGCGCGAGGCGCGCAGGGCGCCCAGCGCCGCGGGCGCCCGGGCGCGGGCTTCGGCCAACGACCCGCACCCGCGCAGCGCCACGCACACCCCGAACGCCGCCGCCGTGCCGATCAGCGGCGCCCCGCGCACGCGCAGGGCGCAGATGGCCTCGACCACCGCGGCGAGGTCGCGCAGCTCGATCTGCGCGGCTTCCTGCGGCAGGCGCGTCTGGTCCAGGATCACCAGCCGGTGGCTCTCGTAGCTCAGCGGGGCGAGCGGCATGCGAACCTCCTCATTCCATTTCCAACTCAATCACGGATAGAAGCACCGTGTCCCTGAGGAGCGCGAAGCGCGTCTCGAAGGGCACGGTGGCGCGGTCCGCGGCCTTCGAGACGGCCCGTTACACGGGCCTCCTCAGGCACGCGGATTCTTTCGACTGTTGATCTGGATCGGAATTAACCTTTGCGGAAACGCGGGCATTACAGCTCCAGCAGGAAGGCCCGCGAGGGCCGGGTGAGGTCGTAGCCCGCCTGCCAGGTCTCGGGCAGCGCCGTGCGCTCCACCTCGGCGAACCCCAGCGAGCGGAAGAAGCCCCACATCCGCGCGTCGATGCTGAGGGCGAACAGCCGGCGCAGCCCGAGCGTGCGCGCGTGGTCGATCAGCGCCAGCGCGAGGCCGCGGGCGCGCCCCCGGCCGCGGTAGCGGGGCGGCGCGGCGAACTGCGCCAGCTCCGCCCACTCGCCGTAGAGCTTGAGCCCGGCGGAGCAGACGATCACACCATCCACCTCGTACACCCAGTAGCGGTCGATGTTGGCTTCGAGGGCGTTCTCGTCCATGGGCAGGATCGCCCCCCGCGCCACCTCGGGGGCGAGCAGCAGCGCGATCTCGGTCACGTCCTCGATCCGCGCCTGGCGGATGCGGGAGAGGCGCACACGGTTGACGAGGACGCCCGCACCGTTGTGGGTGAACACCTCGCGGAAGAGTTGCCCCTGCTCGCCTTCGAGCAGGATCACGTCGGGGATGCCGCCGAGGACACGGTCGGCGACGAACGGCAGCAGGCGCGCCAGCGCCTCCGCCCCTTCGCGACGCGCGGTCTCGCTCAGCCCGGGCAGCGCCTCGACCAGCAGGTGGGTGCGTTGCGCCAGCGGCCGCAGCCGCGCCGCCTCGGCGGTGACGAGGAACAGCTTGTCGGCGCCGAGCCGCCCGGCGATGCGCGCCGCGAGCGCGAAGCCGAACGGCACCGGCCCGGCGGGCTCCTGCGCCAGATGGTGGGCGATCACCGGGGTGCGTCCCTGGGCCAGCATCGCCCGCAGCCGCTCGTAATCGAGCGCGGGGTCCGCCTCCCCCGGCCGGAAGGCATGATCGGTCAGCAGGGAGAGGTGGAAGCGCGCCCCCCGCCGGTTGGAGACCTGGATCAGCGCTTCCAGCCGGAACTGCGGATCGGGCAGCACCAGCACCACCTGGATGCGGTAGCCGGCCAGCACCTTCAGGTCCAGCAGCAGCTCCGGGAACCGCGCGTCGTCGCTGAGGCCGATCACGAACACCCGCTCGCGGAAGCGCTCGGCGTAGTGCGCCAGCTCCAGGGCGCGGAACAGCTCGCGGGATTCGGCGGTGCCGGTCACGGCTTGGCGGGGGTTGGCGCCGCGTGGGCCCGCGGGCCCAGGCTGCGGATCAGGTACTCGGCCTCGAAGGCGTCGCTGCGCCCTTTCGCCTCTTCGGCGCCGAAGAGCCGGATCACCAGGATGGCGAGGTTGTACACCACCACCGACTCCTCTTCGGTGGGCACGCCCGTGTGGAACCCCAGGCTCCAGAAGGAGGAGCGCCCGCCCGTCCCGTAGCCGAGCCCGAAGCCCGCACCGGCGCGCGGCACCCGATCGACCCGCGTGCGCCCGAAGTCCTCGAGGATCGCGAAGTGGGTATAGCCCGCGGCCCGGGTCAGCTCGGCGGCGCGCAGGAACAGGAAGTCGATCACGCGCGTCTCGAGCGTGGCGCGGTTGGCGCGAAAGGATACGCGGTAGACGTTGGGCTGGAGGCGCGCCTCCTCGTAGCCCCCGGCTTCGCCCAGCGGCTGGTACGGCGTGGGCGCCGTGGTGCACGCCGACACGGCCCCCAGCAGCAGCACCGCCGGCGCGCACCGGCGCACCCGGCGGGCCAGGCTCAGCGTGCGTTCGAGGCGGCGGGCACCCGCGGCAGTTGCAGACATCGGTCGTCCGTCTGGTTCGCAATGTTGATGTAAAACAAAGCCTTATCGTAGTCGTTGTCGAGCATGCTCACAAGGGCCAGCACCGTCTGGTAGAGGATGTTGACCTGCTCGGCGTGGCTGCCGAACTCGCAGAGGCGGGGTCGCAGCGCGTCCCGCAGCGGGATGCGCGCGGGCTGCGGCAGGATCAGCTCGAGCGTGCCCGCGCCCGGGGGCTCCCAGAACACGATCATGGCGCCGCAGCGCCGGCCCTCCGCGGCCGCCCCTGCGGCCGACCCCAGCGGCGCCCCCGAGAGCACCAGCTCCACGCCGAGCCCCGCGTTGGCGGGAGCCGCCAGCGCCTCCCGCAGCGCGGAGATCATCTGCGAGGCGCTGCTGGTGAACTCGTCGGGCCGCGAGATCAGCACCCGCTTGGCCAGGGGCAGGGGCGGGGCGCCGGGCGCGCAGGTGGGCAGCGTGCCCAGCGGATTGAGCCCCACCGGCACCTCGACCGTCTCGCGCGCCCCTTGGGTCCCGCCCACGAACGTGCGCTTGGCGGGCAGCTCACCGCTGCACGCGACCAGCGCCAGCAGCAGGGCGGCGAGCGCGAGAACAACTCGTGGTTCCAGGAGAATGAGATTCTGGACGAGACCGTCGAAAAGTCCGGATTCGATTTCCCATTCTCCTGATACACCGTAGCTCCTTCGGGCCTCAATACACTTCAACCGGTCCCGTTGAATGCCCAGGTAGGAACTCATTGGGGCGTAGCAGCTATGCTTCTGACAGCAATCGTGCGAGTTCTATGGAGGGGTTTATCCGATTTCTCACTCGTTACGAATTCAATTGCCCCAATTCTGACCGCCGAAGCGACGTGCAATGCATCTATCGCCGATAATCCACAAACCGTTCCTTCACTCAGAGCCGTCTTCGCAAGTTGCTCATCGGGCACTGCCCATGCACCAACACTCTGAAAATACGTCTCGTAGAATTCCGCTTCCGTCGTCTGCCCATTGTAGATCGCTTTCGGAAGCACTTCCAATTGCACGAATATACTGGATCCATACTCAACATCCGGATCATCAAGGATGCCGATCGCCCTCCGAGCCAAGTCATCGGTGCCGCGTGCGGCAGCTATGAGTACACCGGCATCAATGAAAACTCTCTTCCGCGGCGTCATCTGTCATGCTCTCCCCGACGCTCCGCGATCTCATGCTCAATTCCTTCCAAATCGAACAAGGGGTATCCTTCTCGGAGTATCTTCTGCCGAAGTGTCCAGAGTTTTCTTCCCAAGGCAGTTCTTGGCAGAAACACCTCGGGCGTAGAACGCCAGTCGCGCTGCGCCGCTAACCACGTATCGTCGGTGCGTGCTGTCGTAGCCGGAGGCTCGGATTTCCCCGCTGCCCAGTAAACCTCCCCACCACCGGCGGCCGACATGTACCAACCGCACGCGGCCGACGAAACGTCTGTCATCCTCTGATCAAGCGACACAAAGTCGTAGGGAATATCTCTATTGGCAGGATGGACACCTATCATTTTTCCTCGGAATTCAGCTTAGCGAATAACTTCGGATTCAGTGATGCAACAAACGCGTCGAAAATCCGATCATGTGCTCCTCCAATCCAAGGAGCGATTGCCTCAGGTTCCCCGAAATCTTGTTGTGGAGTGGACACAAAATCTAGGTCGAGCATTGCAAACTTGCTATTCTCAATAGTCTGTGTCCCAGTCTGATGGATCAGGATACCTCTCGGATTGTCAAAGTTCAACTCGTACCGTTGAAAGAACGAATTCAGCGGACGATTCAAAGATTCTGGTAGTGGAGGATCAATCACCAAATAGTCACCAATTTTAAACCTTTCCGAGACAGGCAGCCGATTAATATACCTTAGCCCAATCCGCCGTATATCGTACTTCGGGAGTAGGCCAACATATTCGCTGTATACATTCATGATCATGGTGCTGAACGCGTCCCATCCTGGATATGGCTTTAGCTGATTCACTGCCAACAGGTCTCGTCCAACCTGGACCATTGCGCTTTCATCTCCCGTCTTAAGCTGTATGCGTTCGGGAGCGCCTACTGCTTTCGCGGAGGCGGAGGCAGTAGGTGCCATCTTCAGTTCGAACGTCGGCGCATTGACCTGCGAGCGAATGGGAAACTGATCCTGTATCCGATCGAACAATCGGCCTGGAATGGTCCAATCCCATCCCGGCGAATCAAACCGGAATTCACATATTGCCTCCAGCAACGGTGGATTGCGTATTCTTTCGCCCATCGGGGAGGCACCAGGGATTCGGGGGTAGTGACGCCTGTGTACGTGGATTGAACTCGAACATGACGTACTGACTGCCATGTAACGTGCGAGCGCGTCAATCGGGGTACTCGTCCGTTCCTCCCACATGCCGCCCGGCTCGCGGGGCGATGCTAGCGCGCGGCCCGGGGTGCCTGGCGACCGGCGATATCCACCAGCCCGCCCGCCGTGCGACGCCCGCGCAGCGGGGAGGCCAGCGCCTGGAGGCGGACGTAGCCGGCGGTGTGGACATCGCAATGGGCTTCGCCCACGGGGGCCTTGACGTGCAGGAACGCGGTGCCGCCGACCTCGGCGTGCAGGTGCTCGATGGGACAGAGCACCTCGACGTGGGCATTGTCCTCCAGGCGCGCGCGCAGGCGGGCGAGCCTGCCATCGAGCAGGGCCTTGGCCTCGCCGACCGCGTGCACGTCCGCATCGCCTTCGATGTCGGTCAGGTACGCCATGGCCCCGCCGGCCAGGTGGAGCCGCGCCCGGGCCAGGCGCCCGGCCCGGAGCAACGTGCGCGGGCCGAGGCTGGCCACCAGCTCGCCCTCGGTGTCGCCCACGGTCACGGTGCCCGCCACGTCGTCGAGGTCGAGGGCCGTTCCCCGCGGCACACGCGCCTGCACGTGCAGCATGGACGACCCCGGCGCGTCGCGGCCAGCGCGGCCGGCCAGCAGGTCGGCCGCCGCGGCCATGTGCAGATGGGCCCGCAAGGCCATGCGCCCGGCGAACCCGGGGAAGCGGGCGCCGGCCTCGGTGGGCTCGAGCCCCAGCCCCTGCACGACGGCGGCGGGGCCGGTCACCTCGACCTCGACGGACTGCCGCGCCACCCGCTCCGCATCCAGGTGGCCGTTGGGCCCCTCCCTGCGCCCCACCCGGGCCGTGGGCTTGGCCGGTTGCACGACCAGCCGCCCCACCAGCCCCTCGACCGCGAAGCGCCCCCCCGGGGGCACCATGATCTTCAGGCGCCGCGTGAGGGGCGGCGTCTCGCGGGCGAGCCCGGGCTCGCCCATCTCGTGCAGCGCGGCCCGCAACATCTCCGCCAAGCCGGCCTGCACCACGGGGCGCCTGGGGCGGCGCGGCCGGGGCGGCGGCACCCTGAGCGACTCATCGTAGGCCGCGCGCCGCCGGGGATCGCCCAGCAGCTCGTAGGCCTGGGTGATGCGCGCGAAGCGATCGGCATCGCCCCCGGCGCGGTCGGGGTGGAAGCGCTTGGCGAGCCGCCGGTAGGCCCGCTTGATCTCCTCGGGCGTGGCGGCCGGCCCCACGTCGAGGGTCGCATAGGGGTCGCCGCCGCCGCGGCCGTTCACGGGGGCGCTCACGGATCGGGGTACGGTTCGGGGCCGCGGTGAAAGGCGGCCAGCCGCGCGGGGTCGCGCTTGGTGGTGGCGCGCAGGGCGTGGTCCAGCAGCACCAGGTTGATCATGGCCTCGACCATCGGCACCGCGCGCGGCAGCACGCAGGGGTCGTGGCGCCCGCGCCCGCGCAGCTCCGCCGCTGCGCCGCCGCGCGTCACCGTCTGCTGCGGATGGGCGATGGTGGCCGTGGGCTTGAACGCCACCCGCAGCAGGATGTCCTCGCCGTTGGAGATGCCGCCCTGGATGCCGCCCGAGCGGTTGGTGGCCGTGCGGATGCGGTCGCCGCGCAGCTCGAACGCGTCGTTGTGCTGGGAGCCGGTCAGGTGCACCGCCTCGAAGCCGAGCCCGAACTCGACGCCGCGGGTGGCCGGCAGCGACATCAGGGCCTTGGCCAGGTCGGCGGTGAGCTTGTCGAACACCGGCTCCCCGAGCCCGGCCGGGCAGCCGCGCACCACGGCGCCCACCACGCCGCCGACGCTGTCGCCGGCCTTGCGCACCTGCTCGATCAAGGCGATCATGCGCTGGGCCGCGGCGGTGTCCGGGCAGCGCACGGCGTTGGCTTCGATCTGCGCCGCGGTGACGGTGGCCGGCTCCACCTCCGCCTTGATCTCCTGCAC
>JACQKK010000130.1 GCA_016204605.1 Candidatus Lambdaproteobacteria bacterium
GCCGAGGGGTTCGCGGAGCGGCAGCTCGCCGGCTGGTACCAGCGCTGGCAGGCGGCCCAGACCGAGCCCATGCCCCAGGTGGACGAGCTGATCGCCTGGCTGGAGCGGCGCGTGCCCGAGCCGCAATCGGCCGCGCTGGTGCACAACGACTTCAAGCTCGACAACGTGATGGTGGACCCGGCCGACCCCGCCCGGCCCGTGGCCGTGTTCGATTGGGACATGTGCACCCTGGGCGACCCGCTGATGGACCTGGGCACCCTGCTCGGCTACTGGACGGAGGCCGGCGACCCCGAGGTGCGCCGGGCCTTCACCACCATGCCCACCCACCTGCCCGGCTTCCTGACCCGCCGCGACGTGGCCGAGCTCTACGCCCTGCGCAGCGGCAGGCACCTGCGCGATCTGCCGTTCTACGAGGTGTTCGGCATCTTCAAGATCGCCGTCATCATCCAGCAGATCTACGTGCGCTGGGTGCGCGGGCAGACCCAGGATGCACGCTTCAGCGATTTCGCCCGGCGCGTGCGCGGGCTGATCGATGCGGCCTGGGCCTGCGCCCGCGCCTGAGCGCCCGCGCCAGACTGCTCGCGCGCCCTCCACCCATTGCTCCGGAGCTGGCCTCATGAGCGCTCCCCGTATACCACAGTTCCAGTCGATCGATCACCTGGTGCTCCTGCGCGTCCACGATGCGGCGGGGGTGTTGCTGTGCGTGATCCCCAACCTGCCCGCCCTGTCGCCGGCCCTCGAGGTGCTGCACGGCGTGCAGGACCGCGATGGCGCCATCGGGCGCGAGGAGGCCGCCCGCGGCCTCGCCGCCATGCAGGCCCAGGGCATCGGCCGGGGCGATGCGTGCGCCGCCCTGCTCGAACAGGCCGCCGGGGGAGCGTGCAGGCTCCAGTTGCGCGCCATCGCCAGCCCGGTGCCGGGGCTGCTGGCGCGGCTCTCGGCGGGGGCGGGCAGCAAGGACGACTGCGAGGCGCTGGTGAGCCTGCTCAACGCGGGCGATATCCGCGCCGCGGAGAAGGTGGGCGGCCGCTGGCAGCCCCAGCCCTACGTCATCGAAGGCATCCTCAACTACTTCAAGGTGCAGCAGTTGCGCCGCATGGAGGGGGGCGCCTGGGACAAGATTCCGCTCAAGACGGCCAACTTCACCGAGGACAACTTTCAGAAGGCCGGGGTGCGCTACTGCCCGGGCAGCGTCGTCCGCACGGGCTGCTATATCGGCGCCGGCACGGTGATCATGAACCAGGCGTTCGTGAACATCGGCGCCTACATCGCCGGCGAAGGCGTGATGATCGACGGGGGCGCCCGCGTGGCCTCCTGCGCCCAGATCGGCAAGAACGTCAAGTTCGGCGCGGGCTCGGGCATCGAGGGCATCCTCGAGCCCGCCGGGCGCCTGCCCTCGATCGTCGAGGACCATGCCAAGATCGGCGCCATGTGCGAGGTCTCGGGCATCGTGGGCGAGGGCGCCGTGGTGGCCAGCGGCGTGGTGATGGCCTCGGGCAAGCGCATCTTCGACGAGGAGTCGGGCGCCTACGTCCCGCCCCTCGAGATCGCCGTGGGCGGCCGCACCTACTTCGTGCCGGTGATCCCCCCCTACCGGCTCGCCGTCGGCGGCTCCGTCGTCGCCGAGGGCGGCCGCTACGCCACCGACGCGGTGGTGCTCAAGCCCGGCGACCTGCGCGACCGCGACACCCTCAAGCACTTCGAGAAGCAGGGCGTGCTCTACCAGTAGCCGACGCGCCACACCAACCCCCTACCCCCGCCTGGTGGGGGAGGGGTGCCCGCAGGGCGGGGTGGGGACGCGCAACTCCGCCATCACGCGATGTCCGTGCCGGGTGTGGCGATTCCGCCCGCGCCGCGCGTCCGGCCGGGCGCCCCCGCCTCCGCCATCGCACCGCGCCCCGCATTCGCGAGGTCGCTCCACGGAGCCCCGCCCAGGGCCGCTCTGGGGACAGTTCCACGCGCGGCCTGTCCAGAAATGACAAGTTATGATTTCGATGTCTTATTTTGCTGGACTTCGTGTCCTGATTTGTCCACACTGCTTGGATCGCGAAGTGAGGCGATTCCGCGACAGCGCCCGCCGGCGGTCATAGCCTCCTCACGGAACGGCGCGTAACCATTTCGGCCCTGGGTACGATTTCGCACCGGCGAGGCCCGGGGGATGCCGAACGTGGCAAGCGGATTGCAACAATCTCCGGCGTCATGCGAGTCGAGGCGGTGTCCGGAAGCCAAATTCGTGGATGTTTCATGAACCGTGAACCTGAACCCGGCACCTGCGTTCCAATGGATGAGCGAACACGCGATCGCGCTTGCCATTTAGCACTGAACGCGCTAGAGTGCTAACAAAACGAGACGCCCTTGACCAGACGAGTCGTTCCCGGACCCAAGAACATGATTCACAAGCGGAAGGATCACGCCATGAAAGACAAGAAACTGATCACGGAAGACGACGTGCTGAAGGCGCTGGAAGCCTTCAAGGCGCGTGGTGGCCTGATCAAGAAGCTCCCGGACGAGATCGTGCCGCGCCATGCGCTGGTGGGCGCGAAGTTCGGCGCCTACGAGAACGTGCTGGAAGGCACGGCGGCGGCGGCTGCGACGGCGGCCGGCTCGGGCGATAACGCCGCCTGAGCCCCTGACGCCGTCGGCAGCGGGCGCGGGCAAGGATGGCCGCGCCTGTCGCCCCCGCAGCACGCAGGGCTGTTGCGCATTCTTTGCCCCCGCCGCAGCGTCGTAATTCGCGTCCCATACCCTTCGCTACCCCGCAACAGACAGTCGCCCTACGGCGCGGCGCATCCGTGCGTCCCCAGCCGTCGATCGCCGCGGCGCTGTCGCGGATGTGCCCCGTCCCACGCCAGGGTTTGCTCCCGGCAATGCCCAATCGCCAGGCAGTGGCATCGTCCTGCTGCCTCCCACTTCCGCAGTCTTGCGCATGACGGGGAGGGGCCGGGGAGGGGTTCCGGAAGCGAATGTGCCGCCCGATTGTCAGCGACGATCGCGGGCAGGCTGACCCTTGCGCACGCCCGCGCGGTTCCGCCGTTGCGCCGCTCGCGGAGGCCCGGTATAAGGGGCTGAACCGGAGGGGCGCCCCGGCCGTTCGAGAGGGCGCGGGCGCCCCGCCGACAGGCCACCCTGACCCCGGAGGTGCGCATGAGACTGGCTCTGCAACTGGATTCGACCTCGCCCCACCCCAGCGTGGACGTCGCGCTGGTGCAGGAGGCGGAGCGGCTGGGCTACGGCGTGGTGTGGACCTCGGAGGCGTATGGCGCGGATGCGGTGACCCGGCTGGCGTGGATCGGTGCGCTCACCTCGAAGATCATGCTCGGCACGTCGATCATGCAGATTCCCGGCCGCTCCCCGGCCAACACGGCCATGACGGCGATCACGCTCGACGCCCTCTCGGACGGCCGGCTGATCCTGGGGCTCGGCACCTCCGGCCCGCAGGTGGCCGAGGGCTGGCACGGCGTGCGCTTCGGCAAGCCGCTCGGCGTGACGCGGGAGTACATCACCATCGTGCGCAAGATCCTGGCGCGCAAGGAGCCGGTCTCGTTCCAGGGCAAGTTCTTCCGCCTGCCCTACGACGGCCCCGACGCCACCGGGCTCGGCAAGCCCCTGCGCAGCACGTCCCACGGGCGCGCCGACCTGCCCATCTACCTCGCCGCCATCGGCCCGAAGAACCTCGAGCTGGCGGGCGAGATCGCCGACGGCGTGATCCCCTACCTGGTCTCGCCCGAGCACATCGACGTGCTGACCAGGCCCCTCCAGGCGGGCTTTGCCAAGGCCGGCGGCGGCAAGGACTTCTCCCGCTTCGACCTGGTGGTGGGGGTGCCGGTGGTGCCGGGCGACGACGTGCAGGCCTGCCGCGACAAGTGCAAGCCGGCCATCGCCCTCTACGTGGGCGGCATGGGCGCCCGCAAGCAGAACTTCTACAACGCCAACATGCGCCGCTGCGGCTACGAGGAGGCCGCGGAGAAGATCCAGAACCTGTACCTCGACGGGAAGAAGGACCTGGCCACCGCGGCCGTGCCCGATACTTACGTCGACGAGGTGGCGCTGTGCGGCCCCAAGGCGCGCATCCGCGACCGCTTCCAGCGCTACAAGAAGATTCCGGTAGGGACGCTCACCCTGCGCCGGCCGGAGCTGGCCACGGTGCGCCTGATGGCCGAGATCGCGCTGTAGCGCCGGCGCAGGGCGCCCTCACCCCCGCCCCCTCTCCCGCGTCCGGGCGAGGGGAGGGCCGTGCGCCACATCGCGCCGCGAATCCCCTCTCCCCGAAGCGGGAGAGGGGCCGGGGGTGAGGGGGGGATCGTGCACCTCGCCCCTTGCCCGGCCTACCCAGCCCGCGGAGAGACCCATGGCCGAGCCCGACAACCGCTTCCAGAAGTACCTCCGGTTCAGCTCGATGGGGCTGGAGCTGGGGCTCTCGGTGATCGTGGGGCTGGTGGTCGGGCAATGGCTCGATGCGAAGCTGGGCACGTCGCCGTGGCTGCTGCTGCTGTTCCTGATCTTCGGGATGGTCGCCGGCTTCCGCAGCGTGTTCCGGCTGCTGAAGAAGCTCCAGGAGGATCAGCGCGGCAGCAAGCCTCCCGAAGCGCCGCCCGATGAGCCTCCCGCAAAAACGCCCACAGCGCCGCCCCCCGGAGAGCGCCGCCCGTGAGCGCCGCCCAGGCTGCCCCCAAGTCTGCCCCCAAGTCCGCCCTCGGCCGCGGCCTGCCCTGGCTGCTGCTGGCGTTCTGCGTGGCCATTTCGGCGGCGGCCCAGGCCTGGCGCGGGGTTGACTTCGCGCGGGGCGTGCTGATAGGTTCGGCGGTCGTCACGTTGAACTTCATCTGGACCGGCCGGGTCGTCGCGGGCATCCTCGAGCGGCGCAAGGCCGGCGCCGCGGTGCTGCTGACGCTGGCCGCCAAGCTGGGCCTCTCGGCGCTGGCGCTGTACCTGGCCCTGATCGAGCTGCGCGTGGAGCCGAGCGGGGTGCTGGCCGGGCTCACGGCCGCGCTGGCCGCCTGCATCGCCGCCGCCGTGCTGGGGCGTTCTCGTGCGCCTCGATAACCCGCGCCACAGACCCGTACCCCCCCTCGACCGACGCAAGACACGGAACCGACATGGAACACGGCGTGATTTGGGGAGAGCTGCTCTTCCCGGGCCTGGCCCACCTGCTGGCCACCTACGGCATCGACCCCGTGCCGGCGATCGACGCCCTGCTGGTCTCGCTCGGCCTGCTGGCGCTGGCGTGGTTCGGCGGGCGGAAGTTCCGCGGCGTCGAGCTGCGCGAGCCCGAGGGCAGGCTCTCGCTGCCGTTCTTCATGGAGCTGCTGCTGGGGGGCATGCTGCGCTTCTTCGGCACCATCATCCACCACGGCGCCGAGAAGCTGTTCTTCGTGCTCGGCACCCTGGCGCTGTTCATTCTCGCGAACAACCTGATCGGGCTGGTGCCGGGCTTCAACCCGCCCACCGATCAGTACAACGTTACCGTCGCGCTCGCACTGATCACGTTCGTTACGGCCCACACCATCGGTATCCGCACCCACGGGCTGTCTTACATCAAGAAGTTCCTGGGCCCCATCTGGTGGATGTCGCCCCTGATCTTCCCCATCGAGCTGATCAGCCATCTGGTCCGCCCGCTGTCGCTGTCGGTGCGTCTCTTCGGTAACATGACCGGGGATCACAAGGTGGTGGCGGTGTTCACCACGCTGCTGGCCCTCGGGTTGCCCGTGCCCTTCATGGGGCTGGGCATCTTCGTGTCGTTCCTGCAGGCCTTTGTCTTCGTGCTGCTCTCGTCCGTCTACTTCCAGGACGCGCTCGAACACGCGCACTGAGACGCCGGAGGCCGAACCCCGACCCTTTGCCCATAGGACCTCTGATGCAACGCAAGTTCTGGTACGTGCTCTCCGTGCTGCTGCTCTTGGCGGCCTCGCCGCTCTACGCCGCCCAGGGCGAGCTGGCCAACTTCGGCCTGGCGCTGGGCGCCGGCATCGCCATCGGCGTGGCCGCGTTCGGCGGTGCGCTCGGCCAGGGCCGCGCCGTCGGCTCCGCCCTCGAAGGCATCGCCCGCAACCCCAACGCCTCCGACAAGATCTTCACCCCCATGATCGTCGGCCTCGCGCTGATCGAGTCCCTCGTCATCTACGGCCTCGTCATCGCCTTCATCCTCCAGGCCAAGATCACCGGCTGAGCGGCGCGGCACCTCACCCTCCCCGCCTCCCTCTCCGTCAACGGAGAGGGAGGGTGGACCAAACCGGCGCGTATCGCCCTTTTCAGCCCCTCGCCTCCAGGAGAGGGGCGCGCCGGCGCCAGCCGGCGGGGGTGAGGCCGCGGTGCGCCCGCCTTCGCGCTTTGAACTTCCCCGTGAACCTTCCCCCCGCTTTTTCCCTTGCAATTTCCCGCCGCCATGATACTCTTAGCCAAGTCTTATACAATTATTATATAATATCGAGGGGTGGTGGTCACAACCAGCCAGCAGACCGGCAAGAAGAAGGTGCGGACGTTTTCGGCGAGCGACACGGAGGCCCTGATGCTCGCGGCGCTGGCCGGCTACCATGGCACTTCGAAGAGCGCGGCGATCACCAACCTCATCAAGAAGGAGTTCTGGCGGGTCTTTCCCTCCGGAACGGAGACGATCAAACCGACCGAACGAGCCCGGATCAAGGAGTAGAGCCATGAAGCCGAATCTGGTGACCAGGCGCCCCGTGCCGTACTTGCCGATCTTCGCGTCGACGCCCATCCCCGAGGAGGATCCCGACTACGTGCGCGTGATGAGCGCGGAAATCCGCGTGCTCGCCCGGCGCAAGAACGCGGTGCTGCTGGTGCACAACTACCAGGTGGAGGCCGTGCAGGAGATCGCCGACTTCACCGGCGATTCGCTGGGGCTTTCGCTCGAGGCGACCAAGACCAACGCGGACATGATCGTGTTCTGCGGGGTGCACTTCATGGCCGAGTCGGCCAAGGTGCTCAACCCGACCAAGAAGGTGCTGCTGCCCCATCTCGGCGCGGGCTGCTCGCTGGCCGACAGCATCTCGCCCGAGAGCCTGGAGGACTGGAAGGCGCGCTACCCCGACCACACGGTGGTGACGTACATCAACTCCTCCGCCGAGGTGAAGTCGATGAGCGACATCGTCTGCACCTCGGCCAATGCCGTCTCGGTGGTGCGCAGCCTGCCGAACGACCGCATCCTGTTCACGCCCGACCGCAACCTGGGCGCCTGGGTGGCCCGGCAGGTGCCCGAGAAGAAGATCGTCGTCTACGACGGGGCCTGCCCGACCCACGACGTGCTGCGCGGCGCGAACGTGCTCAAGACGCGGCAGGCGTATCCGGACTGCGTGGTGATCGCCCACCCGGAGTGCCGGGAGGACGTGCTGGCAGTGGCCGACGAGGTCTGCTCGACCTCGGCGATGGTCGATCGCGTGGCCAAGTACCCGCACGCCACCACCTTCCTCGTCGCCACCGAGAACGGCATCCTGCACCAGATGCGCAAGCGCTACCCCGGCAAGCAGTTCATCATGGCCGATGGCTGCATCGGCTGCCGGCTGCACTGCCCGTACATGAAGGTGACGGGGCTGGCCGACGTCTGGCGCGCCCTCAACGAGGAGCTGTTCGAGATCGACGTGCCGGCCGATATCGCGGCCGGCGCCCGCCGTGCCCTCGAGCGCATGATGGCCGTCCCCCGCGATTGATCCCCCGCGCTGCGCCCCCCCCCGCCGCCCTGACCACCCTCCACCGGGGTGGCCAAGGGGCAGCCGCCGCGCCGGCGGGGGTGACTCACCATGGGCGCGGGCCCACCGGGAGGGATGACGCTTGAAGAGGCGCGGATTGGTCGCGCCGTTCCCCTCCAATCCCTTCCCCGCGATGGGGGCGGATAGGTGGGGGTGAACGCCGGCCGCCCGCCCCCCCGGCCCTCCCCCGCAAGGGGGGCGGGAGAACGGCGCTGGCGCATGATCGCAAGCGTGCCAGGCCGTCCAGCGAACGATCCGTTCCTTCACCCGTGCGTGCACGCGTTTGCCCAGCCCGGAGCCCGATGCTGAACGAAGCACATGTCGAGGCCATGGCCCGCCAGGCCCTCGCCGAGGACCTCGGCTGGGGCGACCTCACCAGCGAGACCTTCTGCCCGCCGGGCCGCCCGGCGCGGATGACGGTGCGCTTCAAGCAGGAGGGCGTGCTGTGCGGCCTGCCGCTCGCCCGGGCCGTGTTCCGCCAGGCGGCGCCGGACATGCGCTGGACGCCGCTCGCGGCGGAGGGCGTCCGGATGGCCGCCGGCCAGCCCGCCGCCGCCATCGAGGGCGAGGCGCGGATGCTGCTCCAGGGCGAGCGCGTCGCGCTCAACTTCCTGCAGCGCCTTTCCGGCGTGGCCACGCTCACCGCGGCCTTCGTGGCCCGGGCGCGGCAGGGCTCGCCCACGGTGAGGATCACCGACACGCGCAAGACCACCCCCGGCCTGCGCACGCTGGAGAAGTACGCGGTGCGCATCGGCGGCGGCGTCAACCACCGCTACGGCCTGGCCGATGGCGTGCTGGTGAAGGACAACCACCTGGCGCTGTTGGAGCGCGCCGGGGTCTCCCTGGCCGAGGCCGTGGCGCGCGCCCGCCGGGCTCTCCCCCACACCTGCCGCATCGAGATCGAGGTGGAATCGCTCGCCCAGGCGCGCCAGGCGCTGGAGGCCGGCGCCGACGCGCTGCTGCTCGACAACATGAGCGAAGCGGCCATGCGCGAGGCGGTCGGGATGGTGGGCGGCCGCGCCCTGCTGGAGGCCTCGGGCAACATGACGCTCGAGCGCGTGGCCGCCGTGGCTGCCACGGGCGTGGACCTGATCTCGGTCGGCGCGCTCACCCATTCCGCCCCCGCCGTCGATATCAGCCTCGATTTCGAGGCGTAGCCCCCCCCCCCCAAGCCCTGACCCGTTGCGCCCATGCGGCGCGATGCTGCGCCGGAATTTCGTGTCGCCGCCGTTCAAAAGAGGGGTGGTATGCGACGTGTGTCGCCCCTGCCGCGACCGGCGGCTTGGCCTGCCCGATCGGAACCGTGGATTCAGTGCATCTTCTATCCCCTCAAGTCACCCATGACCCAAAAGATTGCCGTGATGATGGATGGCGGCTTTGTGCGCTATAAGCTGCGCGAGCTCCATCAACGCACCATCCTGGCCGAGGACATCGAGAAGCTGGGCCGGGCGCTGCTGGCCCATGCCAAGCTGCGGCAATACACCATGTACCGCATCTTCTACTACGATGCGAAACCGTTCACGCGGGAGCTTTCCAACCCGATCTCGAAGGTGCCCCTCAACTACGGCACCACCGCCACCGCCAGCTACATGCGCAACCTGCTGGATCAGGTGGAGCTGCGCGAGGATTTCGCGCTGCGCCAGGGGCAGCTGCTGTTCCAGGGCTGGAAGCTGCGCGGCAGCATCGAGCAGCGGCTGATCGCCCACGCGCGCACGCTGCAGGCGGAGGACATCGAGCCCAACTTCGAGCAGAAGGGGGTCGATATGCGGATCGGGCTCGACATCGCCGATATCGCCGTGAAGCACCTCGTCGACGCGATCCTGCTCGTCACCGGCGATTCCGACTTCGTCCCGGCCATGAAGTACGCCCGCCGCCAGGGCGTCCGGGTCGTCCTGTTCTCGTTCGATCAGGAGGTGGTGCGCGACCTGCGGGCCCACACCGATGTGATCCTCAACGGCCACGATGTCGAGCTGAAGCCGCCCCACCCGTGAGCCCGGCGCGCCCGGCCGGAGCCGCTCAGGCCGCTCCACCCCCGGGGGCGAGTCCCCAGGGGCGCGGGCGCAGCGTACGGGAGGAAAGGCACGGGCGCGACGATGCATCGCGCATCCACCCTGCACGCCCTCCCCTCGATGGGAGGTCAGGCGGGGGTGAGCGCGGCCACCCACCCCCCACCCCGTCCCTCCCCCGCAAGGGGCATAGGCGTTAACGTACTGCCCTCCGGTGGGTGGCTTCTGCGAAGTCACGATTCCCGGCGTTCCCCGGGATATGAAATGTTCGGATCGGACTTTTCTAAGCGCCTGAGGCTGAAATCCGCGCGGTGCGCGGCTTTCGGCGTCCCCACCCCTTCCTGCGGACACCCCTCCCCACCTGGTGGGGAGGGGCAGGGGTGGGGACGCGCACGTCGAAAAGCCCACGTCACGCCAGTTCGACGCGCGACCCGCGGATGAGCCACAGGAGCATATGCGAGCCATAGGTTAACACCTATGCCCGCAAGGGAGGAGGGAGAACGCCCCGGGCACACGATTGCGCGTATTCGGCCTGCGTCCACGGAGCGGTTGGCTTCGGGATTGCTCTCCGCCGCGGGCAGCGCCCCCGGGTTCCGCCGGGGCGGTCCCTATGGCAAAGTGGCATGAGGACCCCAGGCCCGCGCCGCCGGGGCGGGCACCGCGCCCGGTGCGCGGTGCCGGTTGCGGCGTGCGGCGCGCTTCAGCGTCCGATCGTTCCCCTCGCCCTTCTCCTGGGTTGAGCTTCACCATGGCACGGCGACGCCTCCACGGGGCCACCCAGCAGCGACGGCAGAAGCAGCAGACCCGCGCCCTGAAGCGCCAGGGGACGGTGGCGCGCGTCCGCGCGACCCAGGCGCCGGCGCCGTTCGAGCGCTCGACGGTGCTGGAGCGCGACGACGTGACGTTCCTGGAAGCGATGCGCGAGCTGGCAGTCGCGGCGCAGCGGCGCCTGGCCGCCACTCCCGCCCGCGAGGAGGTGGTGCGGCGGCGCAGCTTCGCAGCCCAGGCCGATCAGGCCAACCAGTTCGAGTCGGCCATGAGCCGCCTGGGGGTGGAGCCGCTCCCCGAACCGCGCGGCAACCCGCCGCGGGCTGCCGCGCCACGCCGCACCGAGGGCACCCCGTCGCCCCAGGCGGGGCGGGAAGCAGGGTGGGAGGCTCCGCCCGCGGACTCGCCCCGTGCGGAGGGGAACGCGCGACCGCGGGTCGCCTCGCCACCCAACCCTGCGGTCGCCCCGCCCCGCACCGAGGGCACCCCTCCCCACCTGGTGGGGAGGGGAGGGGGTGGGGACGCCCTGCCTGCCGCCGCGCGCCCCGCCCCGACCGTCTTCCGCGGCGAGGCCGACGATGCGGCGCTGATGGCCGAGGCGTTCGCGGAGGGCGCGTTCGATCCGGCCCGCAAGTTCGAGGGTGCGCCACCGCCCGCGCGCCAACCCGGTCCTCACCGGCGGGCCCCGTCCGGCGACGGGCCCGATCGCGAGCTGGATCTGCACGGCAGGACGCTCGACGAGGCGCTGCGCATGCTGGCGCAGTTCATGGACACCGCCCACCAGCTTCGCCTGCGCCACGTGCTGGTGATCACGGGCAAAGGCCAGCACTCGGGACCGGGCGGCCCGGTGCTCCGGCACGCCGTCGTGCACTGGCTCGAACGCCATGGGCGGCCCTACGTGCAGGGCTGGCTCGCCGCCCCCGCGCGCTTCGGCGGCGAGGGCGCGCTCTGGATCACCTTGCGCTGAGCGCATGCCGGCGCGGCGCCAGCCTCATTCCATTCTTGTTTCGAGAACGCGAAAACCTCGCGGAGGAGGAGGGCGCTGCCCTGCTCCTCCGCACCTTCATTCCGATTCCAAATCAACAGTAGGAAGAATCCGCGTGCCTGAGGAGCCCTGCGCAGCAGGGCGTCTCGAAGGCCGCGACCCCCACCGACGCGCCCTTCGAGA
>JACQKK010000121.1 GCA_016204605.1 Candidatus Lambdaproteobacteria bacterium
CGAGCTGGCGCGGCTCTGGCACGACCTGGACACAACCGTGCCCGCCGCCATCGACGAGCTCGGATCGCTGCGCGCTGTCGCGCTCACGCTCGATACCGCGCGCTGTCTCAAGGTGCCACAGGCCACCGGCCTGGCCCAACACCTCCTCGACGCCGCCGGCGTGCGCCTGCCCCAGGCCCTCCCCGCCCGCAGCACCCAGGTAGCCACCCGCAAACCCCTCGCCGCCGGACGAAAATAGCCTGTCACTTCCGCAGCTTATCCCTCCAAGTGCGCGCGCTTCGGGGTGGAAGATGTGTTTCGAAACGAGCTCTCCGCGAAGATCCGCCTGCGGCACGTGCGTGTGGGCACGCGAGTCCAAGCTGCCGCCACCGGCAACGTTAGGCGCAGGGCAGCGCACCGGCACCTCACCCCGCGCCGGCGAAAGCTCCAGCCCGATGATTGGCAGGAATTGGGCTGGAATTAAGTTAACGCCTATGCCCGCAAGGGGGGAGGGGGCAAGGTTCCGTTGCGCCGTCGTGGCTGGTTCGATTGACGCTCCCACTGTGCAGCCCCGGCTGGCGCCGGGGCTGGATACGGGATCAGGCCTTCGCCGCCGCCACCTTGCGCGCCTTGCGGATCTCCACGACGGCGCCGGTGTGGCTGGGGATGGCTCCGCGGATCAGGATCAGGTTCCGCTCCGGCACCAGCCGGGAGATCACGAGGTTCTGGATGGTGACCCGGCGCGCGCCCTGATGGCCGGGCATGCGCTTGTTCTTGAACACGCGCCCCGGGAAGGTGCGGTTCCCGATCGAGCCCGGCCGGCGGTGGAACCGCGAGCCGTGGGCCGCGGGGCCGCCGGCGAAGTGGTGGCGCTTGATGACGCCCTGGAAGCCCTTGCCCTTCGAGATGCCGATCACGTCCACCTTCTCGCCCACGGCGAACATGCTCAGGTCGAAGGTTTGGCCGGGCTGGACGGCCTCACCGGCGTCGGCGCGGAACTCCCGCAGCACCTTGGTGGGCGCGACGCCCTTGAAGTGGCCGCGGGTGGGCTTGTTGACGCGGTTCTCGTGGGTGATCGGGTCGAACCCCACCTGCACGGCATCGTAGCCGTCGTTGGCGGCGGTCTTGACCTGCACCACCGTGACCGGCCCCACCTCGACCACCGTGACCGGGATGCGCTCGCCGGTGGCGGTGAAAATCTGGGTCATGCCGAGCTTGCGACCCACCATTCCGTTCAACATGGTCTCTTCCCGTCAAGGGTGAGGCCCCTCGGGCGGCCGGCGCGCGCAAAGAGCGGCGCGCAGCCAGCCCGCGGGCTCACGCCGCCTGGAGCTTCTTCAGGGCCGCAAAGAGCCGCGACTTGCGGCGTGCGGCGTTGTTCCTGTGGATGACGCCTTTGGTCACGGCCCGATCGATGACCGCCTGGATCTGCTGGAAGCCCGCCTGCGCGCCGGGGATGTCCTTGGCGGCGAGGAGCTCGCGGTACTTCTTGAGCGCGGAGCGGAACGCCGAGCGCAGCGCGCGGTTGCGCAGCCGGCGCTTCAGGTTCTGCCGGGCCCGTTTGATCGCGGAAAGATGGATCGCCATGTCTCGACTCCTGCGCAGCGGGCGTCGGCCCGCCGTGTGGTTCATGCCGGTCGGTGAACGTCCCGCGGCGGCGGGAGTTCCGGTCTGCCGGGCGGCCGCGCCGCCCCCTGTGTTCACTCCATCGCCTTCATCACACTGGCCTTCAGCACGATCGCCTTCAGCACGGCACGGCCACCGCTTGGCGCGCCATGGCTCAGACTGGCGCGCCATGGCTCAGACTGGCGCGCCATGGCTCAGCACAGCGTGGCCGCAGAACCGGATGGCCTCAGAACGCGTTGATCAGATGCTCGATGCTCCGCGTATGGCCGCCCAGCTCCACCGAAACCACATCGAAGCGCGGCTGGAGCGCCAGCTCCGGATGCTCCGCGCAGTAGAGCGCGCCCAGTTGCCGCAGCTTCTCCCGCTTGCGCGCCGTCACGGACAGGCTCGGGTGCAGCGGCGCCCCGGCCGTCCGGGTCTTGACCTCGACGAACACCAGGTAGCCGTCGTGGGTCGCCACCAGGTCGATCTCGCCCCGCGCGCGGCGGAAGTTGCGCGCGCGGATCGCATACCCCTGGCGCTCGAGGAACCGGGCGGCCAGCCCTTCGCCCCGCCGCCCCAGCTCCGCTTTCGCGTTCACGCCGGCGCCCTCACCCGGAAGCTGCGCCGGTGGATGGGGCTCGCTCCGAGCCTCGCCAGCGCCTCCCGATGGGCCTCGGTGCCGTAGCCCTTGTGGCGCTCGAAGCCCCAGCCGGGATACCGCCGCGCATAGGCGCCCATGATCCGGTCGCGCACCACCTTGGCCAGGATCGAGGCCGCCGCGATCGAGTTCGAGCGGGCGTCGCCCGCCACCACGGCCCGGGCCGGCAGTGCCAGCCGCGGCAGAGTGTTGCCGTCCACCAGCACGCAATCGGGGGCGGGCCGCAGGCTGGCGATGGCCCGCGCCATCCCGGCGAGCGTGGCCCGCAGGATGTTCACCCGATCGATCTCCGCCGGCATCACCGCGGTGATGCGCCAGGCGATGGCCCGGCGCCGAATCTCCGGGAACAGCCGCTCCCGCTGCGCGGGGGCCAGCTTCTTCGAATCGTTAAGCCGCAACTCGGGCGGCCACTCGGGCGGGAGCACCACCGCCGCCACCACCACCGGCCCGGCGAGGGGTCCCCGCCCGGCTTCGTCCACGCCCGCGACCAGCCGGTAGCCCTGCGCCCAGAGCTCCCGTTCCAGCCGGAAATCAGGCATTCACCAGTTCCCGCAGGCGTGCCTTCTTGCCGCGCAGTTGGCGCAGGTAGTAGAGCTTGGCCCGCCGCACCTTGCCGCGCCGCAGCACCTCGACGCTTTCGATCAGCGGCGAGTGGGTAGGGAAGATGCGCTCCACGCCGAAGCCCTGGGTGACCTTGCGCACGGTGAAGGTCGAGGTCAGGTGGCTCTGGCCGTCGTGCCGGCGGATCAGCACGCCGGCGAACGCCTGCACGCGCTCCTTCTCGCCTTCGCGGATGCGGTAGTTGACCTTGACCTGGGCGCCGATGGCCAGCTCCGGCAGGCCCTTGCGCAACTCCGCCGCTTCCAGCCATTCGATCTGCTGTCGCCTCATCTCTCCACCACTCCACGTCGGTAGGTCATCGCATCGGCGGTGTGCGCCGGCGGGTGCGGGGGCTGCCCCCCTCGCGCCCGGGTTCGTTGGCCCTGGCCTGTGTGCACGGCCGCAGTTGCTCGCGGCCGTCATTCCGCTTCCGGATCGTCCGCCGCAGCCCGCCTGCCCTGCCCCGTGGGCGGATGCCGCGCCGAGCCGTCTGGCGCCAGCGGCTCCCGCGGCGGCGGCTCCGGCCTCAGCAGATCGGGTCGGCGGCGCGCCGTGCGGGCCTGGGCCTGCTCCTGACGCCAGCGGGCGATCCGGCCATGGTCGCCCGAGAGCAGCACCTCGGGTACCGCCATCCCCTCGAAGGTCGGGGGACGCGTGTAGTGCGGGTATTCGAGCAGCCCGCCCGCGAACGATTCCTCGCTGCGCGACTCCGCATTGCCGAGCACGCCCGGCACCAGCCGGGCCACGGCCTCGATCACGATCATGGCGACCGCCTCGCCGCCCAGGGCCACGTAGTCGCCACCCGAGAGCTCCTCATCCGCGAGGCCCAGCCGGATGCGCTCGTCGAAGCCCTCGTAGCGCCCGCAGATCAGCAGCAGCGCCTCCTTCCGCTGTGCCAGCGCCTCGGCCTTGGCCTGGCGGAAGGGCTCGCCCTGCGGGCTGACGAGGATCTTCCACAGCCGCCGGCCCTCGCGCGCGTGCAGCGCCTCGCGCTCCCGCACCGCGGCGAAGATGGGCTCGGGCCGCAGCACCATACCCGGACCGCCGCCGTAGGGCACGTCGTCCACCAGCCGATGGCGCCCCAGCCCGTGCTCGCGGAAGCTGACCGGCTCCACGGCCAGTAGCCCGCGCTGGATCGCCTTGCCCAGCACGCCCTCGGCCAGGAACGGCCCGAACAGCGCGGGGAACAGGGTCAGCACGTCGAAGCGCAGCATAATGGCCACGCCGGGCTCAGGCCCGCGCCCTGCGGTTCACGGTGCGGTTCACGGCTGGAGCAGGCCGGGCGGGGGGTCGATCACGATGCGCTTGCGCGCCTGGTCCACCTCCCGGATCACCTCGCCCACCATCGGCACCAGCACCGCTCCGTCCTGCGAGACGATGCGCAGCATGTCGTACGCGCCCGTCTCCACCACTTCTGCGACCTCGCCCACGGGCACGCCCGCGAGCGTTTCCACCGCACAGCCGATCAGCTCGTCGACGAAGTACTGGTCCGCCTCCAGCGGCGCCAGCCGATCCCGTTCGACCAGCAGTTCCGCGCCGACCAGCCGCTCCGCCGCATCACGGTCCGGCACCCCCTCGAGCGCCACGATCCACAGGCCGTTGCCGTCCCGGATGCGGCTGACCTGGTGGGCCTCCAGCCCATGACGCGAATCCACGTACAGCTCGGTCAGGCTCGCGAGGAAGCCCGGCGCATCGCTGAGCGACGCCACCCGCAACTCGCCCTTGAGGCCGTGGGCCCGCACGACCTTGCCCACGCACACCAGCCGCTCGCGGTCGATCAACGCCATGGGCCCGTCATAGCCATGGGCAAATGCGCCGCCGCCGTGCCGGCGCGCCTAAGCCTGCCCGCCCGCTGCCGCCGCAGGAGTCTCCCCGCCCGCTGCCGCCGCAGGAGTCTCCCCGCCCGCTGCCGCCGCGGGCGTGGTGCCCGCCACCTCGATGCCGTGCAGGATCAGGAGCTTGCGCACGCGATCGCTGGGCAGCGCGCCCGCCGCGAGCCAGTACCGGGCCCGCTCGGTATCCACCGTGGACTTGTTCTCCTTCAGCAGCGGGTCGTAGCTGCCGATCCGCTCCACGAACCGCCCGTCGCGCGGCGCGGTGAGCGCAGAGACCACGATGCGGAAGAAGGGGCGCTTCTTGGTGCCACCCCGTGCCAATCGAATCCGAGTCGCCAACCGGTTTCTCCTCTGGTCGAACACCCGCGCTGCGCTGCCTGAGCCGCCGCCCCGAGCGGAGTCAGTTCAGGACGCCGCCGCGGGGGCGCGCCTCCCCGCCCTGCATCATCTGCATGAGCTGCTCGGCGCCGCCCGTGGTGGTGATCCGCTTCATCATCTTGCGCATCTGGGCAAACTGCTTGAGCAGCCGGTGCACGTCGGCCGGCTTGGTGCCGCTGCCCCTGGCGATGCGCTTCTGCCGCGCGGCGTTGACGATGTGGAAGTTCTCCCGCTCGCGCGGTGTCATCGAGCAGATGATGGCCTCGACGCGCACCAGCTCGCGCTCGTCCATCCTGGTGTTCTTGAGCGCGGCGCCCATGCCGGGGATCATCTCCATCAGGTCCTTCATGGGCCCCAGCTTGCGCAGCGCCCGGATCTGATCGAGGAAGTCCGCCAGCGTGAACTCGTTGCGGCTCAGCTTGCGCTGGAGCTCGAGCGCCTGGGACTGGTCATAGGTCTGCTGGGCCTTCTCGATCAGCGTGATCAGGTCGCCCATCCCCAGGATGCGCGACGCCACCCGCTCGGGGTGGAAGCGTTCCAGGTTGTCGAGCTTCTCCCCCACCGCCATGAACTTGATCGGCAGCCGCGTGACGGCGCGGAGGGCGAGCGCGGCGCCGCCGCGCGCATCGCCGTCCATCTTGGTGAGGATGTGGCCGGTCAGCCCGAGCCGGCGGTGGAACGCCTCGGCCGTGTTCACGGCATCCTGGCCGCTCATGCCATCGGCGATGAACAGCATCTCGCGCGGGTGGACGGCGGCCTTGACCCGCTCCAGCTCGGCCATCATCTCCTCGTCGATCGCGAGGCGTCCCGCCGTATCGAGCAGCACCACGTCGGCCCCGGCGGCGCGGGCCGCGTCGAGCGCGTCCCGCGCGATGCGCACCGGCTCCATCTCCGGGGTCGCGGGGAAGCACGGCACGTCCAGCGCCCGCGCGAGCGTGGCGAGCTGATCGATGGCCGCCGGCCGGTAGATATCGGCCGGCACCAGGTAGGGCCGCTTGCCCTCGCCCTGGAGGTACTTGGCCAGCTTGCCCGCGGTCGAGGTCTTCCCGGAGCCCTGCAAGCCGACCAGCATCACCACCGCCGGCGGCAGCCCCGCCAGCCGCAGCGCCTCGTGCTCGCTGCCCATCAGCCGGGTCAGCTCGTCGCTCACCAGCTTGATGAAGTGCTGGCCGGGCGTGAGCCCGCCCGGCACCGGCTCGCCCAGCACGCGGCCCTTCACCGTCTCCAGGAACTCGCGCGCGACGCGGACGTTGACGTCCGCCTCGAGCAGCGCCGTCCGCACGTCCTGCAGCGCGGAGTCGATATTGGCCGCGCTCAGGCGGCCGCTGCCCTGCACGCGCCGCAGGGCGGCGGTCATCTTCTCGGTCAGGGCTTCGAACATGGCTGTGCCTGAAACAGGGCCCAAACAGGGCCCAAAACATAGCTTGCCCTGCAACGCTGCGGACCACTCCGAACAGCAAAAAATAGGGCACGCCCCGTCGGTTGTCAATTGATTTTTCGGTGGGAACTCCCGATAATACGCGCGTTTTACAGGGGCGGTCGCCGGGAGATCGGCACGGGAAGGCGGGCGAGCGCCCGCACCGGACCGCAAGCCGGGGGTACCCGCAGCGGGGTCGGAACGCTTCCCACACCATCGGCGGGGCATGACGCCCCCGCACCATTCGAGGACCTCCGGTGTACGACACATCGCAAATCCGCAAGGGCTTGAAGATCGAGATCGATGGCGAGCCGTACAACGTCGTCGATTTCCAGTTCGTCAAGCCCGGCAAAGGCAACGCCTTCACCCGCACCAAGATCAAGAATCTGATGACGGGAGCCGTCCTCGAGAAGACCTACCGCACGGGCGAAAAGCTCCAGGAAGCCGAGCTCGACGAGCGCCAGATGCAGTACCTCTACCACGACGACGGCGGCTACCACTTCATGGATCAGCACTCCTACGAGCAGATGGCGATCCAGCCCGAAGTGATCGGCGACGACAAGGACTTCCTGTTGGAAAACCTGGTGGTGCCGGTGCTGCTGTTCAAGGGCCGGCCGGTGAGCCTCACCCTGCCCAACTTCGTCAACCTCGAGGTGGTGGAAACGGAGCCCGGGCTGAGGGGCGATACCGTCTCGGGCGCCCGCAAGGCCGCGAAGATGAGCACCGGCGCCGTGATCCAGGTGCCGCTGTTCATCGAGCGCGGCGACAAGCTGCGCATCGATACCCGCACCCGCGACTACGTGGAGCGGGTGAAGGGCTGAGCGGCCCCCGCCCGCCTTTCCATGACGACCCTGGCGCCCGGCACCTGGCAGATCGCCCGCGTGGTGGACCTGCCGGGGCCGGCCGCCCCCCGCCGCATCGCCCTCGCCGTCGCCGACCGCCTGATCCTCGCCGAAGCTCCGGCCGGGTTCCTCGCCGGGCTCGCGCCGGGCGACCTGGTGCGGGTACGGATCGAGCCGCCGGCGCGGCTGCTGGCCCTCGAACGCATCGGCGGCCCGGCGGCCGGCGGCTGGCGCGAGACGGGCGATGCCCTGCGCTGGCGCCGGCCGGGCGCCGCCCGATCGCGGATGGCCTTCCTCGGCTGGCGCCAGCAGGTGCTGCACACGATCCGCGCCCACTTCGACGGCCAGGGCTTCCTCGAAGTCGAGACCCCCGTGCTGGTGCGGGCGCCCAGCCCGGAGCCCCAGTTCGCCCCCGTGGCGGCCGGCGGGGGCTACCTCATCACCTCGCCCGAGTTCCAGCTCAAGCGCCTGCTGGTCGGCGGCTTCGAGCGCATCTACCGGCTGGGACCCGTCTTCCGCGGGGGCGAGATCGGTCGGCTGCACAACCCCGAGTTCACCCTGCTGGAGTGGTACCGGGCCGGTGCGGGCAGCGATGTCCTGGCCGCCGATCTGGAAGCGCTGCTGGCACGGCTGGCGCCGCTGGCGCTCGAGATCGCCCGCAGCGGCGCCGGTGCACCCTGGTGCCAGCCTCTCGCACGGCGAGCCGCCCTGCTGGCATCGGGCCCCTTCCCCCGCCGGCCGATCGGCGCCCTGATCCGCGAGCACACGGGCGTCGATCTGCGGGGCGTCACCACGGCGGAAGCGCTGCGGGAGCGGGCGCTCGCGGTGGGGTTCACCGGCGCCGCGGGGCTCCCCGCCGACTTCGAACGGGCGTTCTTCGCCCTGTGGGACCCGGTCGAAACCCGACTGGGCGAGGCCCCCGTGCTGGTGACCGAATGGCCCGCGCCGCTGGCCAGCCTGGCGCGCCTGCTCCCCGGCGACCCTACCCTGGCCGAGCGGATGGAGCTCTACGCGGGCGGCATGGAGCTGGCCAACGGCTTCGCGGAGCTGACCGACCCCGCCGAGCAGCGCCGGCGCTTCGAGGCGGAACTCGCCGCCCGGCGCGCGGCCGGGCTGCCGCCCCTGCCCCTGGACGAGGCCTTCCTGGCCGCGCTGGAGGAGGGAATGCCCCCCGCCGCCGGCATGGCCCTGGGCGTCGAGCGACTGGTGATGCTCGTCACCGGCGCCGCGGAGCTGCGCGACGTGCTCCCGTTCGCCTGGGACGAGCGCTAGGCGGCAGCCCGGCTGGCGATCGGCGCGCTGGCGCCACCCGGAGCGACTGTCTGGGCGCCCCCGCCCGGCCGACCCATCTCGGCCCGGCCCCGCGACCGGAATCCCGCTAACCCTGCCGCGGCACGACGAGCACGGGCAGGCGCGCTTCCCGCAGCACCTGCTCGGCCACGGAGCCCATCAGCAGGTGGCTCACCCCCGTGCGCCCGTGGGAGCCGATGACAATGGCGCTCACGCCGCGCCGGTGCGCCTCCGCGACGATGCCCTCGGCGATGGACTCGGCGGTGGTCGCGGCGACGATGGTCTTGACGCGCTTCTCCGCGGCCGTCTTGGGGGCGAGGGTACGGAGGTGCTCCTCGACCTCGGCGACGGCCTTGGCGCGCTTGCGCGGATTGTAAAGGTCGTCGACCGTGTAATGGGCGTAGAGGGGGTTCGGCACCTCCGTATGCTCCAGCAGGTGCAGCAGATGCACCTCGCCGCCCACGTCGACGATCGCATACGCGTACGGAATGGCACGGTCGCCCGTCGGGGAAAAATCGGTCACCACCAGCACCTTCGTGAACCGGGGAAACATGCTCGCTCCTCTCCTCGCCGCGCGCGGACCTGCGCCGAACCGGCGCGACCCCCGATCGGTGCGGAAGCCTCGTGTGGTTCCGTCGGATTGTTCTCCATCGGGGCCCCGGAACGCAAGCACGGGCATGGCGCCAGTGCCGCCGGATAGGGATGGACTCCCCTCGTCAGGCGCGATAGAGGAGCATCGTACACCTGCCGCCGGGGGGAGGCTTCGCGCCACCAGCCATTCCCGGCGGCGCCGGCACTTTCCGCCAACCTGGAGCTGCGCCATGAAGATCGCCTACTTCTTTCGCGGCAACGCCGCCACGATGGACCTGGTTCCCAAAGACCCGCCGCACGTCATCATCCGCGCGCCGCTGAACAACATCTACTCCGAGGAGCAGATGCGGCAGGTGGCCGATGTGGACGGCATCTACGCGTTCGGCTCGTACATCAACGAGCAGGTCTTCGCCGCGGCCAAGCAGCTCAAGATCGTCCAAACCGCCGGCGCCGGATTCGACAAGCTCGACCTCGCCGCGGCTTCCAAGCGCGGCGTGTTCTGCTGCAACAACGGCAACCTGAACAGCAACCGCGTGGCCGACTTCTGCATGATGCTGATCCTGACCCAGTTCCGGCGCTATCTGCCCACCAACGAGGCGATGAAGGCGGGCGACTGGGAGCAGGCGCGGATCGAAGGCGACCAGGGGGTGGAGGTGGAAGGGAAGACCCTCGGCATCATCGGCTTCGGCAACATCGGCTCCCGCCTGGCCAAGCGCGCGCACGCCCACGACATGAAGGTGCTCTACAACGACCTGCTGCCCAACGTGAACGACGAGATCGCCCGCCAGACCGGCGCGCGGCGGGTCGAGAAGGAGGAACTCTACCGCAGCTCCGACGTGATCAGCATCAACGCCATGCTGAACGACACCACCCGCGGGCTGATCAGCGCGCGCGTGCTCGGCATGATGAAGCCCAGCGCCTACCTGATCGTCACGGCGCGCGGCAACATCGTCGACGAGAAGGCGCTGCGCGCCGCGCTCGATGGCGGCAAGCTGGCCGGCGCCGGCATCGACGTGTTCGCGTCGGAGCCCTGGGAAGAGAACAACCCGCTGCTGAAGGCGAAGAACATCGGCCTCTCGCCCCACATCGCCGGACGGGGCCAGGAAGGCGTGGTGCGCTCCTTCAACGCCGGGCTGGAAAACATCAAGAGCTTCGTCTCCACCGGCAAAGCCCCGCGCAACATCCTCAACCCCGAGGCGCAGAAGATCGCCGCCGTCGCGCGGTAGGCAGCACCCCCCACCCCGGCCCTCCCTCTCCCCGCAAGGGGCGAGGGGGCCCCTGATCGGCCACCCAGGCGGCCTCACCGTCCCCAACCCTCCCGCTCCGGAAGGCGAGGGAGGGCGCACGGCTTGCTGCTCGCCCCCAGGAAGCCCGCCCCGGGCGCAGCGAGGGGAGGGAGCAGCCGCGCCGCGGCGGGAGTGAGTCGCCCCCGGTTTGCCGGCCGGTTCTCGAAATCATGCCGCAGTTTCGCATGCGGAAGGGACGGCCCACCCCGCTTGCGCCCGCGCGCGGAGTAACGCACACTCGCGCTTGTGCATCCTTCCCGGCAAGCAGTCGTTCCCCGCTTGGGCGCTTCGCCAGCCCGATGATCCCCAGCCGCTCCGCATCTGGTGTCGCGTCCCGGCGTTGGACCGTGCTGTGCGCGGCGGCTGGGCTGCTCGCGCTGGTGCGACCCGTCGCGGCCGGGCCGGCCAACGGATTCGGCCTGGCCGGCGGGCCCGTCGTGCACAGCGTGCGCACCCAGGATCGGTCCGGCACCCTCGCCTACACGAGCGCCGGCGTGGGCCTGTTCGGCGATGCCCAGTTCACGGTGGACGACCGCTGGTCCCTCGACCCCTATCTCGCCCTGACGGCGGAGCGGGCGCAGGGCGACCTCAGCGCCGACGTCAGCAACGGCATGGCCGGCTTCCAGCTCCGGCGCTGGGCGGGAGACCGGTATCTCGCCGCCCAGGTCGGCTACCACGTGGAGCTGCGGATCGCCTCGGGTCGGACTTCCACGTTCTACGGCCCCTCGGCCGGCATCGGGACAGGCGTGGAGCGGGAGAGCGGGCTCACCTACGGCGCCACGTTCGATGCCCTGCGCCTCTTCATCTCACGCGACGTGCGGCTGGCGCTGCGAATCCACGTCGGCTGGCGGTGGCGGTGAACATGACGCGCCGCCACGCTTTCGCCCTCCTGCTGGCCGCTGCGCTGGCGGCCGTATTGCCGGCGCTGGCGCCCGCGGCTGCACAGGCGCAGGGGTCGCCGCGGGAGGCGGCGCCGGTGCTCACACCCATGCAGGCGCCGACGGGCACAGCGCCTGGCGCCGCGCCGGGGAGCCCGGCTCCGGGCGAGGGGATTGCGCCGGCGGCGCCCGGCCTGCGCGAGCGGGCGGAGCGGGCGCTGGAGGCGGCGCGCCCGGTCTGGAACGCGGCCTGGGAGCCGCTCAAGGGCCAGTCCCTCACCGTGGGCGGCGGCTACGCGCAGGCCACGCTGAAGTTCCCCGGCCTGGGCGGCGACGCGACGGCGAATCCGCAGCTCACCGACAACGGGCGCGTCGTGCCTTTCATCCAGTACGAGACCGCCGAGACGTACTTCAAGACCTACCCGTTGCGCGGCGGCCAGGCCGCGCTCGGCTACAGCCTGGTGGTCCACTACGCCACATTCTCGGCGGATCGCCAGCTCCGCACCAGTGCGTTTGCAGGGGACGATCTCGGCACCCGCGTCTCGGGCGACTACGCGGCGGCCGCGCCCCAGGTGTTCGTGCGCCTGGGGCCGCTCTACCCCGACCGGCGCATCTTCTGGAAGTTCGCCGGCGGCCTGGGCGCGGGCCTGGTGCGCTTCGACGGCACGGTGCTGCCCCACAGCGTCGCAGGCGAGACGGAGCAGCCCGTCGGCCACGGCGCCGCGCGGCTGAGCCTGTTCACGGCGTTCGCCTGGGAGCTTCAGGTCGACGCGTGGGTGCTCGCCTTCTCCTCGCGCTACCTGGGCGGCTACGCCGCCAACCGGCTGTTCACCTACGAGCTGTACTCGCTCAGCCTCGGTTACTCGTTCCGGTTCTGAGGCCGCTGGCGGAGGCGCTCGCTTTCGACGGATGTTCCAGCAGGTTCTTGGCGCAAGGGGCTGGAAGGGTTCGGGTTGTGGCGATGCGCAGGGTGGGGCTGTAGCCAGCAATGTTTTCTGTTTTCCCGTGACATTTGCCGGTGGTGTCGGGAATCGCATCCACGACGCCTTCGCCGCCTACGGCTACAGCCGCGACAAGAAACGGGGCAAGCAGCAGATCGTGGTGGGGCTGCCGGCGGACCCTGTGGCCGAGCCAGCGCAGGGAGGGGCCACCGGTCCATAGCGCGGGTGGGAACCGGGATGCCGCCGCCGGGGGCGAAACACTTTAGGGTTGACATTTGCCGGTCCGACTGTCACAAAGGTACAGGACACCCGTTGCACCTGACAGTAATTGCCGGGGCGTGGTCCGCCGGCACCGGCGGCTGTGTCTCAAATCCGCGTCCCGAGCGGAACAGCGCGCGCGGGAGTGTTTGGAAGCGGACTTGCATCGAAGGGGTGGCGGGCGCCACGTTCCCGAAGTGGGAGCCGCCGTCCGCGAGCGCCGGGCAGAGGGGACGCCCGGAGCCACTGCCACAAGGATCGCCACAAGGATGGGGCACCGGAGCCATGCCATGACGACTCAACCCGCCACGACCCCCGGGGCGCAACCCGCCTACAGCGGCAGCCCCGGCTGCTTCAGCGAGCTTTCGCCGCGCGAGTTCGCCCAGCGCAAGGATCTGGTGGTGCTGCTGGTGAAGGTCCCCGAGGCCGCGGCCGAATTCGCGGGCTTCCGCCGCGTGATCGCGATTCCCTGCACGCACGAGCTGGGCGATGCCTTGGCCGGCATCGGCCCGGAGCAGCCGATCGGCCTCGTCTGCCCCGACGGGGATTGCACGGGCCGCCTCGCCATCCGGCTCTCGGAAGATGGCTACTCGGTGGTGCATCTCTCCGGCGGCATGCGGGAGTGGCACCACACCTTCCGCTCGGCCCTGCCCGCGACCGGCTGAGCCCCCATGGCACCAGGCGGCTGCGCCCGTCGCGGTGCCGCAGGGATGCCGCAGTGCCGGCGCGCCGACCCAGGTTTGCCTCGTCTTGAGCCCCAGCCGTTCCTTCCGGTTGCCGTTCGATTTCCCGAGCCAACGTTCCTGGAGCGGTCCCTACCGGCGCCGAACCGCGGTCGCCGTCATGGCAGGGCCAAGTGGGCGTGTTTGAACCGCATTCTGCCAACCATATCGACACACCCCGCTCATGCGGTCGATTGTTTATGCGAGCTCGTCCTAAAGAACGAAATACTACCTATTACGCCAAACACGATTGTCAGTATGATGCCAACAATTGACAACGGAATCGAGAGGGAATTTAGCAGTCGGTTCCTCTCAAACTCCTCATTCCTTGTCTTAATTACGCCAACGAGTTCGCTGAATTTTCTTCTCACGGCATCATGATCGCCTTTGTCGAGAAACGCGACGGAGTCATTCAGAATATTCTTCTCTGCCTCCGGCAGACCAGCAAAAGGTGCGAGTTCTTCATTCTTTTTGATGATTTCTGTGACCCAATATTTCCAGATATTTATCTTCTTATCGTCAACATCGTTCGCTACACCGTCTCTGTTGACCAATGCAACGAGAAGCCGTCTAAGATATCTACTCATGTCCGCCCTGAAATCATAGTCATCGGCGGAGTCTCTTTGTAGGCCTTTATATATGTTTACTACATCGTTAACGTCACGTACTGTTCCCAAGTTAAGTGCATTAATCATCACCTTGTTGAATTCCATCGCATCGATTCGTGGACTTGATTTACGAATTATTAGGAAAGCAATACCCACGTATATAATGAGAAACAAGAGTATCCCCATAGAAAAAATACCTCTAAAGAGATGGCGAAATTCTTCACGTAAGATTGTCCGATAAATGAAGGTGAGAGCATTCATAATTCCGCCTCCCGTGTCACTCTTGGCAGTTCGCCACATACTATGCGATTGACCAAACCGAGTCTCCACTGTACACAGATATCATAATTCTAGTGGAGGCGCCTGCCACGCCTCCTTGAGCCGGGCCAGCGGCAGGTCGCAGCGACCACTCCCCCGACCCCCTCTCCGCCCGCGGAGAGGGGGTATCCGCGTTAGGGGCGCGGGTGAGGTGGGCGTTCACAGCTCCCGCAAGGGGGCCTGCCACGCCTCCTTGAGCCGGGCCAGCGGCAGGTCCAGCCACACGGTAGCACCGCTGCGGATCGCCAGGCGGTCGTGGGCGGCGACGGTGCCCAGGCGGTGGCAGGGCAGGCCGGCCAGCTCGCGCTCGAAGGCGGCGGCGTGCTCAGGGCGCACGGTGACGACGAGCCGGCTCGCGCTCTCGGAGAACAGCAGCGCCGCGGGCGCAAGCTGCTCCCGCGCCGCCAACGGGCCGAGATCGAGCTCCATCCCGAAGCCGCCCGCGAACGCCATCTCGGCCAAGGCCACCGCGAGGCCGCCATCGGAGCAGTCGTGCGCCGCGCTGAGCAGGCCTTCTGCCGTGCAGCGACCGAGGGCGGCGTACCAGCGACGGGCGCGCTCGGGGAACACCTGCGGCAAGGCGCCGCCCGGGCAGCCCAGCTCGCGGTAGTATTGCGACGCGCCCAGCTCCTCGCGCGTCTCGCCGACGAGGTAGACGAGGTCGCCGGGCGCCTTCGCGTCCATGGTCAGGGCGCGGCGCACGTCGGGCACGATCCCCACCACCGAGCACAAGAGCGTGGGCAGGATGGAGAGCCGGCGGCCGCCCGAGACGTAGTCGTTCTTCATGCTGTCCTTGCCCGAGATCAGCGGCACGCCATAGGCGATGGCCACGTCGTGGACGGCGCGCGCGGCGCGGACGAGCTGCGCCAGCTTGTGCGCGGCATCGGGGTTGCTGTCCGGGATGCCGGCAGACGGCAAGGGGTCGCACCAGCAGAAGTTGTCCAGCCCGGCGATGCGGGCGGGGTCGGCCCCCACGGCGATGGCGTTGCGCACCGCCTCGTCGAGCGCGTTCGCGGCCATGGCGTATGTGTCGATGGCGCTGTAGCGGGGGCACAGGCCGTGGGCGATGGCGATGCCCCGCGTGCTCCCGAGCAGCGGGCGCAGCACGGCGGCGTCGCTCGGCCCGTCGTTGGCCGCACCCACCAGCGGCTTGACCACGGAGGCGCCCTGCACCTCGTGGTCGTAGCGGCGCACGATGCTCTCCTTCGAGCAGATGTCGAGCCGCCCCAACAGGCGTAACAACACGGCGCCGAGATCGGCGGGCTCCGGCGGCCGGGCCTCGGCATCCCGCGGGGGCGGGCTCCAGCGCGCGTCCAGCTTCATCGGCGGCAGGCCGTGGTGGAGGAACTCCATCTCGAGCCGAGCCACCACCTCGCCCCCGTAGCGCGCCTCGAGCACGCCCGAGGCGTTGAACGCGCCGAGCACGGAAGCCTCCACGTCCATGGCGCGGGAGAGCGCCAGCAGCGCCTCGACTTGGGCGGGCGGCACGGCGAGGGTCATCCGCTCCTGCGATTCCGAGACGAAGATCTCCCAGGGCAGCAGGCCCGGATACTTGAGCGGCGCGCAGTCGAGGCGCAGCACCGCCCCGCCGGCAGACCCCGGGCCGCCGCACAGCTCGGCCATCTCGCCCACGGAACTGGAGAGGCCGCCCGCCCCGTTGTCGGTGATGGCGTTGTAGAGGCCGCGGTCGCGCGCGACGAGCAGGAAGTCGAACATCTTCTTCTGCACGATGGGGTCGCCGATCTGCACGGCGCCGACGGGCGCGGCCTCGTTCAGCTCGATCGAGGAGAACGTGGCGCCGTGGATGCCGTCCTTGCCGATGCGCCCGCCGACCATCACGATGGCGTCGCCGGGCTGGACCCACTTCCGCCAGCCGGGCTGCCCCCCGAGGTCGAGCGGCAGCAGCCCGCCCGTCCCGCAGAACACCAGCGGCTTGCCGAGGTAGCTCTCGTCGAAGGTCACCGAGCCGTTGACTGTGGGCACGCCCGACTTGTTGCCGCCGTGCTCGACCCCCAGCCGCACGCCCTCGTAGATGCGGCGCGGGTGCAGCAGCCCCGCCGGCAGCGGCCCCTCGTAAAACGGCGGGGCGAAGCAGAACACGTCGGTGTTGAACAGCAGCTCGGCGCCGCGCCCCGTGCCGAAGGGGTCGCGGTTGACGCCGACGATGCCCGTCAGCGCGCCGCCGTAGGGGTCGAGCGCCGACGGCGAGTTGTGGGTCTCGACCTTGAACACGAATCCCCAGCGCCCGTCGAAGCGCACCACGCCCGCGTTGTCGGTGAAGACCGAGAGGCACCAGTCATCGGCCCCCAGCGCCGCGCGCACGCGGGCGGTGGCGCCCTGGATGTAGGTCTTGAACAGCGAGCGCACCACCTCGCGCCGGCCGGCCTCGTCGGTGTACGCGATCTCAGCGTTGAAGATCTTGTGCTTGCAGTGCTCGCTCCAGGTCTGCGCCAGCACCTCCAGCTCGACGTCGGTGGGCTCCGGCCCCAGCCCCGTCGTGGCCCGCGCGGCGATCACCTCCGGCCGCGCGAAGTGGGCGCGGATCGTCGCCAGCTCCTCGGCCGTCAGCGCGAGCAGGCGGGCCTGCGAGAGCGCCGCCAGCGCCACGGGCTCCGCGGGCAGCGGGATGCGCTCGACCCGCACCGGCGCCGTCAGCTCGACCCGCGGCAGCCGGAACAGGCCGCTCGTGCCTGCCAGGCGGCTCGCCGCCACCTCCCCCGGCGCCAGCACCAGCACCTGCTGGATCAGCTCGTTGGCGAGCCACTCCCGCGCCAGCCCCTCGACCTGCTCGCGCGTGAGGCGCCCGCGCAGGAAGTAGCCGGTCGCCGCGTGCACCTGGTGGCCCTCGCGCAGGGGAGCGCCGAGCCGGTAGCCGAGCGACTCGCCCGCCGTGCGGCCCACGTTGTCGGTGACCCCCGGCCGGAAGCCGACCTCGACGTACCAGTCGAAGTCGCCCCGGGCCAGCGACTCCCCATCGAGCGCGCAGGCGTTGACGATCGGGTCCGTGAACAGGTCCGTGGCGAGCGCGCGCAGGGCCTCCTTCGTGCCGACGTAGCCGGGCGACCGGCCGGCCCCGACCACCGCCAGCGCGCCCTCCGGCAGCGCCGCCTCGTCGAAGGCATACACGGCGCAGGTGCGCACGCCCTCGACCGGCAGCCGCGTGAACCGGCGCACGCGCTCCAGCACGGCCTGCCCGGCGGGGTCCGGCTGCCCGGCGCGGATCGTCACTTCGAGGCGGTGGATCATACGCCCTGATAATCGTTAGGAAATGTGTGCTACAAGACTATCATTGCTTTCTGTAAACCCATCCGATCGTAATTGAAAGGAACCCAATGAACGCGTTCGATCTGATTCCTTTGGTATCCAACATCTCCGATATCCTGAAAGTGTCAATTGGAGCCTTGATTGGATTTCTTGGGGTATATTATACAAACCGTGCAATAGATAGAAGGAACAAGATTGAAAGACGCTTGGAGAAGCTGCAGTCCGTTGTCAGGACTGCATATCTCTTGGAAGAATTTCTAAGTCATATTGATGTGCTGAAATGGGCAGAATTCAACACTAATATTGTCAAGATCATGGGTGAGCTTGGATCAATTGTAAATATTTATGCACTTGAACTAAAAAACGAAACCGATGCACTGAAACACGAGTGCTTCGTTTTGACAGTAACGATCATGAATGCGTCAGTAAGAGTAAGTGAGCAAATCAAATCTATGCCGAACGAGAATCCGAGGGCCATATTTCAAAGGGTCATAGGAGAAGACGTGCAACCCTTATCAGAACGAGTGACAAAATGCGCCGATGAGTTAATCGCAAAGGCCGGAAATGAAGCACAAAAATTGCGGTAGTGTTTTCCTCACCCCGCCCCCATGTCCCGCCGTCCGTCGAAGGCCTGATTCAGGGTCACGTCGTCGGTGTATTCGAGGTGGGCGCCGACGGGCATGCCGCGGGCGAGGCGGGTGATGCGGGCGACCTTGCCCGCGAGCACGCGGCTCAGGTGGAGTGCGGTGGCCTCGCCGGGGATCGAGGGGTTGGTGGCGATGATGACCTCGCGGAGCGGGCGGCGATCGCAGCGGGCCAGCAGCTCGGCCACCTTGAGCTGGTCCGGGCCGATGCCGTCGAGAGGCGAGATCACCCCCAGCAGCACGTGGTACAGGCCGCGGAACACGCCGCTGCGCTCGATCACGTAGACGTCGCTGGGCTGCTCGACCACGCAGATCAGGTCGGGGTCGCGGCGCGCGTCGGCGCAGACCGGGCAGAGCTCCTCCTCGGCGAACCCGAAGCACTGGGCGCAGAAGCGGATCTTCTCCCGCACCTCGACGATGGCCCGGGCCAGCGCCTCGGCGCGACCGGGCTCGGTGCGCAGCAGATGGAACGCGAGCCGCTGCGCCGTCTTCTGCCCGATGCCGGGCAGGCGTGCCAGCTCGTGCACCAGCCGTTCGAGGGAGGGGGGAATCTTCATGGGCGGGTGCGGCTCGAAGGGATCTGGGTTCAATGGGTTGCAGGGGTGCTGCCTTCGTCGCTCGCGGCGGCCTGCGGGACAACCTCACCCACCCCGACCCTCCCTCTCCAAGAATTGGAGAGGGAGGGAGGCTCCGTGTCGGCTCCCCGCGCGGGCTGGCGCTTCCCCCCTCCAATTCTTGGAGATGGGGACAGGGGGTGAGGTTACACTCTCCAATTCTTGGAGCGGGGGCCAGGGGGCGCGGGCCCGCCTCACGCCGTGACGCCGGGAATCTTGAGGCCGCCGGCGAGCTTGCCCAGCTCCTCCTTCATGGCGTCCTGGCTCTGGCGGATGCCCTCGTTGACGGCGGAGAGCACAAGGTCTTCGACCATGCGCACGTCGCCCGCGGCCAGCAACTCGGGGGCGATGGTACAGGCCAGCGCCTCGGACTTGCCGTTGAAGGTCATCCGCACCATGCCGCCGCCCGAAGCCACCTCGAAGCGGCGCTGGGCCAGCTCCTCCTGCTTCTGCTTGAGGGTCTCGCCGATCTGGGCGGCCTGGCGGATCATGTCGGTGAAGCTGGCCATCAGGGCTCCCTGGCAGAAGGCCCGGCGTGGGGTTCGGCGCGCGTGTCGTCGCCCATGTCGCCGCCCGCCTTGGCGCCGACCTCGGCGCTCACGATGCGGCTCCCGGGGAAGGCGCGGCGGATGGCGCCCACGGCCGGATCGGCGAGTGCGGCGGCGCGCTCGGCGGCCCGGCGCACCTCCTCGGTCAGCCGTTGCCTGCCGGCGAGGGTCTGCTCGGGCCGTGCCGTTCTGGTTGTATCATCGATGCGGCGGTGCCGGAACCCAGCGCCGAAGGCTTGGGCGAGCGCGCCATCGAGCGCGGCCCGCTCCGCGGCGGTGAAATCGAACGCCGCGCGCGGCGGCACCAGCGCGATGGTCTTCTCCCCGCCGCCCTCGTCGATGGCGGCGACTTCCGTGCCGCGCAGGTCGGCCGCCAGCCGCCGCTGGCCCCCCTCCTGCACCGCCGCGACGGCGGCCTGCCAGCGCGGGTCCTCGCACAGGGCCGGCTCGGCCAGCAGCGCCGCGGGATCGCGGGCGGGCGTCTCCTCCTCTGGGGCCGGGGGCGCGTTCTCCGCCGGGGCCGCAACCGGCTCGCTCCCGGCCCGGGGCGGGCGGGGAGCGCCCGGTGCAGCCCGCACCGCTTGCGGCCGGACCCGCTCGTCCGCCCCGGTCGGTGCCGCGCGGGGAACCCGCGGAAACGGCGCAGGCTCGGCCTCGCCCTCCGATTCGTAGGCCGCGAGCGGCGGCATCTCGACGTCGGGCGGCCCGGTCTCGTAGGCGGGCGCGGGCTCCGCTGCGGGCTCGGGCTCCGCGGGGGCGGGTGCCCGGTCGGCGCCCCGCTCCGCTCGCGCGGCTGTGCCCGACGCAGTGCGACTCTGCCGGGGGGCGGCCGGCCGCGTCGCTCGCGCCGCCTGGGCCTCGGCGGCGGACTCCGGCGCGCGCCCGCCGCGGGCGAAGGCCGGCGCCTTCAGGTGCTCGCGCACCTCCGCCAGCAGGTCGGGGACTCCCACCAGCGGCTCGACCCGGCAGGCCTTGACCAGCGCCATCTCGAAGCAGGAGCGCGGGAACTCGCTGCGCTTGAGCTGCCCCTCCAGCTCGAGGAACAGGTAGAAGAGCTGCTGCACCACGTCGAGGCTGTGCGCCTCGCGCCGGGCCGCGAAGAACTCGAGCGCCTCGGGAGGGTGATCCTGGAAGTAGGCGTCGCCCTGGGCCAGCACCTTGGCCAGCGCCAGGTCCTTGGTATCGCGCAGCAGCGCCTCCAGCAGCACCTGCAGGTCGTGGCCGTGCTCGACGATGGCGCGGAAGGTGCCGAGCGCGGCGGGCAGGTCGCGTGCCAGCACCGCGCCGAGCAGCGCCAGCACCTCGCGGGTGTCCATCAGCCCCAGCAGGCGCAGCACCTGCTCGTCGCCCACCTCCTGGCCCGCGTAGGCCACCACCTGATCGAGGGCCGTCAGCGCATCGCGCATGCCGCCGGCGGCGTTGCGGGCCACGGCCTCCAGCGCGGAGCGCGAGAGCTTGAGCCCTTCCTGGGCGCACACCCGCTGGAGGTACTCGACCATCACCGCCACCGGGATGCGCGGAAAATCGAAGCGCTGGCAGCGGGAGAGGACGGTCTCGGGGATCTTGTGCGGGCTGGTGGTGGCCAGGATGAACTTGATGTGCTCCGGCGGCTCCTCCAGGGTCTTCAGCAGGGCGTTGAAGGACTCCGGGGTGAGCATGTGCACTTCATCGATGATGTACGTCTTGTATCGGCTCTTGGCGGGGGCGTAGCGCGTGTTCTCGCGCAGCTCGCGGATGTTGTCGATGCCGCGGTTCGAGGCGGCGTCGATCTCGTACACGTCGGGCGAGGCGTTGGCGGTGATCTCGCTGCAGTTCGCGCAGGCGTTGCAGGGCTCGCCCTCCTCCGGGTTCAGGCAGTTGAGCGCCTTGGTGAGGATGCGCGCCGTGCTGGTCTTGCCCACGCCGCGCGAGCCCGTGAACAGGTAGGCGTGCGCGACCCGCCCCGTGCGCACCGCCGCTCGCAGGATACGGGCCACCACGTCCTGGCCGACCAGGTCCTGGAACCGGTTGGGGCGCAGCTTGCGCGCGAGGACGACGTACTCCATGGGCAGGCCGGAGGCGGGTTGGCGGTGGTGCGCCCCCCGAGCGGCGCATGCAGGGGCCCCAACGGCCGGGCCAACTGCCCAGCGGCCCGCAGGGCGGGGCCCGGGACGAGCCCTTCCTGACGCGGAATCAGCGGGGAAGCCGGGTCTCCACGGCACATCCGCGGGTTCGGGTGCTGCTTCCTTTCGGACCTGACACGTTGGGAACCCTTGGATTGCGTAGAAACCCGGCCGATCGGTACGGCGGCAGGCGGCGTCCCCAGACACGATTGCCGCCCGCAGGTGATCTTAACCCTGAACGCCGCGAAAAATACAGAGGCTTTAGTGAGGCGGCGCCGGAGCGCGTCCCGGATGGCGACAGGCGCGGGCCCAAGCGCAGACGACGCCATGCGCATCGCCGCGTCCCGAAGGGGGGACGACCCTCGGTGCGTCGTGCGGCAGCGGCCACCCGGGGGGCGACCGCCGATGGTGCGGCAGAATTACCTGTCCAGCCACACCTCCTGCATGCGCCAGCTGTTGTAGGCGCTGATATGGGGAATCCAGTTCTTCACGAACGGCCAGTGGGCGTAGTAGTTGTAGCGATACAGGAGATAGGGCCGCGCCCCCTCGTGCTGCAACTGCACGTCGATCTCCTGGACGAGCTTCCGCCGCGCGGCATCGTCGCTTTCCACCGATTGCCGGTCGAACTTCTTCTCGATCTCGGGATTGCAGTAGGAGGTGTAGTTGCGGATCGAGGTGCAGGAGTAATTCTCGTAGAGCTGCGCGTCGGGGTCGTCGATGAAGGCGGCGGTCTGGTTGCTGCCGATGAGGTAATCGCGGCGGGCCACCTTGGCGAACCAGGTGCCCACTTCCGAAAGCTCGACCGTGGTCTCGATCCCCACCTGCTTCAGTTGCCCAGCCATCCAGTTTGCCGGCTCCGAATAGGCCGGCACGGCACGCGTCGAAATCACGAACTTGAGGGGATTCTTGGGGCCGTAACCCTCTTCCGCGAGAATCTTCCGCGCCTCGGCCTTGTTCTGCTCGGGGTCGCCGAAGCCGGGCAGGGCCTCGATCTGCGCCTTGTCGAGCCCCCAGTGGCCCCAAGGCAGCGGGATGAAGGCCGAGCCTGGGACGGCGCCGCCGCGGTAGAGGGTCTTGATCATGGCGTTGCGGTCCAGCGCCAGGTTCACGGCCTGGCGCAGGCGAATGTTGTTGAACGGCGACCGCTTGGTGTTGATGATCACGTTCTGCGTGCCGCTGGTGACGCGCTCGGCGAAGGCGATCTTCGGATTGCCCGCCTTGATCTGCTCGGCCACCGGCTTGAGGGTGAACACCGGCGGCGCCGCATCCACCTGTCCTGCGATCAGGGCGGCGACCTGGGACGAGGTGCCCTTGATCACGATGAACCTGATCCCGTCGAGATAGGGACGCCCCTTGACGAAGTAGTCCGGGTTCTTGTCTTCAATGACGTGCTGGTCGCGCAAGAACGCCGTGAGCCGGAACGGCCCCGTCCCAAGCGGCTTGCCGCGCAATTCCGCGAACGAGACGTGTGCCGGGTACACCGCGGACACGCCGCAGGCGAACATCGAGAGCAGGGAACTCTGAGGCCGCTTCAGGTGGAAGGTGACCTCGTGGTCGCCGCTGGTGGTGATCTCCCGCACCTGCCCGTACCAGACCCTGCGCGGGTTGAGCTTCATGTCGCCGCGCTTGGCCCCGCGCACCACGTCGAAGGTGTGCTTCACGTCGGCGGCGGTGAAGGGCCGGCCGTCGTGCCACTTCACCCCTTGGCGCAGCTTGAAGGCGAGCGCGGTGCGGTCCGCGCTCCAGCTCCAGCTTTCCGCGAGCTCGGGCCGGATGGTGTCCGGGCTTTCCACGGGCTCCGCGTAGTCGTAGTAGACCAGGTTGTTGTACAGCGCGGACGCGGCGAAGACGTTGTCGGTCGCCGAAGACTCGTGCAAGGAGAGATCGGCGGGCGGCTCGCGGAGCAGGCCGCGCAGGACGCCCCCGTACTTCTGTGCGCCCGCAGGCGGTGCGCCCAGCGCCAGTGCCAGGATCAGTGCCGTGAACCACGTGGCGTCGCGTGAGACCATGAGCCTCCTCCCTCGTTCGTGCTTCCAGCCTGGACGATCCGGCGCTCACGCCGGATCGGCGCCAGGCCACGCATCCCCCGATTCGGCGCAGCGGCCGGGCGGTGCTCTCGATTCCGCGCGGCGCCATCATGCGCTGCGGCATCCCGCACGCGGGCGCCTCCTGCCGCGCCACACCGGACCTGCCGGCCGCGGGGCAGAGCGGGCCGCGCCGGGACTACTTGTCGATCCAGACGTCCTGCATGCGCCCCCAGTTCGACGGCGTGTTGTGGCCGACGAAGTTCTTCACGAAGCCGCGGCGGGCGTTGTAGTTGATGCGGAAGCCGATGGAGATGGTGGCCACCTCCTCCATCAGCTGGCGCTCGATCCGATGCACCATCTGCAGGCGCTTTGCGGTGTCGATGGTCATGGATTGGACGTCGAACGTCTTTTGCAGCTCGGGGTTGCAGTAGTGCGAGTAGTTGCGCGGGGAGCCGCAGGTGTAACCCTCGGACAGCGACGCATCCGGCTCGTCGAGGGGGCTGCCGGTGGCCTGCACCGCCATCGCGAACTCCTTGCGGATCATGCGCGGGTAGTAGTTCCCGGTCTCGACGATGTCCAGCTCGCCCGCCACGTGGACGTGCTTGAGTTCGCCCACGGCCCAGTTGGCCCAGTTCCGGTAGGTGTTCACGTTCTGCGTGGTGATCTTCACCTGGAACGGGTTGGTGGGCCCGTACCCCAGCTCCGCCATCAGCTTGCGCGCCTCTTCCTTGCCGGCGACGGGGTCGCCATAGCCCGCCACGTCCGCCAGCTCGGATTCCGTGAGGCCCCACGCGCCGTGCGGCCGCGGCAGCATCACGCCCCCGATGATATAGCCGGGTTCCACCGCGCGCGTGAACGCCGCCTTGTCCAAGGCCAGGGCGAAGGCCCGCCGCAGCTTGGGGTTGTTGAACGGGGCCACCGCGTGGTTGAGCAGCATGTTCACGACCGTGGGGTTCGGCGTCTTGTTGAACTCCATGTCCGGCACGGTCGCCTTGAGCGTCTCGTATACCGCCTGCTCGGTCTCGGTCGGCTGGTTCACGTCGAGCTGGCCCGATTGCAGGGCCGCGGTGCGGGTGGCCTTGTTGCGAATGATGATGTAGTCGATCCCATCCAGGTACGGCCGACCCTTGACGAAGTAGTCCGTGTTCTTGCGCACCTTGAGCGCCTGGTCGCGCTTGAACTCGACCATCTTGAACGGGCCGGTGCCCATGGTCTCGGTGCGGTACTTGGCCACCGGCACGTGCGCGGCATAGACCGGCGTGAGCCCGCTGGACAGCATCAGCAGCAACGAGGGCTGCGGGCGGCCCAGCGTGAAGGTCACCTCGAAGTCGCCGTTGCTGGCGATGTCCTTGACGTTCTTCCACCAGGCCTTGCGCGGGTTGATGCGCAGCTTCTGCGGCGAGGCTTCGCGCACCACGTCGAAGGTGTGCTTGACGTCCTTGGCCGTGAAGGGCTTGCCGTCGTGCCAGCGCACGCCCTGATTGAGCGTGAAGGTGATCTGGGTGTAGTCGGCGTTCCAGACCCAGCTCCTGGCGAGGTCGGGAATGAGGGTCTCGACGCTTTCCGCCGGCTTGAGCGGGTCGAAATAGGCCACGCTGTTGTACACGCCCCCCATCGGCCAGGCGGTCACGAACGACCCGCTCTCGTCGAGGATGGACAGGCTGTTGGGATTCTCGCGCTGGGCCGATTTCAGGATGCCGCCGTACTTCTGCGCCTGGGCAGGAGCGGCGGCCAGCACGGCGGCCAGCGCCAGGGTCGACAGGACAGGGATGGGGACGATGCGCATGGCATGCTCCATGGAGAGGGTCAGGTCGGGATGGCACAGCCCCCGGCACACCCCCCCATGGCGGCCATTCGCTACACCTTCGCCTATATCCGATCCGCCCGCGGTGTCAACTGCCGGCGTCGTCGCGCCCGGCAAATACGCGTCGGCTTTACCTTTGCCGCCAATCCAGCTATAGATGCGGCCATAGGTGCGCGATCCGCCCCATTGATGCCCTCGCTGCGCAGCCCCCAAAAGTTTTCGGAGGAACGTGCCATGGCAGGAGAGAACGCCCAGCAAGTCCAGGTCGTCGAGGAAGAGAAGGAATCGCTCCGCGCCGAGAACACTGCCGAGGGCCGCTATATCCCGTTCGGGGGTGGATGTCTGGGGTGGTTCGAGAACTCCGGCGTGCTCAAGAGCGAGATCGGCAACAGCTATACGTTCCACACGGCGATCGACCACATGGCCGTGCGGCGCAAGCTCTTTCACCGCTGGGGGGGCGACGTAAACCGGCGCGCGGCGGCGCGCGAGAAGATTGAACTCGAAATTCCGCTCAATGTCGTCTGGGGCGAACAGCGCTGCGCCGGGTTGACCAAGGATTTCTCACCGCACGGCTTGCGCATGCAGTTCAGCGAAGACCCGGGCCTGACCAAGGGCCTGTCGGTGCGGGTCGAGGTGGTCGCGAAACCGAAGTCGGAGGAGGTGTTGTTCGAAATCGAATCGCTGATCATGTGGGTCTCGAAGGTCGGCCGGCGCAGCCCCCGCTGGAACATCGGCATCGGCTTCGTCAAGCTCGAGCCCGAGCAGGAACTGCATTTGAAGGCATACCTCCTGGCGAAGTCGCCGGGCTGATTGCACGCATGCCGTGTTCGGCGGGCGAAGGGGGATTCCGCCACCGCCCCGTCCCGGGTAGCGGCCTCGGCCGGCGCCGGTTGTGCGCCCGGCGGGCATCGCGCCCGACCCGCTCAACCCTCGCGACGGGCGCGGCAGCGCGACACGTCCCGATACGCGACCACGGACGAGATGCGGTGGGTGCGCTGGAGCCAGCCCGCCCACTGCCGCGAGCCCGCGAAGAGGTCGAGCGAGCGTCCCCGCACCATCAGCCCCGAGTCGGCCGCGGTGAAGCAGCCATCGAGCAGCCGCCCATCGGGGCCGCGGCGCCCGCGCCACGCGGGCAGGTACAGGGCCGTCCCCAGCGGAACGACAGCCGGATCGACCGCCAGCGACCGCAATGGCCGCAAGGCGTGGTGGCGGGTGCCCAGCCTGGCCCCTTTGCCCCAGGGGTACTCGGTCGGGTTCAGCACCTCGTAACAGAGCCGTTCCCCGCCATGGCCGGGCTGGGCGCAGCCGCAGCGCTCCGCGAAGTTCAGCAGCCGCCCGTCCCGCAGGCGCCCCGTGCCCTCGCGCGAAAGCTCCAGCAGGAACGCGCCCGACGTGTAGGCGAGCACCTCCCGGCAACCCTTGCCGTGGAGGGGCCAGGGACCGATGTGGTCCTCCTGCGCGACGTAGTAGTAGGTGAGGCGGAACCGGCCCAGAGAGAGTCCCTCGGCGGCGGCGGAGCCGTCGCCTGCCCACAGCGCCGTCAGGGCGAGACTGACCGCGAGCGCCCAGCGGAGCGCCGGCCGGGCCGTCCTGACCTGCGCCAGGCGGGGCACCTCCTCCACAGCGTCACCTCCGTGCCGGTCGCCGCGCGGCGCGCTCTCACTGGCCGGGAACGGCGGACTCCTCGGTCAAGCCGGCCTGCGGGTTGACGGCGATGTCGTCGATGCGGATCTCGAAGTGCAGGTGCGGCCCGGTGCTCTTCCCGCTCGACCCCACGTAGGCGATGGGATCACCGCGCTTGACGCGCTGACCTTCGCGCACGAGCAGCTCGTCGTTGTGCGCATAGCGGGTGACGATACCGAAGCCGTGATCGATCACGAGCATGTTGCCCAGATTCTGGTCCTGGCCCGTATAGGTCACGATGCCATCGGCCGGTGCGCGCACCTGGCTCCCCTTGACCGCGACGATGTCGAGCCCCTCGTGCAGCCGTTTCAGCCCCGTGAAGGGGTCCACCCGATCCCCGAACGTCGATGACACGAACCCCCGGGTCGGCAGACTGTCGGGGGCGCGCTCGAGCCGATCCTTGTGCTCGGAGAGGAACGCCTTGAGGTTGTTGAAGCTCTCTTCCTGGTGGCTGGCCATCTCCTCCAGCCGCTTCAGGTCCTTGTCCAGCAGCGTGAGCAGATCCGCCTTGGCCGGGTCCGCCGTCGCGGCCACCAGGCTCTGCCGGGATTCGGCCGACCCACCGACGCCATAGCCGCTGGAAGCCGGCCGTTCCAGCTCCAGGTCCCCGATCACCCGCAGCTTGTAGTCGAGCTCGCGCATGCGGGCGATGCGCTCCTTGAAGGTCTCCACGCGCTGGGAGACCTTCTGCAGGGCCAGTTGCCGTTGGTTGTAGTCGGAACTGAGGGCTTCGAGCGACCGCACGTCAGTCTGCAGTTGCAGCGTTCGCAGAAAGGAGAACGCGCCCACCGCGGCGAACGCGAGCACGAGCGAGGCCCCCGCGAGGAACAGACCGGAGCCGATCCGGAGCCGCAGCACCCGGGAGGTCCTCTGCGGAATCACGATGACGGTGAAGCCTTCCCTGAGGAATCGCATGGGGACGGAAGCGGCTCTGACAGCGTGCGTGCTGGAGCGGCGGCGGCGGCGCGCCGTCGCGGGGGCGATCCGGCGCCGGGGTCAGCCCCCGCGCAGCGCGTCTCTTTTGGATACCATGCCGGGCGCCGATGTGCCAAGCACGCGCGCGAGGAAGGGCGCCATCTGATCGGCCCGCAGGCGCTTCCCCTCCGCCCCGATGCCGAGGGTGCGGCCGCGCTCGGGGCGGTGGAAATCGGAGCCGCCGGTCACGAGCAGCCCCAGCCGATCCGCGAGGGCCTGGAAGAACCGGCGCCGGCTCCGGCTGTGGGCGGCGGCGCGCACCTCGATACCGTCGAGGCCCGCCTGCGCCATGGCCTCGACCTGCCGGCGCACCGCGTCGTCGTCGCGCCCGAGGGTGCCCGGGTGGGCCAGCACGGCCAGGCCGCCGCAGGCATGGATGCAGCCGACGATCTCCGGCACATCGACGATCTCCTTCTCGATGAAGGCCTCCGCCGCGGCGCCCAGGTAGCGATCGAAGGCGTCGCGGAACGAGTGCACGACGCCGCGCGCCAGCAGGGCCTGCGCCACCTGCGGCCGGCCGAAGTATGTGCCGCCGGCGCTCTGGCCGAGCACCTCCTCGCGCGCCAGGCGCACGCCGAGCTCCGCCAGTCGCGCCAGGATGCGCTCCAGCCAGGCCAGCCGCGCGACCTGCACGCGGGCCAGGTGGGCGGCCAGTGGGGCGGCATCCGGCGCAATGGCGTAGCCGAGGATGTGGCAGGCGCCATCCGGCGTGCGCGCCCCCAGCTCGATCCCCGCCAGCACCTGCACGGCGACGAGCGCCCCGGCGCCTTGCGCTTCCGCGACCCCTGCCATCGAATCGTGGTCGGTGAGCGCCAGCAGGCCGATCTCCTGCCGGGCCGCCTCGTGCACCAGCTCCGTCGGCGTGAGGACGCCATCGGAGTGGGTCGAATGGATGTGCAGGTCGACGGCATCGGGCATGACGGGCCGCGTGCGGGTGGGGGGCCGGTATCAGAACGCGGAGAAGCCGGTCAGACCCTGTCCGATGATCAGGCTGTGCACCTCGTTGGTGCCCTCGTAGGTGTAGACCGACTCGAGGTTCAGCATGTGGCGCACCGGGCAATACTCGAGCGAGATGCCGTTGGCGCCATGGATCGCACGCGCCATGCGGGCGATGCGCAGCGCCTGCGCCACGCTGTTCTTCTTGCACATGCTCACCTGCTGCGGCGTGACCTTGCCCGCGTCCTTGAGCCGCGAGATGTGGAGATTCATCAGATCGGCCTTGGTGATCTCCAGCGCCATCTCGACGAGCTGATCCTGGATGAGCTGCTTGCTGCCGATGGGCTTGCCGAACTGGGTGCGCGTCCGCGCATAGGCCAGCGCCGACTCGAAGCAGGCCTTGGCCGCGCCGATGGCGCCCCAGGCGATCCCCATCCGCGCCTGGTTCAGGCAGGCCAGCGGCGAGCCCAGCCCGTTGCTTAGCGGGAGCATGCTCTCCTTGGGCACCACGCAGTCGGAGAGCACGATCTCGCCCGTGTGCGAGGCGCGCATGGACATCTTGCTCTTCATGGGCGGCGTCTCGAAGCCCTTGCTGCCGCGCTCGACGATGAAGCCGCGCACCGCCTTGTGGCTGTCCTCATCGAGCTTGGCCCAGACCACCGCCACGTCGGCCACCGGGGAATTGGTGATCCAGGCCTTGGTGCCGTTGAGCACGAAGGTGTTCCCGCGTGTGCGGGCGAAGGTGCGCATGCCGCCGGGGTCGGAGCCATGGTCGGGCTCGGTCAGCCCGAAGCAGCCGATCTGCTGCCCGCGCGCCATCGGCGGCAGGTGGGCCTGCTTCTGCTCCTCCGAGCCGAAGCGATGAATGGCGTACATGGCCAGCGAGCCCTGCACCGAGACGAAGCTGCGCAGGCCGCTGTCGCCGTACTCGATCTCCTGCAGCATCAGGCCGTAGGAGACCATGTTCACGCCCGCGCAGCCGTACCCGGTCAGGTTCGCGCCCAGGTAGCCCAGCGCGCCCAGCTCCGGCACCAGCTCGTCGGGGAACGTCTTGCGCTCGAAATGATCGGCGATCTGGGGCAGCACTTGCTCGGCGACGAACGCGCGCGCCGTGGCGCGGATCAGCGCTTCCTCCTCGGTGAGCAGGCCCGGCAGCCCGCTCAGGTCATCGAGGGTCAGGGTGTCCATCGCGAACAGCCTCGGTCGGGATCGGGAGGCGGCCGCCGGCGGTGATGTTCCGTGGGGCGTCCGCGGGTCAGCGGAGGAGGGAAAAACCATAGCAGCCGGCGCCGCCGAACACAAACGCCGCCCCGGTCTGGTGTTGACTCCGTTTCGCCGAAGCGAGCGGGTTTCCGCCGCGGCCTCACCCCTCGCCGGGCGGGTACGAGGCAGCGTCGCTGCCCCGACGGAGCGGGGCGTCCCTTGGCCTGCGGCCAGGGGGCGCCGCGGCGGGGCCAGGTCGTGGTCATGCCCGACACGTTCCGGCCGAGCGTCGTGCACCCCCGGGCGGCTGGGGACTAGCCCTCCGCCGCAATCCGGTGTAAATCTCTGTTTCCGGGGTGGTCACAGGTTCGTCGCCACAGCGCGGGCGCCGGTGCCGAGGCCCATTCGGAACCATGCGGAACCGCGAGGGGCAGGTGGGCCGGCAAGGGGGGCCGGAGCCTCAGCGCGTGTCGATCATCCCAGACGTGCCGGCCATGAACGAGCGCATTCCTATCACCAAGCAGGGGCTCGAACGCCTCAAGGGTGAGATGAAGACGCTGATGACCGTGGAGCGGCCTGCCGTGCAGCGGGCCATCGCAGAGGCGCGCGCGCACGGCGACCTGCGGGAGAACGCGGAGTTTCACGCCGCCAAGGAGCGCCAGGCGTTCATCGAGGGGCGCATCCAGGAGATCATCGCCAAGATGCCGAACTTCCAGGTGGTCGAACCCGCCGGCAACCGCACCGGCAAGGTGGCGTTCGGCGCCACCGTCACCTTGGAGAACGTGGCGTCCGGCGAGTCCATGCGGTACCAGATCGTCGGGCCGGACGAGGCGGACCTGCAGAGCAGTCGCATCTCTTTCCAATCGCCCATCGCGCGCGCGCTCATCGGACGGCAGGAAGGCGAGGTGGTGCAGGTGGTCGTCCCCAAGGGGCGGATCGAGGTCGAAATTACCGAAGTGCGTTACGACTGACCCCGGTCGCGCCGGCCATCGCGTCGCGGGTGCAGTGACTTCCGCGCGCACCGGGGCAGAAAACCGAATCGTGTGTCGCTAAACCGTCCGGCGCCGGTGGAGGATTCGCCTTGCTTTTTGCCCAGAGAATCAATAAGTGCTTAGTGTTCTCCTGTGAGTCTGCGGTTCGGGCCGAACCTGTGCGGCGTCGCGAAAAAACCCCGTCATGGGCCGGGTAGGTACGGCCCGGAGCCTTGGGGCGAGCGAGAGACCTCATGCCAATGACAACCGACTACAGGCTGGTCCCGGATATCCCCGCTGATCTGCTTCGCACCTACCTGAAGCAGACCGAGATCGCCGTGGATACGGAAATGCAGGGGCTGCGCATCGGCCGTGACCAGCTTTGCCTGGTGCAGTTGTGCGATCGGCAAAACAACGTGTGCCTGATCCGTGTCCATCCGCCCGAGGCCCCGCCCAATCTGACGACGCTGCTCACGCACCCCGGCGTCACGAAAATCTGCCACTTCGCGTTGACGGATGTGGCGTTCATCCGGCTCAGCCTGAACGTCATCGTGACGCCGTTCTGCTGCACCAAGGTGATGAGCAAGCTCTCGCGCACCTATACCGAAAAGCACGGGCTGCTCCATCTGGCCGCGGACCTGCTGGGCAAGGAGCTGAACAAGGAGAACCAGCAGACCGACTGGAGCACGAACGAGCTCAGCCCCTCCCAGCTCCAATACGCCGCGGGCGATGTGCTGCACCTGCTGGCGATCTATGATATTCTACGCGGTAAGCTGGAGCGCCGCGGCAGGATGCCCACGGGCATCACCGCCGTCGAGCTGAACCAGCGCGCGCAAGCCTGTCTGCCCGCCCTAGTCGAGTTGCTGCTCAACGGCTACGGCGACCGCGATCAGGGCTGGGAGACCAGCCTGTTCTCCCACTGATCGGCTCAAGATCCGCAACATCCCGCCAGCAGCCGACCCCGGACGCGCGCTCGCAACCGCAGGCGCGACCGATGCTGTGACTGGCCCGACCAAGCGGCGACACCGCTTGCTCGCACGAATTCGGTATGATAGCGGAGTGACGATGTCCCAGTGCCGACTAGGCACACCGCCGGCGCCGACCGGCCTCCTTTCCACGTGACCCACCGTTCTGGTCGTCCCGTGGCCGAGGACCTCCCCGCAAACCTGACGAGGAAGGGCGTTCGATGAGGTTCGAAGGCACAGAGCGTTATATCGCCACCAAGGACTTGCAGGTGGCGGTCAATGCGGCCATCACGCTGGAGAAGCCGCTGCTGATCAAGGGCGAGCCCGGCACGGGCAAGACCATGCTGGCACATGAGGTGGCGGGGGCCCTCAAGGTTCCCCTGAACACCTGGTACGTCAAATCCACCACCACGGCCCAGCAGGGGCTGTACGAGTACGATGCCGTCTCGCGCCTGCGCGATAGCCAGTTGGGCGACCCGAAGGTGCAGGAGGTCAAGAACTACATCAAGCCGGGCATCCTCTGGCGCTCCTTCACGGCAGACATGCCCACGGTGCTGCTGATCGACGAGATCGACAAGGCCGATATCGAGTTCCCCAACGACCTGCTGCTCGAGCTCGATAAGATGGAGTTCTTCGTCTACGAAACCGGCGAGGTGATCCGGGCCAAACAGCGCCCGATCGTGGTCATCACCAGCAACAACGAGAAGGAGCTGCCCGACGCGTTCCTGCGGCGCTGCTTCTTCCACTACATCCGCTTCCCCGACAAGGAGACGATGGCGGAGATCGTCAAGGTGCATTACCCCGATCTCCACGAGTCGCTGATGCGGGAGGCCATGGAGGTGTTCTTCCAGTTCCGCGAGGTGCAGGGGCTGAAGAAGAAGCCTTCCACCAGCGAGCTGTTGGATTGGATCAAGCTGCTGATGGTGGAGAACATCCCGGCCGACGTGCTGGCGAACCTGGACCTCTCGAAGGAGCTGCCGCCCCTGTTCGGCGCCATGCTCAAGAACGAGCAGGACGTCCACGCGTTCGAGCGGCTGCGGTTCATGCAGAGGCGCCTCTGAGGGAGGCGCCTCTGAGGGAGGGCGCATGTTCCAGGACTTCTTCTACCAGCTCAGGGAAGGGGGCGTCCCCGTGACGCTCAAGGAATACCTCGCCTTCCTGGGCGCGCTCGACCAGCGGGTGATCGAGCCCGACGTGGAGCAGTTCTACTTCCTCGCCCGCACGGCGCTCGTCAAGGACGAGCGCTTCTTCGATGCGTTCGACAAGACCTTCGGCGCGTTCTTCAAGGGCATCGAGAAGTTCTTCTCGCTCAAGGTCGAGGAGATTCCGAGGGAGTGGCTGGACGGGCCCCTGCGGCGCCTGTTCTCCGCGGAGGAGCTGGCCAAGATCAAGGCCCAGGGTAGCTGGAAGGCCCTGATGGAAGCCTTCGTCAAGATGCGCGAGGAGCAGCAGGCGCGCCACCAGGGCGGCAATCGCCGCATCGGCACGGGCGGCAAGGCGCCCTTCGGCCAGGCGGGCATGAACCCCCGCGGGCTGCGCGCCGGGGAGGAAGGCAAGCGACTCGAACAGGGCATCAAGGTCTGGGAGAAGCGCGAATACCAGAACCTCTCCGCCGAAACCCACATCAACACCCGCAACATCAAGCTCGTGCTGAAGCGGCTGCGGCGTTTCACCCGGGAAGGCGCCGACGAGGAGCTCGATATCGACGGCACCATCCGCGAGACGGCGCGCAACGGCGCCATGTTCGACGTGGAGATGCGCCCCTCGCGCAAGAACCGCGTCAAGGTGCTGCTGTTCTTCGATATCGGCGGCTCGATGGCGCCCCACATCAAGCGCTGCGAGCAGCTCTTCACGTCCTCGCGCACGGAGTTCAAGCACCTCGAGACGTACTACTTCCACAACTGCATCTACGAGTTCGTCTGGCGCGATTCGGAAAAGGGCGGCGGCAAGCTCAAGACGTACGACATCCTGCACAAGTTCAACCGCGACTACCGGGTGATCATCGTGGGCGACGCCTCCATGAGCCCCTACGAGATCATGCAGGTCGGTGGCAGCGTGGATCACTTCAACGACGAGCCCGGCATCAACTGGCTGACGCGGCTGCGCGATTCCTTCCCGCACATGGTGTGGCTGAATCCCGAGCCGCCCGAGCAATGGGAGTTCGTGGAGTCCATCGGCATGATCCGCACGTTCTTCGGCCACCGCATGTACCCGCTCACCCTCGATGGCCTGCACCAGGCCATGACCCTGCTGCGCCGCACCTCGCACGTGCCGATCCCGGTCGCGCGCTGACCGGCCGGGGCGGCCGGGCGCCACGCCTGGCCTCCAGAACCTGCTTGGGCCGACCTGCCTTGCCCCGGCGGCGCGCCACTCCCGGCCGCCCTCTCCCGCCACGCTGGTTTCGTCGGCGCCGCGCCGTCGCGAGCGGCCCCCGCGGGCGCGGCCGCGCCCACGCTGGCGACCGGCGCAAGTTGCCTCTGGCCGGGCGGGGGTCGCCGGCGCTAGGATCGCGGATGACATCGCGTGGCCGCTCCCCGGCCGCTGCCGGGTGGCGACCGAGCGGGTGGTCGGCGATCGTTCAACCCAGGGTGACCATGGTCTCACGCGCCAGCGCTTCCCCCGGTTCCTGGGCCTCGCTCCGCGCCGGGACGGTGCTGCGGCTCGGCGCGGCACTCGCGTCGATCGGCGCGCTCGCCGTGGTCGGGCTGGCCCTGACCGCGCCCTGCCTGCGGGCGGACGAGGCGGTGCAGAAGCGGTTCGCCGAGGGGCTCACGTTCGTGTACGCGCCGGAGGACGGCGCGCTGGCCGAGGCGCTCTGGCCGACCCTGATCGCCGACCGCGAGGCGATAATGGCGCGGCTGGAGCTATACCCGGCCGGCACGCTGCGCGTGGTGCTGGCCCCCACCCTGGCCGCCTTCCGCGAGGCGAGCCTGCCCGGCACGCCCGCCGAGGCCCTGGGGGTGTACTACCCGGAGCTGAACACGATCCTGCTGCGCTCGCCCCGCACCGATCCGGCGGGAAGCTGGGATATCCGGGGCGTGGCCCGCCACGAGCTGGCCCACGGCGTGCTGCACCTGGCCCTGCCGGTGGCCATCCCGCGCTGGCTGGACGAGGGGCTGGCCATCCTGATGGCGGACGAGCTGAGCTTCCTCGACGATTCGCAGCTCACGCTGCTCGCCTACGCCGGCCGCCTGCTGCCCCTGCGCGAGCTGATCGAAGGGTTTCCGGAGGGCCACGGCGCGACCTCGCTGGCCTACGCGCAGGCGGCCTCGCTGGTGCGATACCTGCTCGCCCGCGGCGGGATCGAGGGCATCCGCAGGCTGCTGGAGGCGATGGCCCAGGGCGCTCCGCTCAGCGAAGCCATCCACGTCACACGCGGAATCACGGAGGCGGAGCTGGAGCGCGAGTGGCAGGCCTCGCTCGAGGGGCGCTTCTCGGTGTGGTCGCTGGTCACCACCACGTCGGTGCTGGGCGGGGTCGGCGCGCCGCTGGCGGTCTGGGCCGCATGGCGCCGGCGCCGCGTGCAACGCGCCAGGCTGGCGGAGTGGGCGGCCGAGGAGGCGCGCCAGGCCGAGCGGCTGGCGCGCCTCGACCACGCCCGGCAACTGGCCGCCCGGCGCGAAGCCAGCCAGGGGCCGGGCTCCCATACCGACCCCGCCCGGCTGAACTGAGCGTCGCATGCGAACGATGATGCGAACGCCCCGACCATAATGCGCTCAATGGTCCCGGACGAAGAAGGGAGACGAGGCGTCGAGCCCGAATCGCAGGAAGCAAACAGGACCACAAATCATTTGCCAAAGCGAAGCCTTGCGGGTACTCACTGAGGAGCTTGCCGTTCGGCAGGCTTGGGGTTTCGTGCCGTGGCAGCTCCCGTCACGTCCTTCTGCGCGGAGGGTTGGACACCTGCAACGGCTCTGTTCCGCGTGCAACCTGTCCACGGTGACGATCGATGGCGAAGTTCGACTATGGCGCGTTCTTCGGCCCGATCCCGACCCTGGCGGACGCGCTCCGCGACAGCCCCACGCGCTTCTGGGAGCCCACGCCCGAGCAGCTCGCCCAGCCCCACGAGTACGTGCTCTATCTGGGCTGCAACGTGTTGCGCACGACGCACCTGGCCGAGGCCATCGTGGCCGTGCTGAGGGCGATGGGGGTGGATTTCATCACGCTGGGCGGGCCGTCGAGCTGCTGCGGCGTCGTCCACGCGCGGAATGGCGACGCGAATGCCGCGACGCGGCTGACCCAGCACACCTTGGACAAGTTCACGGGCGTGCGGCCGAAGGCCGTGCTGGTCTACTGCCCTTCCTGCCACGCGCGGATGGACAGTGTGCTGCCCGAGGGTGGCTTCGACTTCGACGTGCCCTACCTGCACGTCACCGAATTCATCGCCGGGCGGCTGGGGCAGCTTGCTTTACGGCATCCAATTGCGCGCCGCATCGGCCTGCACGCTCACGTGGGGTTGCCTCAGCAGCGCAAAGACACGGATTCCACCCTGGCGATCCTGCATGCGATTCCGGGCCTGGAGGTCGTCGAGCTGCCCGCCGGTGCCGAATGGGGTCGCGCGTGCACGTCGCAGCAGCTAGCGACCTTAGGGGCGGAGCGCATCCATGCCATGGTGGCGGGCATGTTCGCCGAGGCCCGCGCGCAAGGCTGCGACGGCGTGGCCGCCGTGTACCATTCATGCTACCGGGAACTGCTGCCCAACGAAGCGGAGCACGGCCTGGAGTTCCTCAACTACGTGGAACTGCTGGCGGCCTCGTGCGGCCTGGGGCCCTTTCCCGCCCGTTACAAGACCTTCAAGCTGGCGCAGGATACCGAGGCGGCCTTTGCCGCGCTATCTCCTCGCGCCGCCGAGCGGGGCCAGCATCTGGACCGGCTACGCCGCTCGGTGGAATCTCACTTTGCTCCTGCGGCTCCCCGTGCGGGAGGCAAGGATGGCGTTTCCTGATCGCGCTCAGCGGGGCAGGCCGAGAATCTGCCCGGCGATCAGGTTGCGCTGGATCTCGGCGCTGCCCGCGGCGATGGTGGCCGAGCGGATGTTGCAGTCGTAGCGCGCCAGCTCGCCGATCTCCTCCCCCAGCGGCTCATCGCTCCAGGCCACGCCCGCCGGGCCCGGCACGCCGTGGTGCAGCTCGACGATGCGCTGCATCAGCTCCGCGCCGAAGTTCTTGAAGATCATCAGCTCGGGGCCGCGCTCCTCGCCCCGGCCGATGGTCGAGAGCGTGCGGTAGCGCATGGCGCGCATGCAGTCGGTGTCCATCTCCAGCGCCGCCACCTGCCTCCGCAGGGCAGGATCGTCCCAGGCCGCGGCGCCGCTGGCGCCTGCCGGGGCAGCACGGGCCGCCGCCTTCAGGTTCTCGAGGCTGCGTCCGATCAGGATCGGGTTGGCGCGGTAGTGGGTGAAGCGCTCGTGGCCCAGCACGGCCTTGGCGGCGCTCCAGCCCTTGTTGAGCTCGCCCACCATCTGCTCGCGCGGCACGAGCACGCGGTCGAAGAACACCTCGTTGAAGTGGGTGAAGCCGTCGATGGTGACCAGGGGCCGCACGGTGATGCCCGGCGACCGCATCTCCGCCAGGAAGAAGCTGATGCCCTCCTGCTTGCGGCGCGCCTGGGAATCGGTGCGGGCGATGACGAACATCCAGTCCGCCTCGTGGGCGAACGAGGTCCAGATCTTCTGCCCGGTGAGGGTGAAGCCGCCCGGCGCCGGCTCCGCGCGCATGGCGAGGCTGGCCAAGTCGGAGCCCGCCCCCGGCTCCGAGTAGCCCTGGCACCAGCTCACCTCCTGGCGCAGGATGGGCGGCAGGAAGCGCGCCTGCTGCTCGGGGGTGCCCCACTTCATCAGGATCGGCCCGAGCATGTCCATGCCCAGGGCGTGGCGGAACGGGATGCCCGCGCGCGTCCACTCCTCCTGGAAGATCACCATCCGCAGCACGTCGAAGCCGGCGCCCCCGTGGGCCTTCGGCCAGGCGGGCGCGAGCCAGCCCCGCGCGGCCAGGGCGTCGATCAGCGGCCGCACCTGCTCCCGCGTCCACGCGTTGCGCCCGACGATGCCCTGCCGCCGCTCCTTGAAGCGCGGGGGGATGGCGGCTTCGATCCAGCCGCGCACCTCGCTGCGGAATGCCGCCAGCTCCGGGGACTCGTGCAGGTTCATCGGCGAATGACCATTGGGGTGAAGGGTTGCGGCGCAGCAGACCTCCGCCCGCCGGCCGACTTCGCGCCGGTTATAGCGCAACGGCTCTCGCGGGCATACCGCCGCCGGCGATGGAATGAGGCTCCGCGGCGGCTGCTCGCCAATCCGGGCCTGCCGGCGCGGCGCCCGTGCCGCATCAGCGCATCAGAATCTGCCAGGCGATGACGATCTGGCACGCCCAGCCCGCCAGGAACGCGAGCGTGCGCGCCCAGGGAATGGCGAACACGCATACGAGGTAGTGGACGATCCGTATCCAGAGGTAGATCTGGGCCGCGCCGACGATGGCGGGGCTGCTGATCCCGGCCGCATTCGCCACCAGCACCAGGGGCGCGAAGACGACCAGGTTCTCGACGGCGTTGTAGTGGGCCTGCTTCGCCCGCTCCGCCCAGCGGGACTGGTGTGGGGGGTCCTTCGGGAAGCCCAGCGTGTCCCTGATGCCCCACACGACGAACCGGTCGGCGATGTAGGGGATCCACAGCATCAAGGTCCACACCGTGACCCAGCCCAGCCAGAACAGTTCGGGTTTCATGGGTGTCTCCGGTTGGCGCGAGGCTTCGCGCGGTTGACGAGAGGCGTGCCCGGCGCGGGAAAGAAGGGCACCGCGGCAACGCTCCGGCTTGCGATCATCGGCGGCTGCGCCGTCCGGGTCGGGGGCGGCCCGCACCCGTCGCGCACTGCACCGTCATACCGATGAACCCATACCCATGTCCAGACCGCCTTGGGGGAGCCCGGGCCTTGGTCGCACCTCGCCGCGAGCGGAGGCCGGCCTGCGATCGCGGGCGGGGGCCGCTGGGCCCCGCTCCGGCTTCGCACGTCGTCACTCCCTGCGATCCGCGGGCCATGGCGGGCCTGGCCGCGCCCGGGGAGGGGTCGAGCGTCCGGCCAGCGCGCATCCGGCAGCCACAGGCGGCGCTTCGGCCCACCTGGGCGCGGACAGATTCGCCGCTGCCCTGGGGCGGGTTCCGGGCACCGGGACGCGCCGCAACGCCCCGAATGCGCCGAATCGCCCCAACTCGTCACTGGTCGGCCCCGGGCTGGCGGGTCGGGGGCGCACTGGGGACTTGTGGCCGGAGCCCGTTGGTGGTTAATCCAGTCCCAGATGAGGATGCCCCGCCCGCGCAACGGCGAGGCGCCAGGACCCGCCACACGCACACGGAGGGGAGCGCCGGTGAAACGGGGAGCGTTGATTCAGAGCATGGAGGAGCAGGAGTTCCTGGGCCACGGCTGGCGCGAGGTCAAGTGGCTGCCGCTGGCGAGCGCGGTGGTGTACGACCTGGGCGGGCCCTGGTTCCGGCCCGATCAGCCCACCCGGCTCACGGTGCCCCCCGGCGTGGACTGGGTGCAGGTGGCCGCCAACATCGCCCTCAAGGACCCCTGGGATGGCCATGCCGTCCTGCGCATCGCCAAGAACGGCGGCGTTTTCTCCGGCCAGCCCGGCCAGACCATCGGCCACGGCATCTACTGGTCGCGCATCAACATCGCCTCCGCGCCGCTGCCGGTGAAGCCGGGCGACTACTTCACCGTGGAAGCCAACCACAACCGGCGCAACCTGCCCCAGGTGCTGGGGCTGGCGCACGAGAGCTGGTTCTCCGTCTGGGCGCTCCCTTGAGACGGAGCGGGGCAGCCGCGCCGGCGGCGCGTGGGTGGGCCATGGGGTGCTTTGTGCTCGACCGCCATTCGGCGTAGAATGCGCCGATCCGCCTCGCATCCGGCCGCCCTGGCGCCGGGGCGGGAACCACGCTGCGGCGGGGTCAATCACCTGGGAGCGTCGCGCTGCTCCCTGTCGTGGGCGCCTCCTGCCCGAGTTCATCGAGGAGTCTTTGAGCCGTGGGTGCGATCTTCTTTCTTGCGCTCGGCCTGTTTTCACTGGCGGGTGCCTTCGTCATCGAAGGGGGCCACCTGGGCGCCCTGTTCGTGGAAACCGCCGCCATCATCGTGTTCGGAGGCACGGCAGGCGCGCTCGGTCTTTCGTTCCCGCTGGGCGACATCAAGCGCCTGGCGGCGGTGTTCAAGATCGCCCTCTCGGAAGGCCGGCACGATCTGGTCGCGGACATCTCCTACTTCATCGACGTGGCGGGGGTGGTACGGCGCGAGGGGGTGCTGGCGCTCGAAGGCATGCTGGACAAGGCGGCGGAGATTTCCCACATGGCGCGCACCGGCCTGCAGCTCGTGGCCGACGGCATCGAGGAGCACTTCATCCGCGAGACCCTCGAGCTGTATGCCGAGCAGGCTTCCGAGCGCCACCACGGCGGCTTGGCCATGTTCGAGCAGGCGGGCGGGTTCGCACCCACCATGGGCATCATCGGCACGGTGATGGGGCTGGTGCACGTACTGGGCAACCTGAGCGATCCGGGCAGCCTGGGGCCTGCGATCGCCGTGGCCTTCATCGCCACGCTCTACGGCGTCGCCTCGGCGAACGTGTTCTGGCTGCCGATCGCGGCCAAGCTCAAGGCGCTGGACAAGCTGGAGCTGCACCATTCCCGGGTCATCATCGAGGGGGTGATGCTGATCCAGCAGGGGGCCAATCCCAAGATGGTCGAGGAACGGCTGAAGGCCTACCTGGCACCGACCCACCTCGCCGCATTCGATTCCTACGGAAGACCGAAAGATGAAACCTAAGCCGCCGGAAAAGGAGCCCAGCAGCGAGCGCTGGCTGCTCACCTATGCGGACCTGATCACGCTGCTGATGATCTTCTTCGTGGTGATGTACGCGCTCAGCAGCGTGGATGCGAAGAAGTTCCAGCAGCTGGCCCAGGCGCTTTCCGGCGTGTTCGGCGGCAGCCAGAGCTTCATCGGCACTACGGGCGGCCCCGCCATCGTTCCGCAGCCCGGCGCGCAGTTGCCGGATCGCACCTACGACGAGATCCAGGATTACATCCAGCAGCACCAGCTGCAGCAGCAGGTGAGCGCGCTCCGGGAAGACCGCGGGGTCGTGGTGACGCTCGACGAGAACTTCCTGTTCCAATCGGGCCGCGCCGAAATCGCCCAGCCCAGGATCCAGGCCCTCGCGAACCTGGGCAAGGTGCTGGCGTCGGCCAACAACTACATCCGGGTGGAAGGCCACACCGACAACGTGCCGATCGCCGCCGGCCCCTACCACAGCAACTGGCAGCTCTCCTCCGCGCGCGCGACATACATCACGGAGCTGCTGATCGCCTACGCGGGCATCCGGCCCCAGCGGCTCTCCGCGATGGGTTACGGCGAGTATCGCCCCATTGCGGACAACGCCACCGAAGCGGGCCGGGCGAAGAACCGTCGCGTCGAGATCGTGCTCCTCAACCCCAAGTACGATTCCTCCGAGCGCAACGCCCGCTGAGGTCGGGCGACCCGCCCCGCGCCGATTACGCGGGCGACGGTACCGCGGCCGCGGCGCCGCTTTTGGCCGCGGCCTGCTGCGCGTCGAGAAACGTGGTCAGCTTCAGGCGCTGGAGTTCGCGCATGCCCGTGAAGCGGCCGTGGACTTGCAGCGTTCCGTCGGGGCGCTCCACGGTGCCGAGCACGGAGAGCGAGACGGCGTCGGGAATCTGGATGGGCGGCAGCTTGCACAGCAGCAGGTCGCCCTCCTGCGGCTGGTATTCGCGCGGCTGCACGACGAGCATGGCGCCCCCGATGCTCAGATCGGCGACGTAGCCGGCCAGTTGTTGCGAAGGCAGCTCCTCGGGCACCCATCCCTGCACGTGGGTGGACACCACCTCCTGACCGACCAGGCTGAACTCCGTGTCGATGTGCACGGGGATGCGCGGCGCGTGGCGGATCAGCAGGCGCTGAATCTGGCCCGTGTGATCCATCGCTACCACCTGGGGGTTCTGGCCGACCAGCCGCGCCTCGAAGGTGTACTCCGCGTCGTCCTCGCGGGTCAGCCGGAACGCGAGCGTCTTAAAGCGCCGCAGATCGACGGGGTTGCCCTTGGCCGTGGGCGGCTTGAGGTAGAAGAAGCGCTCGGTGATGCCGACGATGGTCGTCAGGAACCCCACCTCGCCCTGCACCGGCAGCGTGCACTGGATGCGCTGGCCGGCCGCCAGCATGCGCGTATCCTCGAACGGGTTGCGCAGGTTGCCGAAGCCGTAGCTGAGCTTCTGCCGCAGCGCGGGAATCTGGCGGATCGCGGGATCGTCCGCGTGCCGCGTGCGGAAGTCGCGCACGATCTCCTCGAACGCCTTGCGCGATTCGAGCATCGAGAGCTGTCGCGCCGGGTTCTTGCTTTCGCACAGCGTCTCGAGCGCCTTGCGATCCCGGGTGCTCAGGCGCAACTCGCTGAGCAACTGGTTGAGCCGCGTCTCCGCTTTCGGCCTGCCCACAGCCTTCTCGGGCAGGCGGCGGATCAGCACGAACAGCAGGGCGATCCCGAGCGCGACCAGCAGCACGCCCATGATGCTCATGATGGCCGTCTGGTTGAACTCGGTGGTGAGGCTCTGCTGGAGCTCCAGAATCTTCGGATTCATGGCCGTATCATGCCCAGAACAGTCGGTGCGCGTGAGTCGGGCCCCGGCGCCGCACCGGAATGCCCCGCAGACCAGCTTAGCACCGATGGGACGCGAGGGATTTCCTTGTGCTATCCGTGGCACACGCGCCGGCGTGGGCAGGCGTGACGGCCTGCGCGCGCCAAGGCATCCGAAACACGGCGGGTGCGCCGGTTATCGCGGGCGATCGCAGGGGAGAGCAGCGATGGAGCAACGGCTGAGTCTGATCACGCTGGGCACGCGCGATCTCGCCCGCGCCCGCCGGTTCTACGAGCAGGGACTGGGCTGGCGCCCCGCCGCAATCAGCCAGCCTTCGGTCGCATTCTACCGGTTGGGCGGCATGGCCCTGGCGCTTTACTCCCGCAATGTCCTGGCGACCGATGCCGGCCTCGCCGATCGCGGCGGCGACGGGTTCGGGGGCCTCTCGCTGGCCTACAACGTCCGCGAGAGGCGCCAAGTGGCCCAGGTGCTCGCCGAGGCCGGACGCGCGGGTGGCCGCATCCTGAAACCGGGCGAGGACACGGCCTGGGGCGGCCACTCGGGCTACTTCGCCGATCCCGACGGCCACGTCTGGGAGGTGGCCTGGAACCCGGCCTGGACCATTCTGCCCGATGGCTCCATCCGCCTGCCGGACGAGTAGCCCCCGATGATCGCCAAGACGTGGTCCGCGACGGTGCTGGGGGTGGAGGCACACCCGATCGAGGTCGAGGTGGACCTGGCGCTGGGGCTCGCGGCCTTCACCATCGTGGGGCTGCCCGATGGCACCATCAAGGAGAGCCGCGAGCGGATCACGGCCGCCATCGCCAACAGCGGCTTCGCCTTCCCCATCCGCCGGATCACGGTCAACCTGGCGCCGGCCGAGGTGCGCAAGATCGGCTCGGGGTTCGATCTGCCGATCGCCGTGGCGCTGCTCGGCGCCGCGGACGCCTTCGATCCCGAGCGCCTGGCGGGCTACCAGGTGGTGGGCGAGCTTTCGCTCGAGGGGCGCGTGCGCCCCGTGCGTGGCGCGCTGCCCATGGCGCTCGCCGCCCGCCGGCGCGGCGCCCGCGGCATGATCCTCCCCAGGGAGAACGAGCTGGAAGCGGCGGTGGTGGCCGGCCTGCCCCTGGTCCCGGTGGGGTCGCTGGCCGAGGTGGTGGCGCTGCTGCGCGGCGAATGGACGCCGGAAACCCGCGCCGTGGACCCCGCTGCGCTCTTCCGCGAGGCGGCCACCTTCGCCGAGGACCTGCAGGACGTGAAGGGGCAGGAGCAGGTCAAGCGCACCCTCGAGATCGCCGCGGCGGGCAACCACCACCTGCTGATGATGGGCCCGCCCGGCTCCGGCAAGACCATGCTCGCCCAGCGCCTCTCGACCATCCTCCCCACCATCGGCTTCGACGAGGCCCTGGAGACCACGCAGATCCACAGCATCGCCGGGCTGCTGGGCGCCTCGCAGGCGCTGGTGGCGCGGCGGCCGTTCCGCGCCCCCCACCACACCGTCTCCCAGGCCGGTTTGGTGGGCGGGGGCTCGCCGCCCCAGCCGGGGGAAATCTCGCTGGCGCACAACGGCGTGCTGTTCCTCGACGAGCTGCCCGAGTACCCTCGCGCCGTGCTGGAGCTGCTGCGGCAGCCGCTGGAGGAACGCCGCCTGACGATCTCCCGCGCCACGATCGCGCTCGAGTTCCCGTGCAGCTTCCTGCTGGTCTGCGCCATGAACCCCTGAGGCAGCGTTGCC
>JACQKK010000133.1 GCA_016204605.1 Candidatus Lambdaproteobacteria bacterium
CCCCCGGCCCCTCCCCGCCATTGCGGGGAGGGGTGGCCGAAGGCCGGGGTGGGGTTGCCGGCCCGACGCCACAGCGATCCACTCCGGGGAGGGAGGCCGGATGGCGCCGGGCAGCGCTCCGCAGGCCATCGCCGCGACCCTGACGCCCACAGACGGCATGAGGTGACGGACGACTTTGGACTTGCCCTGGCCTGCGCCGCCGCGCGCTTGTTGGGCGGGGGCTGGCCTGCTAAGCTGACCCGATGGGGCGGACATGGACAGCCGACCCCGCGGGAGGGCCGCCGCCGGCCTCCGCTTCACCCTTGCGCAGCCGCCGCATGGCCTCGCCCAACGCGCAGCAGGAAGTCATCATCGAGCACCTGGACGGGCCGGCCCTGGTCATCGCGGGAGCGGGCACGGGCAAGACGCGCGTCATCACCCACCGCGTGGCCCGGCTGATCGAGCAGGGCGTGCCGCCTTCGGCGATCCTGATGGTGACCTTCACCAACAAGGCCGCCGAGGAGATGCGCTCGCGCGTGGAAGGGCTGCTGCGCGCTCCCGCCCAGGGCCGCGCCATCGTGGCGGGCACCTTCCACAGCGTCGCCAACCGCTTCCTGCGCCGCTATGCCACGCGGGTCGGCTTCCAGAACAACTTCACCATCCTCGACGAGTCCGACGCGCGGGACCTGATCAAGGCCGCCATGGGCGAGGTGGTCGGCAAGGAGATGGGCAAGGGAATCGGGCGCAAGTTCCCGGCCGCCGGCGTGGTGCAGAGCGTGCTCTCGATGGCCTTCAACCGCGATCTGCCGCTCGCGACCCTGCTCCGGCTCGACTACCCCTGGCTGATGGAGTTCGAGCCCGAGCTGGAGCGCATCCGCGCGCTCTACAAGCGCAAGAAGGCCGGCAACAACGCCATGGACTTCGACGACCTGCTGGCCAACTGGCTGCTGCTGCTGCAGCAGAACCCGGAGATCGAGCTGGCGCGGCAGTTGCGCTACCTGCTGGTGGACGAGTACCAGGACACCAACATCGTGCAGGCGCAGATCCTGGAGCTGCTGGCGCGGGAGCATCGCAACCTGATGGTGGTGGGCGACGATGCCCAGTCCATCTATGGCTGGCGGGGGGCGAACTTCGAGAACATCTTCGGCTTTCCCAAGCGCTTCGGCGGGGCGGTCTACCGGCTCGAGGAGAACTACCGCAGCACGCCGCCGATCCTGGAACTGGCCAACGAGTCCATCGCCCGCAACCAGTCCCAGTTCGCCAAGCACCTGGTGACGATCAAGACGGGCTCCGAGCGGCCCGAGGTGATCCACGTGATGGACCAGAACGAGGAGGCCGAGCTGGTCATCAGGCGCATCCTCGAGCTGTGCGACCGCGACCTGGCCCTGCGCGACATGGCGGTGCTGTACCGCAGCCACGTGCAGGCGGCGGTGCTCCAGTTGCGGCTGACCGAGCGCGGCATCCCGTTCGTGATCCGCTCGGGGATCAAGTTCTTCGAGCAGGCCCACATCAAGGACTCGCTGGCCTTCCTGCGCATCGTGTTCAACCCGCTCGACGAGATCGCCTGGATGCGGCTGCTCAAGCTGCTGCCGGGCATCGGCAACGCCACGGCCCAGCGCATCTTCAAGGTGTTTCTCGAGCAGCGCGCCGTACGCCTGAGCCGGGAGAACCTGGCGCTGGAGAAGGCCCTCCCGGCCAAGGCGCGCGAGGGCTGGGGCCGGCTCACCGCCACCTTCCGGGAGATCCTGCCCGAGGGCATGGCGCCCGCGGAGATGATCGCCAGGGTCGTGGCGGGGTTCTACAAGGACGTGCTCTACACCCAGTTCGACAACCCCCGCGAGCGCGAGGCCGATCTCGGCTTCATGGCCGAGTTCGCCGGGCGCTACCGCTCGCTCGAACGCTTCCTGAACCAGTTGGCGCTGGTGGGCAGCACGGTGATCCGCGACCACGAGGAGTCGGCGAACGGCGAGCAGGACCAGTTGACGCTCACCACCGTCCATCAGGCCAAGGGGCTGGAATGGGAGGCGGTGTTCCTGATCGGCCTGGCCGATGGGGAGTTCCCCCACGCCCGCTGCCTGGAGCCGCCGGAACGGCTGGAGGAGGAGCGGCGCCTGTTCTACGTCGCCGTCACCCGCTGCAAGCGCCATCTCACCCTCACCGTGCCCCTGGTGAGCTCCGGCTTCGGGCAGCGGCAGATTTGCCGCCCGTCCAGGTTCGTGGAAGAATTGCGGGCAGAGGTCGCGGAAGTCACCAAGCTGGCAGGCGTCGACGAGTTGCGGCCCTACCAGGGCTTCCGCTCGACCCTTTCCGTGGAACTCTGATCCGTACCGGTCGAGGGGCCGACCATGAGCAGCGTGCTGGCCCATCCCAACACCACACCCGAACCCGCGGCGTTCGCCCATCCCCTGCTGCGCATCCTGGCCGAAGGCTTCAAGGTGCCGCCCGAGGCCCTCGAGCCGCTGGCGGAGGAGATCGCGGAGCGAAAGATCGATCTCGCCGCCGTGCGGCAGCTCGTGCTGCGGCAGAAGCTCGTCAGCCCGGAGCTGTTCCAGCAGGCGGTGGCCCAGTTCTTCGGCCTGGAGTTCCGCCCCCACCTGGACGATGCGGAGCTGCTGCCGGAGTTCGTCCAGGCGGTGCCCATCCGCTACGCCAAGAAGTTCATGTTCTTCCCCACCCATCTCGCCCCCGAGGCGCTCTGGGTGGCGGTGGAGAACCCCGAGCTGTTCGAGCCGGTGGACGACGTGGGGCGCCGCATGGGCCGGCCCGTGCGGGTGGTGGTCTCGACCCACCAGGCGATCCTGGCGCTGATCAACCGCGCCTACGACCGGGCGGGCGGCGGGGCCACCGACGAGGTGATCGAGGCCATCGACACGGGCGGGGGCGACGCGGCCGCCGCGCTTGGCCTCGAGGAGCCCGAGGACCTGATCGACGCCCGCGACGAGGAGCCGATCAAGCGGCTGCTCAACAACCTGCTCTACCTCGCGGCCAAGTCCACCGCCAGCGACGTGCACATCGACGCCACCCCCTCGGAGGTGGTGATCCGCTTCCGCATCGATGGGCTGCTGCGCACCACCACCACGCTGCCCAAGGCGATCCAGCGCACGCTGGTCAACCGCATCAAGATCATGTCCCGGCTCGATATCGCCCAGCGCGCCCTGCCGCAGGACGGCCGCACGCTGATCGTCATCGCCGGGCGGCGCATCGATATCCGCGTCAGCACCCTGCCCACGGTGCACGGGGAAAAGGCGGTGCTGCGGCTGCTCTACCAGGATCAGGCCCTGTTCAGCCTGCCCGCGCTGGGCATGCCCATGCCCATCTACCGCGAGATGAACCGCCTGATCCGCCAGACAGGCGGGATGATCCTCGTCAGCGGCCCCACCGGCAGCGGCAAGACCACCACCCTCTATGCCGCCCTGGCCGAGATCGACCGCCACAGCAAGAACATCATGACCATCGAGGACCCGGTCGAGTACAAGATCGCCGGCTACGTGCAGACGGAGCTCAACCCCAAGATCGGGCTCACCTTCGCCAACGCCCTGCGCTCGATCCTGCGCCAGGACCCGGACGTGATCATGGTGGGCGAGATGCGCGACCGCGAGACGGCCGTGATCGCCACCCAGGCCGCGCTGACCGGCCACCTCGTCTTCAGCACCGTCCACACCAACAACGCGCCGGCCACGGTGACGCGCCTGGTCGATATGGGCATCGAGCCCTACCTGGTCTCCTCGACGGTGATGGCCGTCTTGGCCCAGCGGCTGGTGCGGCGCATCTGCGAGCGCTGCCGCGCCCCGGTCGAACCCGACCGCACCCTGCTGCGGGAGATGGGGTTCAGCGAGCGGGAGCTCGCCGAGTGGCCCGTGCTCTACCAGGGCCAGGGCTGCGCCGAGTGCCAGAACACCGGCATGCATGGCCGCCAGGGGCTGTTCGAGCTGCTGGTGATGACCGACCCGATCAAGGACATCCTGCACAAGACCAACGAGGCCAACCTGATCCGCGAGGTCGCCCTCGCCAACGGCATGGTCTCCATGCGCCAGTATGGCATCGAGCTGGTGCGCCAGGGCATCACCACGCCGGATGAGCTGGTGCAGGCCACCCGCGAGGACTGAGCGACCTCACCGCGTCGGCAACCCCGGCGCGGGGAACCAAGGAGATGCCGATGACGCACACCGCGCTCATCGCCCCGGAAGCGCTCCAGCCGCACCTGGCCGACCCCGGCTGGGTGGTGTTCGATTGCCGCCATGCGCTGACCGACCCCGGCCACGGGGAGCGGGTGTATGCGGCATCCCATCTTCCGGGCGCGCGCTTCGCCCACATGGAGCGCGACCTGGCCGGCCCGGCGGGTCGCGGGACGGGTCGTCACCCCCTGCCCGACTGGGGCGCCTTCGCCCGCTGGCTCGATCGGCAGGGCGTGGGGCCGCGCTCGCAGGCGGTGGCATACGACGACAGCAGCGGCGCCGCCGCCGCCCGGCTCTGGTGGATGCTGCGGGCGCTGGGTCATGACGGCGTGGGACATGGCGCCGTGGCCGTGCTCGATGGCGGGTTCGCCCGCTGGCAGCGCGAGGGTCGCCCCGTCACGGCCGAGGTGCCGCGGCCGCAGCCCGGCGGCTTCCTGGGCCGGCCGCAGGCGGAGCAGTGGGTCGAGCTCGACGAGCTGCAGCGGCTGTATCGGTCGCCGGGCGTGCGGCTGGTGGATGCCCGCTCGGCCGCGCGCTACCGGGGCGAAGCGGAGCCGATCGATCCCGTGGCGGGCCATATCCCGCACGCGCTCAACCTGCCCCAGGCCGAAAACGTACGCGGCGACGGCACGTTCCTGCCCGCCGAGACCCTGCGCGGGCGTTTCCGCCCCCTCGCCGGCACGGAGCCGCAACGCACCGTGCACTACTGCGGCTCGGGCGTTTCCGCGTGCCACAACATGCTCGCCATGGCCGCGGCGGGGCTGGCGCCGGGTCGACTCTACGTCGGCTCCTGGAGCCAGTGGTGCGCCGACCCCGCGCGCCCCGTCGAGACGGGCGAGCCGTAGGCGCTGTGGCCGAGCCACGCTCCAGCGCCGCCGCCCTGCGATGGCCGCGTCGCGGACGCGTCGCAGGGCGGCGGCCCCGGCACCTCCGACCCGAGTGCAACCCGCACCGGCCGGCACACGCTCTACCGGAAGGCTCCCCGCGATGCCCATTGCCATCGGCGACATCCACGGCTGCCTGGGGCCGCTCGATCGGCTGATCGCGCGCCTGCCGCCCCACGGGGAGCTGATCTTCCTGGGCGACTACATCGACCGCGGGCCCGACTCGGCGGCGGTGGTGCGCTACCTGCGGCGACTGGCCCTGCAGCGCCCGTGCCGGTTTCTCAAAGGCAACCACGAGGCGCTGCTGGAGGCGGCGCTGCGGGACCCGGCGGAGATCCCGCTCTGGCTCCAGAACGGCGGCGATGCCACCCTGCGCAGCTACGGCGTGGAGCTTGGCGCCCTGCTCCGCGCCGGGCGGCTACCCGACTTCGCCGCGCACGACCGGCCCTTCTTCGAGGCGCTGGAGCCGTATATCGAGGACGACCGCACCGTGTTCGTCCATGCGGGCCTGGATCCACGCCTGGCGACGATGGCGGAGCAGGTGCCCGAGGTGCTGCTGTGGATTCGCGAGGCCTTCTTCCGCCGCGCGCGCGACTGGCACGGCAAGGACATCGTGTTCGGCCATACGCCCACCCTCTCGCTGGGGCTGCCCCCGGGCGAAATCTTCCAGGCCCATGCGCTGTATGGCATCGACACGGGGTGCGTGTACGGCGGGGTGCTGACGGCCCTGGACTCCGCCACCCATCGCCTCTATCAGGAACCCAGTAATTTCAATTACCTGCGCGCCCGGATGGCGTGAGCCATGCCGCATCGGGCGGGAGCGCCGGGCGGGTGACGTAAAAGATGTCCTTGCGAAGTGACGACGCCTTTCCTATAATTGACGTTTCCGAACCCCGCTCGGGGCGGAACAGGAACGCGGGCCTATAGCTCAGCTGGTTAGAGCGGCCGGCTCATAACCGGCTGGTCCCTGGTTCAAATCCAGGTGGGCCCACCAGTGCGGTAGACCTGAACGATGAACCGGATCGCGATACCGTATTGCCCGACCGATTTCTGTACCGCCTATCGCCTGGCCGTTTGGGAGCCCTCCACCGCACCCCTGCTCGGCCGGCAGGCGGAGCGGCCGGGTAGACCACACGCCAGAAAAGGTGCATCCGCGGATGCACCTTTTTTTTTGTCCCACGTCCGTTGTCCCTCGACCCCGCGGATCGCGCGGCCGCCCGCGCCACCACTGAATCCGTAAGGATGCCATGACCGAAGCCACACAGGTCCTCTCCGAACTGGCCCGCATCGATGCACGCCTGCTCGAGCTCAACCGGCAACTGCGCAAGATCCCCGACCGGCTCAACATCGATCGCAAATCCCTCGATCTCGAACAGAAGGTGCTCGACGAGATCCTGGGTCCCTGGCAGCAGCTCGAGTCCGACATCCAGAAGCGCGAGTCCACCATCGCCCTGGCGGTGGAGACCATCGCCAAGTTCGAAGAGCACATGAAGCGGGTGACCACCCAGAAGGATTACATGGCCGACCGCAAGCAGATCGAAGACGCCCACAAGCTCAACGATCAGCTCCAGCGCGAGATCGAGGAGGCACGCCAGAAGATGGACGAGCTCAGCCCCAGGCTCAAGGAGGTGCGCGGGCGGTACGATCGCGTGCGCGAGGAATACCAGGGCCGCGAGGCGGTGGTGCTGGGCGAGAAGGCCGTGCTGGACGCGGAGCTGGCCGAGGCGCAGGCGCGCTTCAACGCGCTGTCCGCCGAGCGGGGCGCGCCGTTCATGGCCTACTACCGGCGGTTGTGCAAGGCGGGGCGGCTGCCCGCGATCGTCCCGGTGGTGTCGGGCACGTGCACCGGCTGCCGGGTGGCCCTGCCCCCGCAGGCCTACAACATCCTCATCGCCAACCCCAGCCAGCACGGCACCTGCGCCCACTGCAGCCGGATCGTCTTCTACCAGGCGCCCGAGAACGCCGAGGCCAAGGCGCGCGGAGATTCGCCCGCCGCCTGAGGCCGGCCGGAAGCTCCTGCCGCCCGCTGGTGTCCGTGCCCGCCCCAGGGGCGGGCTGCACCCTGCCCGTCCTCTGCCTTTCCCCCGTCTTTTCTCACGCCCGCTCCCGGCCCCGCCGCCGGAGACCCTGGGCGAGGCCACGCGCGCCTGGGCCGTCGGGGTGCTGTCACACAGCCATGGGATGGCGCCTTGACAGACGGTGGGGACTGGCACCATGATGTGCCGCTTGC
>JACQKK010000124.1 GCA_016204605.1 Candidatus Lambdaproteobacteria bacterium
CGGGGCGCCAGGCGGCGCTGAGGGTGCCGAGGACGCCGCAGATCCGCTTGCCCCGGCCGGGTGACTTCCGGCCGGCCGCCTGCTATCAGCAATCGGTGTTCCCGGTCGGCGCGCCGCGGCGACCGCACCTCATTCCGATTCCACTTCAATGGTGCCATGAACAGCCGCGTGCCTGAGGAGCCCTGCGCAGCAGGGTGTCTCGAAGGCCGCGGCCCCCACAGACGCGCCCTTCGAGACGCGCTTCGCGCTCCTCAGGGACGCGGAGTTTCTTTCACGATTGAAGGGGAAATGGAATCACGCCACCACTTGGGAGAAGAGGATGGACTTGCATCTGCGGGGAAAGACCGTCGTGATCACGGGCGGCTCGCGCGGGATCGGATACGCCTGCGCGGAAGGGTTCGCCGCGGAGGGCTGCCGGCTGCACCTGGTCTCGCGCTCGCAGCAGGACCTCGACGCGGCGCGGGAGCGCATCGCCAAGCAGTCCGACGTGGCCGTGAGCGTGCAGTCGCTCGATCTCGGCAAGCCGGGCTCCGTGGCCGCCGTGTTCCAGGCCTGCCCGGACGCGGACATCCTGGTCAACAACGCCGGGGCCATCCCCCGCGGCGACATCGAAACCATCGGCGAAGCGCGCTGGCGGGAGGCCTGGGAACTCAAGGTGTTCGGCTACGTCAACATGTGCCGCGAGTACTTCCGGCGCATGCGGGAGCGCGGCGGCGGCGTGATCGTCAACGTGATCGGCGCGGCCGGGGAGCGCCCCGACGTGAACTACATCACCGGCACCACCGGCAATGCCTCGCTGATGGCCTTCTCCCGCGGCCTGGGCAGCACCAGCATGCGCCACGGCATCCGGGTGGTCGGGGTGAACCCCGGCCCGATCGAGACCGACCGGCTGATCGCCCGCCAGATGGCGAATGCGGAAAAGGCCTTCGGCGACAAGAACCGCTGGCGCGAGTTCTACAAGGACATGCCGGCGCAGCGGGCGGGCCGGGCCGACGAGGTGGCGGACCTGGTCGTGTATCTGGCCTCCGCGCGCGCCTCGTTCATCAGCGGCACCGTCGTGACCATCGACAGCGGGATCGCCAACACCCGCTAGCGCCCGCGCCCGGCCGCTCAGCCGAACCGGTGCGCGGAGACGGTGGAGCCCATCACCCGGTCGCGGAACTCCCGCCGGCCGCGGTCGCTGCCCGCGGCACCGGCCGCGACCATCAGCGGGAGCAGGTGCTCCTCGCGCGGATGGCAGCGCCGGGCCGCGGGGGCCTGCTCCCACTCGACCAGCCGCGCGTCGCGCAGGGCGGGCTCCAGCGCCACCGTCTCGGCGAGCCAGCCATCGAACGCGTCCGAATCCGGGCCCGCCGCGGCGGTCATGAACGCGCGCATGTTGTGGTAGCTCATGCCGCTGCCGACGATCAGCACCCCCTCCTCCCGCAACGGCGCCAGCGCCCGCCCCATCGCGAGGTGCTGGATCGGGTCGAGCCCCGCCAGCAGCGAGAGCTGCACGGTGGGGATGTTCGCCCCGGGGAAGGCGACCTTGAGCGGAATGAACACGCCGTGGTCGTAGCCGCGGCGCCCGTCGGCGGCCGTGGCGAACCCGGCGCCCCCCAGCAGCGCGCGCACCCGCTCGGCCAGCGCCGGCTGGCCAGGGGCCGGCCAGGTCAGCGCGTACGTATGCGGCGGGAAACCGTAGTAGTCGAACAGCAGCGGCGGCGCGCCGGCCGTGGTGACGGTGGCGGCGGGCTCCTCCCAGTGCGCGGAGATCACCAGCAGCGCCTCCGGGAGCGCCGGGAGCGACGTGCCGAGCCCGCGCAGGTACGCCGCCATCCGCTCCCAGGTGTCGGGCGGCCCCATCGTCCATGCCATGAAGAAGCAGGGCCCGCCACCGTGGGGGATGTACAGGGTTGGCAGCGGGTGCGTCGACGTTGCCATGCGGTCGCTCCTGGTGGTTCGCCCTGCCGCGGTCCGCCCCCGCGGCGGAGCGCGCGGCGGCACCCCGAGGCTGGGAGGGGGGTCCCGACTCAATCCATATTGGAGCGAAGGTACTGGATTGGCCAGGGGTGGTCGAAGCCGAGCGCCTTGGCGGCCTGCAACGGCCAGTGGGGGTTGGACATCAGCATGCGCCCCATCA
>JACQKK010000123.1 GCA_016204605.1 Candidatus Lambdaproteobacteria bacterium
GCGACATCGAGCTGCGGCTGGAATGGAGCGGCATCGCGGCGTACCGTGAGGCGCTGCTGGCCCTGGCCTTCACCTTCTGATCCGGCGACGGAGCGATGCACCTTCAGGACGGGCGGACAGCGAAGGCACGGGTCGCGCGCCGGTGCGCGGTGTTGCTGATCGCTGCCGTCCTGCTGGCGCTCAGCGGGTGCAACTCCGTCTTCTTTCAGCCCAACCGGCGGCTGTACTTCACCCCGGAGCAGTTCAACCTAGCGCACGAGGAGGTACGGTTCAGGAGCGCCGACGGCGCGGAGCTCCACGGCTGGTTCCTGCCGGGACGGAGCCCGGTGCGCGGTACCATCGTGCACTTCCATGGCAACGCCGCGAACGTCACCAACCACCTCTACGCGGTGCGCTGGCTTCCGCCGGAAGGCTTCTCGGTGTTCCTGTTCGACTACCGCGGCTATGGCGAATCCGAGGGGAGCCCGAGCCGGGAGGGCGCCATCGCCGACGGCGAGGCGGCGATCCGCTATGTGCGCGGCCGGCCCGACGTGGAGCCGGAGCGACTGATCGTCTACGGGCAAAGCCTGGGCGGCGCGCTGGCCGTGGGTGCGCTGGCGAGGGCCGGCATTGCCGGCGTCAAGGCGCTCGTGATCGAGGGCGGCTTCGCCTCGTACCGCGAGGAGGTGCGGCTGATCCTGGATTCCACCTGGCTCACCTGGCCGTTCCAGTACCCCGTCGCCTACCTGCTGTTCAGCGACGCGCTGCGGCCGCTCGACGACCTGCCCCGCATCGCCGACGTGCCCCTGCTCGTCATCCACGGCCAAACCGACGCCACCGTACGCATCGAGAATGGCCTTCAGCTCTACGAGGCCTTTCCGGGCAAGACCAAAGCCTTCTGGGCGGTGCCCGGAGCGGACCACATGGAGGTCTTCTCCCGTCCGGAGAGCCCCTGGCGCACGCGGTTGCTGGCGTACCTGCGCGCGGCGGTCGACGGCTCCGCCCCGTGAGGGCGCCTCCGGCGCATGGGACCCCCTCACCCCCCCACGGCCAGCCGGACGTGGGCGACGTACATGAAGAAGGGCAGCAGGCCGCCGAGCACGCCCAGCGTCGGCGCCAGCACGCGGGTCTCCAGGCGGCGCAGGCGGCGGGTGGGATCGAGCCGCGCCAGCAGCGCCGAGAGCCCCAGGCGCAGCAGCTCGACGATCAGCCAGGCGATGAGCAGGTAGGCCAGCGAGGCGAAGAGGCCGGGGTAGAGCTCGTCCCGCGCCCGCCCCGTCACGGCCCGCGTCAGGAGCCAGTCCCCGAACAGGAAGCGGAAGAACAGCACGGCGTAGAGAAACGTCTGCAAGCCCCAGGAGCCGGCCACCATCCCGCCCAGGAAGGGGATCGCGCCGATCAGGATCAGCAGCGCGACGGCCACGAGGCCGGCCTTGAGCTGCAGCCAGCGCCCCGTCCAGATCAGCTCGAGAGAGGCGAACTCGCCCCGGCCCAGCAGCACCGGGAGCAGCCAGTAGAGCAGCGGCGCGGCGACCAGGCCCAGCGCCGTGGGGCGCAGCAGCAGCCGCACCAGGCAGCCTTCCTGCGCAGGCAGCAAGGCGAGGCCCCACAGCAGGAGCGCGTTGGCGCAAACGAAGGCCAGCAGCCCCAGCCAGACCCGCCCTTCGGCGAACAGGGCGAACCCGCCGAGTACCGAATCGATGAACATCGCCTCCCTCCGCGCGTGGGGCTATGCTGTCCGGGGCAAGTCCTCGCTGGTGCGAGGGGCACCGCGGCCTTCGAGACGCCCCACTCCGCAGGGCTCCTCAGGCGCGCGGCGCAGCGTTCACGTTCCAGCGCACGCTGGAATTACACCAGCCCTTCGGTCTCGGCGCGACCGAACATCAGGTTCATGTTCTGGACGGCCTGTCCAGCCGCGCCCTTGCCGAGGTTGTCGATGGCGGTGATCACCACCCAGCTCCGGGCCTCCGCGTCGTGATGGAGGCTGGTCACGCAGTCGTTCAGCCCCTGCACCATCTTCACCTCGGCGCCGCGCCCTGCGGCGAGCAGGTGCACGAACGGCTCGCGCTCGGCGAAGGCCGCGAAGCGCCGGCGCACCGCCTCGGGCTCCAGCGGCCGCGCGAAGCGCAGGTAGATCGTGGAGAGGATGCCGCGGCCGATCGGCAGCAGGTGGGGGGTGAAGACCACCGCTCCGTCGCGCGCCGGCGCATAGGGCGTGCATTCGGCCAGATACTGCTCGATCTCGGGGGTGTGCTGGTGGCCGAACACCTTGTACGCCTTGAAGTTCTCGTTGACCTCCATGAAGTTGGTGGCGTCGTCCTCCACGCGGCCGCCCGCCCCGGACACGCCCGACTTGGCATCGATGATCGGCGGGGCGGCCAGCCCGCCCAGCAGGTCGCCCAGCGGCAGCAGCCCCAGCAGCGCGCCCGTCGGGTAGCAGCCCGGGTTGGCGATCAGCCGGGCCTTGGGGATGCGCGCCCGGAACGCCTCGGGCAGGCCGAACACCGCCTCCCGCAGCTCGCGCGGCGCCGTGTGCTCCAGGCCGTAGTGCGTGCGGAACACGTCCGGATCGGCCAGCCGGAACACGCCCGAGAGGTCGATCACGCGCAGCCCCTGCTTCAGCAGGCGGGGCGCCTGCTCCAGGCTGGCCTGGTTGGGGATGGCCAGGAAGGCCACGTCGCACCCCTCCAGCTTCGCGTCGTGGCTGCTGAACACCAGCTCCACGCGGCTCAGCTCGGGGAAGGCATCGCCGACGCGCTTGCCCGCGTGGCGGTCGGAGGTGACGACCCGCAGCTCCGCCATCGGGTGGTGGGTGAGGATGCGGATCAGCTCCAGCCCCGAAAGGCCGGCGGCCCCGATGATTGCCACCCGGATCATGCCAGCTCCACTTGGTGAAAAGTCTCGCCCGGCCCCGGCGAACGGACATCACGCGGCCGAGGGCACGGGGCTCGTGCCCGTTGCTGCGCCGAGATCATTGCAGGACTTTGCGCGCCCGCAGCGCGGCGATCTCCGCGTCGTCCAGCCCGGCCAGCCGGGCCACCCGCTCCGTGTCGGCGCCGAACAGCGGCGCCGGCGCCCGCACGCCGTTGTGGCGGTGGGTGAGGCGCCAGGGGATGCCCACGTGGGTGCGCACC
>JACQKK010000017.1 GCA_016204605.1 Candidatus Lambdaproteobacteria bacterium
CCCGACGCCACAGCGATCCACTCCGGGGAGGGAGGCCGGAGGGCGCCGGGCAGCGCTCCGCAGGCCATCGCCGCGACCCTGACGCCCACAGACGGCATGAGGTGACGGACGACTTTGGACTTGCCCTGCGTACCGGTAGTGGGTCAGATTGGTGGAATCGAGCGGGCAGGGGCCGCAGCCTCACCCCCGCCGCTGGCGCGGCTGCCCCCTCTCCTGGGGGAGAGGGGGCGCCCTTCAAACCGCCCCGGTGGCCGATCAGGGACTCCATCCCTCTCCCTCCGGGAAAGGGAGGGATGGGGTGGGTGAGGCCGCCCGCGGGAGCGTCTATTTTCAAACTGACCCACTACCGACGTACCGCTGGCCTCTTGCCGTGCCGCCTCTTGCCGTGCGCCTGCCGCTGCTGTTAACGAACACGGCGAAGCCATCGGCCGTCGCGCGAGGGGTGATCGACGCCCCTCGCCCGGCGCACCGCGTCCATCCCCCTCGACCGAAAGGATGTTCCGATGACCGAGCCCGTCAGCGATCCCCATGGCCTGGAGGAGCTGCGCCGGCGCAGGGAGCACGCCCTCGCGATGGGCGGCGCCGCCAAGGTGGCGCAGCAGCATGCCAAGGGTCGCCTCTCCGCGCGGGAGCGCATCGAGCACCTGCTGGACCCCGGCACCTACCGCGAGTTCGGGCTGCTCAGCCACAGCGACATGCCGGAGACCCAGGCCAAGACCGCCGCCGACGGCAAGATCTGCGGCTTCGGCAAGATCGAGGGCCGCACGGTGTTCGTCACCGCCGACGACATCACCGTGCTGGCGGGCAGCGGCGGGCGCGTGGGGGTGGGCAAGATGCGCAGGGCCACCCAGTACGCCTACGACAAGGGCTATCCCTACATCTCGACGGGGGAGGGCGGCGGCACGCGCATGCCCGACAACCTCGGCGCCGTGAACCACATGCGCACCCCCTCGCAGATGCTGGGCGAGCCGCGCGGCCGGCGCGTGCCGTTCATCAACTGCATCAACGGCGAGTGCTACGGCAGCCCGGCCTGGAAGACGGCCCTGGCCGACGTGAGCATCCAGGTCAAGGGCACGGCCATGGCCGTCTCGGGGCCGCGCGTGATCGAGCAGGCCACCGGCGAGAGGCTGACGCCCGAGGAGCTGGGCGGCTGGGAATTCCACGCCAAGCAGACGGGGCTGATCGATCTCGTGGCCGAGGACGACCCCCACTGCATGCGGCTGGCGCGGCAGGTGCTGAGCTACCTGCCCGCCAACGCCGCCAAGCTTCCGCCGCGGGTGGACACCGGCGACCCGCCCGACCGCAAGCTCGACGACATCCTCGCCCTCATGCCGAAATCGACCCGCGGCGCGTACGACATGCACAAGCTGCTCGACCGCATCTTCGACCGGGATTCCGTGCTCGAGCTCAAGGCGCAGTTCGACCCGAGCCTGATCATCGCGCTGGCCCGGCTCGACGGGCAGACCGTGGGGGTGTTCGCCAGCAACCCGCGCTACAACGCGGGCGCCCTCGGGGCCGGCGCCTGCGAGAAGGCCACCGCCTTCATCTGCCTGTGCGACTCGTTCCACATCCCGCTGGTGATGCTGCAGGACACGCCCGGCTTCTACGTGGGCAAGGCCGCCGAGCAGCGCAAGATGCCCCTCAAGATCCAGACCTGGGCCCTGGCGCTCCAGTACAGCACCGTGCCGCTGGTGAGCGTCATCATCCGCAAGGCATACGGGCTGGCCCACCGCACCATGGGCGGCGCGGGCGCCCAGGCGGACCGCCTGCTGGCCTGGCCCAGCGCCGACATCTCGTTCATGGCGGCCGAGAACGCCGTGGGCGTGGTCTACGCGCGCGAGCTGCAGAAGGCCGCCGATCCCGAGGCGCTGCGGGCCAGGTATCTCGAGCAGGTCAACCGCATGAACGCCCCCTGGGAGGCCGTGGGGCTGAACCTGATCGACGACGTGATCGACCCGCGCGACACGCGAGTCGAGATCATCGAGGCGCTGCGGCTCGCCTGCGGCCCCGATGGCGAGGCCGGGCGCAGCCGGCGCCGGCTGGCCGGCTGGCCCATGATGTTCTGAAGGGCGCTCAGCCCGCCGGCCGTTTGACATGGCTGGGATGGCATGCTCTATCGGGGGCACCGCGAACCCCTCTCGCCACTACCGGCCACAAAGGCACCATGAACCTGATCCGCGCTACGGCCGCCGCACTCCTCGGCGGCCTCCTGGTCGCTGCGGCCATTCCGGCCACGGCACAGAAGTACGGGGGAGTGCTGCGGGTGCAGACCGATGCCAACCCGCCGAGCCTTTCCCTCCACGAGGAGTCCACCAACCGCACCACTTGGCCCATGGTGCCCGTTTACGGGAACCTGGTGTGGTTCGACTACTTCAACCCCAAGGAGGATCTCGATTCCATCCGGCCCGACATGGCCGAGCGCTGGGAGTGGAGCGCCGACAACCGCACGCTCACCTTCACGCTCCGGCCGGGGCTGCGCTGGCACGATGGCAAGCCCCTGACGGCAAAGGACGTGCAGCACACGTTCGAAATGGTGCGCGGCCGCACCACCGAACGCCTGAAGCTGAACCCGCGCAAGCTCTGGTACGCGAACGTCCAGGGGATCGAAACCGTGGGCGACCTGCAGGTGAGCTTCCGCCTGACCAAGCCCCAGCCATCGCTGCTGGCGATTCTCGCGGGTTCCTACTCGCCCATCTACCCCTCGCACATCCCGGCGGCCGATCTGCGCAAGACGGCGGTGGGCACCGGTCCCTTCAAGCTCAAGTCGTACACGGCGGACCAGTCCATCGTGCTGGAAAAGAATCCGGACTTCCATGTGAAGGGCCGCCCCTACCTCGACGGGGTGACCTTCCACATGATCCGCACCATTGGGAGCACGGCGGCCGCCCTGCTCAAGGGCCAGGTGGATGCGGCGCACCCGACGTTCACCACGAAGCCCGCAGCCGAAAACCTGCGGCGGGCCGACCCCACGCTTCAGTTCGCGCCCCTGGTCGCCAGCGGCAGCGCCAATCTCCTCCTCAACGCGAAGAAACCGCCGCTCAACAACCCCAAGCTCAAGCGCGCCGTGGGCCTGGCCATGGACCGCGAGAACATCATCAAGAGCGTGTACCAGAACGGCGCGGTGCTGGGCGGCGCGATGATCCCGCAGCCCTGGGGCGGCTGGGGGCTCACGGAGGAACAGCTCCGCATGCTGCCCGGCTATGGCACCGGCGAGAAGGACAAGGCCGAGGCACGGCGCCTGCTCGCCGAGGAGGGTTATGGCCCTGACAATCCGCTCAAGCTCGTGATCACCACCCGCACCGCGCCCACATACCAGGACTTGGCCGTCTGGGCCAGCGGCGAGCTGAAGGCCGTGGGAATCGAGGCGGTGCTGAAGACCATCGACACCGGGCAATGGTTTCCGCTGGTCGCCCGCCGCGAGTTCCAATTGGCGGCCAACTCCACGGGCCTCGGGCTCGATGACCCCGATGCCGTGTTCTTCGAGCACTACGGCTGCGGCTCACAGCGGAACTACACCGACTTCTGCAACGCGGAGGTGCAGCAGCTCTTCGAGCGCCAGTCGGCGGAGCTCGATATCGTCAAACGGCGGCAGTTCGTGCAGGAAGCGGATATGCGGCTGCAGCAGGAGGTGGCGCGACCCGTGCTGGCGTATCGGATGTACTACCACCCCCATCGCAGCTACGTGAAGAACTGGATCCCCCATCCGGTCTCGGTCAACGGCTGGCGCTTCACCGAGGTGTGGCTGGACAGGTAGCGTCGCAGCCTCCCCGCTGAGGCCGGCGCCGATTGGAGCTCCGCACCGCCACCCCGTCGCAGCGGCCGGGGACGCGGTGGCCTGCCCCGCCCCCCGGCGGCGCGCTTTCCAGCGCTTGTCAAACGCGGGCCATTTCCTTACAAGGGAAACACGGCCGGCGTGCGCCGGAACCGCGGCGAGCCGGATGCCCGGGAGGACCCGGCCAGGCGGCCCCAACGGCAGTCAACAGCCAAGGAACGCGACGATGCGACGGACAGCCGCGTTCGCCCTATGCCTGCTGCTGATCGCGGCGCTGTCCGCCTGCGGCGGCTCGAAAGCCGCCGCGCCCAAGGCCGCCGGTGCGGCCAAGGGCGCGGCCAAGGGCGCGGCCGGCACGCCCGAGAGCGGCGCCGGCGGAGCGCCGGGGACTCCGGGCGCGCCGGGCACGGTCGCGGCACCGGCGCAGCCGCCGCCCCCACCGCCACCGACCCCCCCGCCCCCCCCGCCGGAGCCGACCGTGCCGCGCGAGTTCTCGCGGGGCTCCGAGAAGCCCTGGGCCGGCATGCCGCCTCCGCCGCCGCAGCCCACGATTCCGTTCGATCAGGCGTTTCCGGGGGAGCGCGCGGTGGAGGTGCCGCTGCGCATCGGCATCCTCGGCGATCCCCGCCAGCCCGAGCAAGGGCGGCGGCTGGCCGTGAAGCTCGACGAGCACGACCGCACCGCCCTCGAACGCGACCTGGGCCGCCCGATCCTGCTCTCCTTCGTGGCGCTCGCCGCCAGGGATGCGGGTGCGGTGACGCAAGTGCGCTTCCGGGCGGGTTTCCTCAAGGCCGCGCTGCGCGTGGCCGAGGCGACGTCCGCCTCCCAGGCCGTGCAGCCCATGACGTCGCAGGAGGCCCTGCTCAGCGGTGTCGATGTGCTGATCCTCGTGGGTCGGGGCCTGCGCTGAGCGACCTGCGGGGTTCACCCCCGCAGGGCCGGGCTCTTGTAGAAGGGGCGCTTGACCACGACCGCCTCGACGGGCCTTCCCCGGATTTCCACGAACATCCCCGTGCCCGGCCTGGCGCAGGCGGCCCGCACGTGGGCCAGGGCGATGGCCTTGCCGGTCGTGGGCGAGAGCGTGCCCGAAGTGACCTCGCCGACCGCTCCCCCCGCAGCGCGCACGGGATAGCCGCTACGGGGGATGCCCCGGCCCGTCAGTTCCAGCCCGGCCAGCAGGTGCGCCGAGCCCTGCCGCTGCACCGCCCGCAGGGCCTCCCGCCCCACGAAGTCGCCCGCCTTGTCGAGCTTGACGGCCCAGCCCACGCCCGATTCGAAGGGGTGCCATGCCTCGCGCAGCTCGTGATCGTAGAGGGCCATGCACGCCTCCAGCCGCAGCGTATCGCGGGCGGCGAGGCCGATGGGCTGGAGGCGCAGCCCCTCGATCAGCTCGCGCCATAGGTCGGCCGCCTGCTCGCTGGGAACGGCGAGTTCGCAACCGGGCTCGCCCGTGTATCCGGTGCGTGCGAGGAACACCGGCACGCCGAAGGCGCGGGTTTCGGCGAAGTGGTAGTAGCCCAGCCGATCGGGGGGTTGATCGATGTGGGCCGCGAGCGTCGCGAAGGCGCGCGGCCCCTGCACGGCGAGCAGGCACCACGCCGCCGAGACATCCGCGAGCCGCACGCCGAACGGCTGCGAGAGTCCGCCCAGCCAGGCGAAATCCTTCTCGCGCGTGCCGGCGTTGACGATGATGCGGTAGCGGGCCGGATGGTGACGGTAGACGATCAGGTCGTCGAGCACGCCCCCGTCCGGGCGGCAGAGCAGGGTGTAGAGCGCCTGGCCGTCGTGCAGCGCCTGCACGTCGCCCGTGACCGTGTGCTGGAGGAAATCCTCCGCGCGCGCGCCCTCCAGCGTGAACTGGCCCATGTGCGAGATATCGAACACGCCCGCGGCGGAGCGGACGGCATGGTGCTCCTCGATGGGCCGCGTGTAGTAGAGCGGCATGCGGAACCCCGCGAACTCGCCGAAGGTTGCGCCGAGGCGCTCATGCGCCTCGGCGAGCGGCAGGCTCTGCATCGGTTCGCCCTCCTCCGGCGGAAACAGCTGGCTGTGCGCCGTGACCCCACTGGCGGGCCGCCCGGCCCGTTGCGGCTCGCAAGGGGCCAGGGTAGCGCCTTTCGCCTGGGGCGGCCAGCGGGCGCCGGCGCGCCATCGCCATGGGATGGGCCCGGGCTCGGGCGATTGCCGCCGTGCCGGGGTTGCGGTAGGCAATCCCGTTGGCTGGCGCCTCGCGCACTCTCCGGTGCGCATCGCATCGCCTGCTGCCACCGAACCAGAGGCCTGGATGAACGTCTACGCGGGGTTCGAGCCGTACGCCTTCGGGGAGAAGCAGCGCCTGATCGAGACGATCGTCCGCACCAGCCCGATCATCCGGGCGCTGGGCGTGCGCTTCCTCGACCTCGAGCCCGGGTTCGTGCGGCTGGAGCTGGCCGTGCGCGAGGAGTTCCTCAACCACAACGGCGTGGTGCATGGGGGGATCGTGGCCGCGCTGGCCGATACGGCGGTGGCTTTCGCGGCCAAGGGCGCGCTGCCCCCCGGCTCGAGCTCCACCTCTGTCGAGCTCAAGATCAACTTCATCCGGCCCGTCATGGAGGGCAGGCTGACCGGCGAAGGCCGGCTGATCCACATGGGCCGCCGCACCGCCGTCGTCGAGGCGCGGGTGCTGCTGCCGGACGGCAAGCTGGTCGCCCACTGCGTCTCGACCCTGATGGTGCTACCCACGGGCGCGCCGGTCGCCGGCGCCGACACGTGAAACCCGAACGCGGAGCCTTGCATGGAACCCGCACTGAACTTCCCCCGCTACACCCCTGAGGAGAAGGCGCACCGCATGCAGGCGGTATACGAGCGCCGCCCGCTGATCGAGACGCTGGCCATCCGCTTCCAGGACATGGAGCCGGGTCACGTGAAGCTGGTCTGGCCCGTGCTCGCGGGATACACGAATGCGGGCGGCGCGGTTCACGGCGGCATCGTGATGACGCTGGCCGATGAGGCCATGGCCAAGGTCCTGTCCAGCGCGCTCCCGCTCGGCACGGGCCAGACCTCGATCGAAATGAAGCTCAACTTCCTCGATGCCGCGAAGGGAGCCATCCTCCACGGCGAAGGCCGCCTGCTGCGGCGGGGCTCGCGCGTGGCCGTCGCCGAAGCCGAGATCACCGACGAGCAGGGCGCCCTCGTGGCGAAGGCGCTCGGCACCTACGCCGTGTTTCCGCATCGGGCGGCCGCGGCCCGCTGAGGCGCCGGGAGCGCGGATCGTGCCGGCCCGCCGGAGAGCGTGCCGCGGGCAGAGCCCTCGCTGCGATTGCAAATTCGCTCCGGAATCCGTATTAAAGCGGAGAAGGGGGTCGCGCCTCCGTCGCGGGGGAAGGGGGAAAGCCATGCCGGTTTCCCGGCGGCCCATCCCAAACAGTCGCAAAGGGGGACTTCATGAGCAGGGACAAACACGCCGAGACCACGAAGCCATCCGCATTGGCCACGAGCCGACGGGACTTCATCAAGACTGCCGTGGCGGTAGGCGGCGCCGCCGTGGCAGCGGGCACATTGGTCGCGCCCAACGTTGCCCGCGCCCAAGCCATCACGTGGCGCTTCCAGAGCACCTGGCCCACCAAGGATATCTTCCACGAGTTCGCCCAGGACTACGTGAAACGGGTCAACGAGATGGCCGGCGGGCGGCTCAAGCTCGAGCTGCTGCCGGCGGGCGCGGTGGTACCCGCCTTCCAGATGCAGGACGCGGTGCACACCGGCGCCCTCGATGGCGGCCATGGCGTGACCGCCTACTGGTACGGCAAGAACAAGGCCTTCTCCCTGTTCGGCACGGGCGCGCCGGTCTTCCGCGATGCCAACATGCTGCTGGGCTGGTTCTACCACGGCGGGGGCGAGGCCCTCTACAACGAGCTGGTGCAGGGCATTCTCAAGCTGAACGTGGTGGGCTTCGTCACCGGGCCCATGCCCACGCAGCCCTTGGGCTGGTTCAAGAAGCAGATCAAGGGTCCTGCCGACCTGAAGAACATGAAGTACCGCACGGTGGGTCTGTCGGCCGACCTGTTCAAGGAGCTGGGCGCCGCCGTCACGATTCTGCCCGGCGGCGAGATCGTGCCGGCCATCGACCGCGGCCTGATCGACGGCGCGGAGTTCAACAACCCCTCCTCCGATCGCCTGCTGGGCTTCCCCGACGTCTCGAAGACCTTCATGATGCAGAGCTTCCACCAGTTCAACGAGTGCTTCGAGATCATCTTCAACAGGCAGAAATACGAGACGCTGCCAGCCGAGCTGCGGGCCATCCTGCGCTACAGCACCGAGGCCGCTTCGGCCGACATGTCCTGGAAGCTGCAGGATCGCTACTCGAAGGACCTGGAGGAGATGAAGAGCAAGCAGGGCGTCAAGACCTATCGGACTCCCCGCAACCTGCTGGATGCGCAGCTCAAGGCCTGGGACAAGCTGATCGGGCTGCTGAGCAAGGACCCCTTCTTCAAGAAGGTCGTCGACTCCCAGAAGGCATTCGGCAGGCGCGCGGGCAGCTACTTCCTGGAAAACGAAGCCCCGCACGAGGTGGCGTTCAACCACTTCTACAAGCGCAAGGCTTGAGCGCTTGGAAAGAATCCGTTGGCCGGGAAATGAGCACAAGTCGTTTCATTGGCTTCCGGATGCCGGCGGGGGCGAAAAAGGAACACCGTCACCTGCTCTGAGCTCCGGGAGGCCGTTCCCGCCGATCACGAAGTGATTCCTGCGGCGCGCAGGGGGGCGCCCGCCCAGCCGGGCGGGGCGCCCCGTCCGCCGCGCCGCGCCACGCCGTTTCACGCCCGCGCAGCAGGGAGAGGGGCATGCAGCGCATCTTGCTGTCCATCGATGGCTTGAGCACCTGGGTCGGAAAGGCCTTCGCCTGGTGCATCGTGGTGCTGACGTTCGCCATCAGCTACGAGGTGTTCGCCCGCTACGTGATGCGCGCGCCGACCACCTGGGCCTTCGATGTGAGCTACATCCTGTATGGCACGCTGTTCATGATGGCAGGCGCCTACACCCTTTCCCGCAACGGACACGTGCGCGGCGATTTCGTCTACAGGACCTGGCCGGCCCGGGTGCAGGCGAGCCTGGATCTGGCGCTCTATCTGCTGTTCTACTTTCCGGCGATCGCCGCATTGATCTACTCGGGCTGGGGGTTCTTCAAGCTCTCCTACGCCATGAATGAGCATTCCGCGTTCAGTCCCGCGGGGCCCCCCATCTGGCCGTTCAAGCTGGTGATCCCGGTCGCGGGCGTGCTGATGGCGCTGCAGGGTCTGGCGGAGGTGATCCGCGCCATCATCACCCTGAGCACCGGCCGCCATCCGCGCCGCCTGCACGACGTCGAGGAGCTGGAGAACAACATCATCGAGCAGGTCGCTCGACAGCGGGAGCAGGAGGAGGCCGCGCGATGACCGATCCGATGTTGGGGCTGCTGATGCTCGGCCTGTTCGTGTTCGCCATCCTGCTGGGCTTCCCGATCGCCTTCACGCTGATGGCGCTGGGGCTGTTCTTCGGCTACCTGGGGATGGGCGACATCATCTTCAGCCTGATGGTGCAGCGCACGTTTTCCGTGATGTCCAGCGACGTGCTGATCTCGGTGCCGTTGTTCGTCTTCATGGGTTACATTGTGGAGCGAGCCAACATCCTGGATCGCCTGTTCCACAGCCTGCAGCTCGCCGCGGGCCGGCTGCCGGCGGCGCTGGCGGTGGCCACGCTCGCCACCTGCGCCCTGTTCGCAACGGCGACCGGGATCGTGGGGGCCGTGGTGACGCTGATGGGCCTGCTGGCATTCCCCGCACTGCTGCGGGCGGGCTACGATACCCGGCTCTCGGCGGGCGTGGTCTGCGCGGGCGGCACGCTCGGGATTCTGATTCCGCCCTCGATCCTGCTGATCCTCTACGGCGCCACGGCCGGCGTTTCCGTGGTGCGGCTGTATGCGGCGGCCTTCCTGCCCGGCTTTCTGCTGGCGGGGACGTATATGGCCTACGTGATGATCCGCGCGATCATCGACCCCTCCCTGGCGCCCAAGCTGCCCAAGGAGCAGCGCAACGTGCCTGTGCTGCGGATGCTGTTCGAGCTGGCGACTTCGTTCTTCCCGCTGGCCACCCTGATCGTCGCGGTGCTGGGCGCGATCCTGTTCGGCCTGGCCACACCCTCCGAGGCGGCGGCCATGGGCGCGCTGGGGGGGCTCGTGCTGGCGATCTCCTACCGCGCGCTCACGCTGGAAAGGCTCAAGGAAGCGGTGTTCCTCACGGCCCGCACCACGGCCATGGTGTGCTGGCTGTTCATCGGCTCGTTCCTGTTCTCCTCGGTGTTCGGGTACCTCGGCGGACAATCGCTCGTCGAGCAGTTCGTGCTGAGCCTGAACCTCTCGCCGCTGATGTTCATGATCGTGGCGCAGCTCATCATCTTCCTGCTGGGCTGGCCGCTGGAATGGACGGAGATCATCGTGATCTTCGTGCCGATCTTCCTGCCGCTGCTGAAGCTGTTCGATATCGATCCCTTGTTCTTCGGCGTGCTGGTGGCGATGAACCTGCAGACGGCGTTCCTCTCGCCGCCGGTGGCGATGGCGCCCTTCTATCTCAAGGGGGTGGCGCCCAAGCACGTGACCATCAACGAGATCTTCTCCGGCGTGATGCCCTTCATGTACATCGTGGTGGTCTGCATGGCCGTGATCTATATGTTCCCGGCGCTCGTCACCTGGCTGCCGGACGTGCTGTATCGCTAGGCTCCTCTGTCGGGAGACGGGGCGTGGGGGCGCCAGCCGGCGGACGGGGGTACCCGGACGCGGTGCCGCCGCGGGGTCAACGGGCCGGGAAACCGAGCGGCACCTTGCCGCCGCCGCCCGGCGTATCCAGCACGTAGTGCAGCATCGCCAGCTCGGGCGCCAGCTCCCGCAGGCGGCGCACGATCTCCAGCCCCTCCTGCACCGGCACCCGGAACTGCGCCGTGCCCGGCACCAGATCGGAGTGGTGCAGGTAGTAGGGGTGCACCCCGCAGCGGATCAGCCGCCGGAACAGCTCCGCCAGCACCGCCGCATCGTCGTTGACCCCCCGCAGCAGCACCGCCTGGTTGTTGAGCGGCAGCCCGGCCCCGGCCAGCAGCGCGAGCGCGGCCCGGGCCTGGGGCGTCACCTCGCGCGGATGGTTGAAGTGCACCGCCACCCACAGCGGCGCGGCCCGCGCCAGCTCGCGCGCCAGGCCGGCGGTGATGCGCGCCGGCTCGACGCACGGCATGCGGGTGTGGACGCGCAGCAGCGCGACGTGGGGAATCGCACGCAGCTCGGCCAGGATTGCGCCCAGCCGGCCGTCGGGCAGCATCAGCGGATCGCCGCCGGAGAGGATCACCTCGCGGATGGCCGGCGTGCGCCGGATGTGGGCGATCCCTGCGGCGATGCTCGCCGGGCCGATGGCGGCGCCCTCGAGCGTCTTGCGCTTGCGCATGCAGAAGCGGCAGTACATCGGGCAGAGATCGGTCACCAGGAGCAGCGCCCGGTGCGGGTAGCGGTGGGTCAGGTGCGGCGTGGGCGCGTGACGCGGGTCGTCTTCGGCGAACGGGTCCGCCGCGAGCTGCGGCTCGTCCCGCTCCTCGGGCGAAGGCACGCATTGCCGCCAGATGGGGTCGCCCGGCCCCTCGATCAGCCCCGCGTAGTAGTGGGGCACGCGCAGCCGGTAGCGCCGCCCCGCCTCGCCGAAGGCCGCGGGCTCGGTACCGAGTCGGTTCGCGAGCCCCTGCGCGCTCCAGTCGGCCTCGCGCAGCGCCGCGGTGCCCTCGGCGCCCCGCAGGGGCGCCATGGGCGGCGCGGCGACGGCGGCTGCCGCCTGGAGCCCGGCCTGGGGTTCGGCGCTGCGGGTGTCAGGGGGGCGCATGTCGCTGAGGGTGGTGAAGTTGGATATCGAAACCACGAATATCAAATACTGTGGCAGTCACGCGCTCGATGGCGCTTCGTCATCATCATCCGCGGCAATGGGAGGAGCGACCTCATTGCCAAGCAATCCCCCGCCGGAGTCCTGCAACGGTGTTTCGACGTCGCGAAGCTTACGATTCATCGCGCGCGTACGGACGCCGAGCTGCTTGACGGAGTTTGACGCTGTATCGAGCTGCTTGGAAAGACTATCCACAACTTTGTTGTACTTCCCGAATTCCAACTGGACGCCTCCGAGTATTTGCCACACCTCGCTCGAGCGTTGCTCGATCGCTAGAGTGCGGAATCCCATCTGAAGCGCATTCAAGAGTGCGGTGAAAGTTGTCGGGCCCGTGAGGGTCACATGAAAATCTCGTTGAATCTGGTCGAACAGACCCGGCTGCCGCAGCACTTCCGCATAAAGGCTTTCAGTGGGCAGGAACATGATCGCGAATTCAGTCGTACGTGGCGGATTGATGTACTTCTCCTGAATCGTCCGGGCGCACGACTTGACCTGGGTCTCCAAAGCTTTGGTTGCTTCCGCCACGGCTTCGCCATCTCCGCTTTCCGCGGCCGCGATAATGCGCTGGTATTCCTCTTGTGGGAATTTGGCGTCAACCGGCAATAGCACCGGACCCTTGTCGTCACGCCCTGGCAGCTTGATTGCGAACTCGACACGCTCCTGGCTCCCTTCCTTTGTTGCTGCGTTCTTGACGACTTGTTCCGGTGAAAGCATTTGGTCCAGGAGTGAACCAAGCTGTGCTTCACCAAACGTCCCACGAACCTTGACGTTAGAGAGAATTTTCTTGAGGTCTCCGACACCCGCGGCAAGAGACTGCATTTCGCCAATACCCTTGTGGACGCGCTCAAGCTGCTCCACGACGCGAGTGAATGACTCGCCAAGGCGGGTTTCAAGAGTCGTCTGAAGTTTTTCGTCAACGGTCTTACGCATCTCTTCAAGCTTGTCCGCACTCTCCTTCCTGATTGCGTCCAGACGCCCTTCGACGGACTGCCGCAAGGTTTCCTGGGAGTTCGCGTGCGTTTTAGTGAGGGTCGCAAGAGCTGTGGTAACGTTGTCCAGTCGCTCCTTTTGCTGTTCGCCAATCTGGCGAAGCGCTTCGGTCATGTCCGAGCCGAGACGACGCACGTTTGTTGTCGTCTCTTCGCGCAAGTCCTTGGCGTTGGTGCCGAGTTCTTGGCGCAAGCCCCGAAGTTGCTCCTCGGTTGCCTGCCGAGTGCGATCAGTTTCAGTGCGCAGGAGTGGGAGTAACAGCTCCTTAAACGCCGCCGCCGCGGAATCTCCGCGACCAGCACGCCGAAAAGCTAGGTAAGCCAAAAATGCCGCGAGCGCGGCAAGGACAATGGCTGCCAAAGCGGTTACCTCGTACATCGCGAATCCTCCGGAATGCATTTCGCTGTAGATGGCGAGTTGTCCGAGCGCAATCGCATTCTCGGTACGGCATACTTGACCTGCGCGGGCGAAACAATTGCGTGAGCGTCTCGCGGCGCTGGTCGGGGCCCAGTTTGGATTTCGGAGCTGGGCACCGGACGCGCTCACCCGCGACGCGTTTACATGCCGCGGTGCCGACGTTATACATGCTAGACTATCCGCAGCGCGCTGGGCTTGCCAGTTTCTATTCCGCGGCGCCCATCACCAGAGTGCCAACCACCCGAGTGCCATGGACGGTCTGCTGGTGCTGAGCAACGGACGGGTGTTTCGGGGGCGGCTGCGCGGCACGCAGCAGCCCGCCTCCGGGGAGGTGGTGTTCAACACCGCCATGAC
>JACQKK010000018.1 GCA_016204605.1 Candidatus Lambdaproteobacteria bacterium
GCAGACGGCCTCGTACACCTTGTGCGCCGGCTGCTCCAGCTTGCCGGACAGGGGCAGGATCGCCACCTTGACCGGCGCCAGGCGCGGGTGGAAGCCCAGCACCACGCGCTTTTCGCCGCGCACCTCCTCCTCGCGGTAGGCATCGGCCAGGAAGGCCAGCGCCAGCCGGTCCACCCCCAGAGCAGGCTCGATCACCTCGGGCAGGTACTTCTCGCCGCTGGCGGTATCCACGTAGGCCAGCTCCTTCTTCGAGTGCGTCTGGTGCTGGGTCAGGTCGAACGCGCCGCGGTGGGCGATCCCCCACAGCTCGCCCCAGCCGAACGGGAACCGGTACTCGATATCGGAGGTGGCTTGGCTGTAATGCGAGAGCTCCTCCCGGCTGTGGTCGCGCACGCGCACGTTCTCCGCCTTCATCCCGAGCGCGGCGAGCCAGTCCGTGCAGTACGCCTTCCAGTAGGCGAACCACTCCCGGCTCTGCGCGGGATGGCAGAAGTATTCCAGCTCCATCTGCTCGAACTCGCGGGTGCGGAAGATGAAGTTGCCCGGCGTGATCTCGTTGCGGAAGGACTTGCCGATCTGGCCGATGCCGAACGGCACCTTCTTGCGCGAGGTGGTCTGGACGTTCTTGAAGTTGACGAAGATGCCCTGGGCGGTCTCCGGGCGCAGGTAGACGGTCGAGGCGGTATCCTCCGTCACCCCCAAGTAGGTCTTGAACATCAGGTTGAACTGGCGGATCGGCGTGAAGTCGGCCACGCCGCAGTGGGGGCACTTGACCGTCTTCGCGGCGAGGAAGCCATCGCGCTCGGCGTCGCTCATGGCGGCCGCGCGGGCGGGGTCTTCGCCGTGTTGCTCCAGCCAGGCCTCGATCAGCTTATCGGCCCGGTGGCGGGTCTTGCAGTTGCGGCAGTCCACCAGGGGGTCGGTGAAGCCGCTCAGGTGACCCGAGGCCTGCCACACGGCCGGGTTCATCAGGATGGCGCTGTCGATGCCCACCACATCGGCGCGATCCTGGACGAAATGCTTCCACCAGGCGCGCTTGATGTTGTTCTTGAGCTCCACGCCGAGGGGGCCATAGTCCCAGGCGTTGGAGAGGCCGCCGTAAATCTCGGAGCCGGCGTAGACGAAGCCCCGCCGCTTGGCGAGGGAAACCAGTTCATCCATCGTGACGGGCATGAGGTACCGTGCGCCTGCTGTCGGGGGTGAACGCGTCCCGGCGGCCGCCAGGGGAGCCTCCCAGGGGGCGTGTGCGAAGGCGACATGCTAGCATGGGCCGGCGCCGATTGCACCGCCGCCCTTGCCCGCGCAACTGTGGTACCGTGGGCGGGAGCCGGCGGGCGGCCGGCCTGCTGTCCTGGAAACGCCCCTCGCGGTGCCGCGGCATCCCCGGGGGCGAGATCGACCCCTGCCGCGACGACGAGGTGGCATGAGAAACTGGCTCTGGCTGACGCTCGTGGCGTGCGCGCTGCTGGCCCCGGGCGAACCGGCGCAGGCGGCGCGCTTCATCTCGATCGGCACGGGCGACATCAACGGCGTGTACTATCCGGTGGGGGGCGCCATCTGCCGGCTGGTGAACCAGAACCGCAAGACCCACGGCCTGCGCTGCTCCGTCGAGTCCACCGGCGGCTCCGTCTACAACGTCAGGAACGTGCTGAGCCGCGAGATCGAGTTCGGCTTCGCCCAGTCCGACGTACAGTGGCGGGCCTGGAACGGCGCGGCACCGTTCGCCGCCAAGGAGACCAAGCTGCGCTCGGTGTTCTCGCTCTATGGCGAGACGGCGATGCTGGTGGTGCGCAAGGACGCGAAGATCGCCAACGCCACCGGCATCCGCGGCAAGCGCATCAACCTGGGGAACCCGGGCTCCGGCCAGCGCGCCACGGCCGACGTGGTGCTCAATGTGCTCGGGCTCAAGGAAGCCGATCTCGCGCTGGCCGGGCGCTACCACCCGGTCGAGCAGGGCGATGCGCTGCGCGACGGGCGGATCGACGGCTTCTTCTACGTGGTGGGCAATCCCGCCACCGGCATCCGCGACCTGTTCAACGCCATGGACGCGACGATGCTGCCCCTGAACGGCCCCGGCTTCGAGCGCATGACCTGGGACACCAAGTACTACGTGAAGGACGATATCCCCGGCGGGCTGTACCGCGGCGTGCCGCAGCCCGTGAAGACCTTCTCGGTCAAGGCGACGCTCGTGACGTCCTCCGAAGTCGAGGACGAGGTGGTCTACAACCTGGTCAAGGCCGTGTTCGAGGACATCGAGGCGTTCCGCAAGCTGCACCCCGCCCTCGGCCTGCTCAAGGACAGGGCGATGTTCGAGGCCCTCACCGCCCCGATCCACCCCGGCGCCCAGCGCTATTACGAAGAGAAGGCGCTGCGCTGAGACCGGCGCCTCGTGACATCACCCCCCGCCGGCTGACGCCGGCGCGCCCCTTTCCTTCGAGGAGAGGGAGGGCCGGGGCGGGTGAGGTCGCCATGCTTGCCAAGACCGCGGGGTATCGCGGCCCGGCCTTCCCACGGGCGCGCGATCCTGTTAGAGAGGCCGCAGCAGTTCCGGGTGCGCACGCGACGCGGCGCCAGCGCCGATCCCCCTCGGGGTCGGGCCCCAACCCCCTATTCCGGAGAGACCATGAAACTCGGATTCATCGGCGTGGGCAACATGGGCGGCCCCATGTGCCGGAACCTGATCAAGAAGGACTTCCAGGTGGCCGTGTACGACCTGAACCCGGAGGCGGTCGCCCGCTGCACCAAGCTCGGGGCCACCACCGCCAAGTCGGCCCAGGAGATCGCGGCGCAGTCCGACGTGGTGTTCACCTCGCTGCCCGGGCCGGCGGAGATCGAGGCGGTGGCGTTGGGAAAGGGAGGCATCCTGGAAGGCGCGCACCCGGGCATGGTCTACGTGGACCTGAGCACGGATTCGCCCTCGCTGGCGCGGCGGCTGGCCGCCGAGTTCGACAAGCGCGGCATCCCCATGCTCGATGCGCCGGTCAGCGGCGGCGTGACGGGCGCCGAGGCGGGCACGGTCTCCGTGATCGTGGGCGGCCCCAAGGAGGTGTACGACCAGGTGATGCCGATGTTCCAGGCCATCGGCAAGAACGTCTACCACATGGGCGACCACGGCGCGGGCTGCATCGCCAAGCTGGTCAACAACATGCTCTCGTTCATCAACTTCTCCGCCCTCAGCGAAGGCATGATGCTCGGCGTCAAGGCCGGCGTGGACCCGAAGAAGCTGCTCGACGTCATCAGCACCAGCAGCGGCAACAGCAACGCCGTGACCAAGATTTCGCGCAAGGTCTTCACAGGCAACTACAAGGCCGAGTTCGCCCTGGACCTGGCCCACAAGGACCTGCGGCTGGCCCTGCAACTGGGCGATGAGCAGGGCGTGCCGCTGATGTTCGGCGGCCTGCTGGTGAACCTGATGCGCAACGCGCGCGCCAAGGGCTTCGGCACGCTGGACTCCTCCGCCATGATGCGGCTGCTCGAGGAGGCCATGCAGACCCAGATCCGCGCCTGAGCCTGGTGCGGCGGCGGGGGAGGGGAACCATGAAGCTGCTGTTCCTCTGCGTGGCGAACTCCGCCCGCAGCCAGATGGCCGAAGGGCTGGCCCGGCGCCTGTTCGGCAAAGCGGTGCCGGTGCAGAGCGCGGGGTCGCGTCCCTCGCGGCTGAACCCGCTCGCCGTCGAGGTGATGCGGGAGATCGGGATCGACATCGCGGGCCAGCGCTCGAAGTCGGTGGACACCATCGACCCTGCCACCGTCGATACCGTCATCACCCTCTGCGCCGAGGAGGAGTGCCCCCTGTACCTGGGCCAGGCGCGGCGCCTGAGCTGGCCCTTCCCCGACCCCGCCCGGCCTGACCTTTCGCCCGCAGAGCAACGGGAGCGCTTCCGGGAGGTGCGCGACGGCATCGGCGCCCGGCTGGAGCTGTTGCGGCGCGAGCAGCCACGGGACGCCTGAACCTATTTGGCGTTCGAGATCAGGTCCATGCTCCGCGTCCCTGAGGAGCGCAGAGCGGAGCGCGTCTCGAAGGGCGCAAGGGCGGGCCGTGGCCTTCGAGACGCCCTGCTCCGCAGGGCTCCTCAGGCACACGGCAATTCGTTCACCTTACAACGCACTTTGGTATGAAACCCGATTCTGGCGAGGAGGCGCACCATGGAGCAGGTGACCGTGAACGGCCGCGGCTACCGGCCGCCCCGGGAACCCGTGGTGGCGGTGTGCATCGACGGCTCCGCGCCCGACTACTTCTCCGACGGGCTGGCGCGCGGGAAGCTCCCGGCCCTGGCCCGCTTCCGCGCGCGGGGCTTCTACGGGCTGGCCCGGGCGGCCGTGCCCACCTTCACCAACCCCAACAACCTCTCCATCGTCACGGGCGCCGCGCCGGCCGTCCACGGCATCTCGGGCAACTTCTTCCTGGAGCCCGAGTCGGGCCAGGAGATCATGATGAACGAGCCGCGCTTCCTGCGCGCGGAAAGCCTGCTGGCCGCCTTCTCGCGCCAGGGGGCGCAGGTGGCTATCGTCACCGCCAAGGACAAGCTGCGCCGCCTGCTCGGCCACGGGGTGCGGGGCGGGGTGTGCTTCTCCTCAGAGAAGGCGCACGAGGCCAGCCTGGCCGAGCACGGCATCGAGGGCGTCAACGCGCTGGTGGGCTGGCCCACCCCCGACGTCTACTCCGCCGAGCTGAGCACGTTCGTCCTGGAGGCAGGCCTCAAGCTGCTGGAGCGTAGGCGTCCCCAGCTGATGTACCTCTCGCTCACGGACTACATCCAGCACACCCACGCGCCGGGCACCCCGGAGGCCGACCGCTTCTACGCCGCGCTCGACGGCTATTTCGACGCGTTCGACCGGGCCGGGGCCGTGGTGGCGCTCACGGCGGACCACGGCATGAACGCCAAGGCCGATGGTGCCGGGCGGCCGAACATCGTCTACCTGGCGAGCCTGCTCGAAGGCTGGCTGGGCCCGGGCCAGGCGCGCGTGATCCTGCCGATCACCGACCCCTACGTGGCCCACCACGGGTCGCTGGGCTCCTACGCCACGGTGTACCTGGCGCAGGGCGTCGAGCGCGAGCCCGTGCGCGCGCGGCTGGCGGGCCATGCGGGGATCGAGTACGTGGCGGAGCGCGAGGCCGCCTGCGCCCGCTTCGCGCTGCCGCCGGACCGCGTGGGCGACCTGGTGGTGATCTCCGACCGCCGCACCGTCCTCGGCAAGTCGCCCGAGGCGCACGACCTGACGCAGCTTCACGGCGTGTTGCGCTCCCATGGCGGCCTGGCGGAGCAGGAGGTGCCGTTCGTGCTCAACCGCCCGCTCACGCGTGACTATGCCCGGAAGGCCGCAGAGGGCCTCCGCAACTTCGACCTGTTCGATTTCGCGCTGAACGGGGTGTGATGCGGCGGGTCAGGCGGCAGCTCCCGTCGCGGCTCACGTCACCCGCACGATCTCCGCGTCGATATCGCGCAGGCGGGTGACCAGCTCGTCGAAGGCGGCCGTGACGGGCTGGGGCTCGCGGGCTTCGACCGTGACCTTGACCGTGTACTCGATCTTGAGGAAGTTCGGGTACGAGCCGATCAGCACTTCGGGGAAGCTCTCGGCCGTGCGGCGCAGCGTGGCGGCGATGGTGCCCTCGTCGGCCTTGAGGAAGATCTCCCGCAGGATCATCGGATGGCCGTGCAGGTGGGGCTTGATCGCCTGGAACTTGCTGCGGAACAGCTCGGGCACGCCGGGCAGGATGAAGACGTTGCGGAACTGCACCTGGGGGTGGAGGCGGCCGGGCACATCGATCAACTGCGAGCCCTCGGGCACCAGCGCCATCAGCAGGTGATCCTCCGTGCAGCGCTCCTTATAGTGGCTGCGGATGGCCTGCTCCAGCACCGGATGCCGGACGGCCTTGACGCCGAAGCCGGTGGCGATGGCCGTGATGGTGATGTCGTCGTGGGTCGGGCCGACGCCGCCGCTGGTGAAGACCCAGGTGTAAGCCGCGGCGAACTCGCGCGTCACCTGGCCGATCTGCGCGAAGTCGTCGGCGATGATGGTGATGCGCTTCAGCTCCACGCCGAGGGCGTTCAGCTCCCGGCACACGAACTGCGAGTTGGTATCGACCACCTTGCCGGTGAGGATTTCGTTGCCGATGACGACCATCCCGGCGGTCGGCGTCGGCAGAGCGGTCTCGGACATGGGCGGGCCCCGTGCAGTGATCCCGCGCGCAATGGGTTGTTGTGCGACGGGACCGGTACGCTCCCCCTCCAGGTGACGTCCACGCCGCCCGATCCTACCGCGTCGCCGCGCGGTTGCAAGCCTCTCCGCGCGCTTCTCCCCGCCCTCAGCGCACGCGGCGCATGGCGCGCATGAGCTGCTCCATGCTGGTCGCCGGGTAGTAGCGGCCCTTGTAGCCATGGACGAACCGCTCGCGGTTCGCCTCCAGCACCCCCGCGCGCACCTCGCAGCCGAACCACCAGATGCGGTTGCCGCGTCGGGTCGAGGCCGCGCAGATGCGCTCGATGCCGTCGAAGTCGCCGAACGCCAGCACCACGCGCCCCCGGAACGGCCAGTCGGTCTCCTGCGCGGGCAGCGTCACCCAGCGCTCGTCGCGCCGGCAGGCGGCGATGGCGAAGTTCGGCGCATCGTACAGCTCGCAATCCCCCAGCCGCTCGGCGATGGCGGCCAGGTTGGCGAACAGCCGCGCCTGGTGCTCGCAGGAGGGCGAGGTGTCGAGCACCACCGCCACCTTGCGCTTCTCGCGCGTCATGCGGCACTGGTGCACCAGGCGCCCGGTGAAGCGCCGCCGCAGCAGCTCGTCCAGGTCCCACTCCTCGTCGCCGGCGGTGGGCAGGTCGGCCGAATCCTCGGCCACCTTCGAGACCATCCGCGCGAACTGGGTGCCCAGCCGGCGCAGGTAGCGGCCTTCCAGCCCGAAGGCCTGCCCGGCGAAGTTGAGGTTCTGCGCGGTCTGGCGGCGGCGCTGCTCCTGCTCCCGGCGCTGGGCCTCGATCTCGGGCGGGATCTCGAGGGGCGGCGGCTCGGCGGCGGGGTGCTCCCGCTCCTCGCCGGGCGCAGTGTTCGTGCCCGGCTCGGCCTCGGGCGCGCCCGGCGCCGGCTGCGCGCCCTGGGCGTCGGCATCCAGCGCCTCGACGCCCTCCGGGTGCTCGCCCAACCCTTCGGCTTCGCCCGCCCCCGGCTCGCCCGGCTGATGCCGGGCGAGGGGCCGTTCGCCGTAGCCGGGAATGCGGCGCAGCCACTCGCGCTCGATGCGCATGCTCATGCCTCCCGCATGCCCTTGCGCATGAAGACCCGCAGCCCTTCGCGCTTGATGCGCTGGAGATCGGAGTGGATCTCGCTCAGGGCGAACAGGCCGCCATCCTCGACCGCCGGGGGCAGCTCGCCGTTCTTGGCGACGAACAGCGTCAGCTCCGATTCGATCTGGGCCAGGTGGCTCTCGTAGTAGTCGAGGGCGGGCTGGGTCAGGCGGACGAACGCGGCGATCGCCTCCGCCTCGTCGCGGCTGGCCGGCGTCTCGCTGTCGGGGTTGAATTCGGCGCTCGGCAGCAGGCTCCCCCGCACGCGCCCGTGCTCGAACGCGCAGGTGATGCGACCCCAGACCCGCACGTTGCGCTCGATGCACAGCGAGATCCACTCCCGCAGGTGCTTGTACTCCCGCATGTAGGCGAGATACTCGTCGCGCAACTGCGCGTTGCTGGCCTGGGCCGGGGCCTGGCGCGCCGCGTGCTGCTCCTGCTCGCGGGCCTGGTGCGCCCGCTGCCGCTGGGCCGTCACGGCGCCGCGCTCGCCGTAAAGGGCCTCCCACAGCTCGCGGGCGGCGGCCAGGTCGTCGGCGAGCACCTCGAGCGTCTGCGGGGTCCAGCGCAGCTTGAGGGTGCGGTAGCGCATCAGCAGCTCGCGCTCCGTCATCGAGTAGATGCGGCAGCGCTCGGGGTCGTCGGGGGCCTGGTCGAGCTGCCCCTTGCGGAACGCCTGGAGCATCTCGCGGGAGAGCTCACCCCCGTGGCGCGCTTCGAGCAGCAGCTCGCCGCCGTCCTTGAGGATCAGCCCCCACTCCTCGATGCGCGCGAAATCGAGCGCCTCGTAGACGACGATCTGCCGCTCGCCGACCTGGGCGATGCGCAGGTCGGCGGGGTCCGTGATCGGCGGCCCCAGCGCCTCCCGCGAGAGCGCCTCCCGCGAGAGCGCCTCCCGCGCCAGCGCGGCCCGCGCCACGCCGTCGTAGCCCGAATCGGTGCGCGGCACCACGCCGTAGATGCGCTCCGCGTCGGCCTCCACCGGCCGGGGCGCGGGGCCGTCGAGCCAGGGCCGCACCACCAGCGGCATGCGCGGCAGCGGCCGCTGCGCGTCAGGGGGCGAGGCGCTCTCGCCCTGGTAGCGGGCGGCGTCGAGCACGGGCTTCTCCGTCTCCAGGCCGCCCCCGGCGACTTCCAGCGGGATGGACTCCGACGATTTCAGCAGCTCGTGGTCGTCCCAGCTCTTGGTGACGAACTGGAACACCAGCCGGTTCCAATCGGCGGCTGTCCCCAGCCGCGAGATGGCGTCGAGCAGTTGCCGCAGCTCCTGGATCGTGACGGGCTTGGTCAGGTTGACCAGCCGCGAACGGCGGTAGAGCGCCACCGCCGCCGGGATGTAGGCGTGGTCGGCGTGGGTATCGGCGAGGGCCTGCTCGACCAGCGCCGGGGGCGGCGGCTTGAGCTCGATCATGGGCAGCCGCCGCAGCAGGGGCTCGGAAAGCTCGCGCTCGTCGTTGAGGGTGACGAACACGATCAGGTTCTCCTGCCGGGCGCGCACCTGGCTGCCGGGGATGCTGATGCGCCCCGTCTGCAGGAAATCGAGCAGGAAGGCGTCGGTCGAGGGGTGGGTCTTGTCCCACTCGTCGAGGATCAACGCCGTGCGGCCATGCTGGCTCGCGTGGGCCGCCCGCGGCAGCACCCCCTCCACCGTGCGGAAGCCGCTCGGCTGGGCCGCGTCGGGGAGGATGGTCTGGTAGAACTCCTCCTTGCGGCAACCCGGAAATGCCTGAAAGAAGAAGGTTTCGCAGCCCTCGACCCGGCTCACCGCCTCGGCGAGGAAGGTCTTGCCGGCGCCGGCCGTGCCGGCGAGGAAGCTGCCGGCCGTGGGGCGGGTGGCCAGCGCGGCATCGACCTGCCGGGCCAGCTCCTCGGTCAGCCGGTAGCCCAGGCCTTCGAGGCGGTCGCGGAGGGGCGTCATGGCCGTGCCGGCAGGGTGGGGAGGGCCTGCGAAGTCACTCCCGCAGAATACCCCGCGCCCGCGCGTTCCCGCAAGGCGACTGCCGCGGGGGCGGCCCCGTCTGATCGGCAGGCGGTCAACCGCGCGTTCCTGCAAGGTGCGACCCCCCACCCGCCTCCGCCGGTCCGCGGGCTGCCTACTCCGTGGCCGCCGCGCCGCCGCCATAAAGCGACGTATTACCTCCCCCCTCGCAGGGACAGGGGTGCATGTCGCCTCAAAGTGGGCCATATCGTCCCACGTTCCCTTCCCGTCGGTGGCGGCGACGATCGCGGGAGGCGGGCCTGTGGCTTGGCTCCGCGCCCGATCCGCCGTCCTGCACACATTCTTGCAACCGCTTTTCGATGGGCACCAATACGGGCACATCTCTGCGGAGTTCCAGGCGGGCCCTGAACGGATTGTGTAACGGACGTCCAGAGGGAGGAGGGTGCAACGATGAGACGCTGGTGGATGGCGGCAGGGCTCGCTCTGGCCCTCGCGGTGGGCGCAGCTGCGGCGGCCCGGGCCCAGGGCGGCGATCCTGCCGCGGAGCTGCAGGCCATCAGGAGCCGGCTGGCCCGGCTCGATAAGCCGGCGCCCCAGGCCAGCGGGCGCGCGATCTACGTGGCGGCGTGCGCCGATTGCCATGGCATGCGCGGCGACAGTCGGGGGCCGGGAGCGAAGCGCTTCCCGCAGCGCCCCACCGACTTCACCAAGGGGGTCTACAAGCTGCGCACGACGCTGAGCCAGACGGCGGCGGACGACCTGCCCACGGATGCCGACATCGTACGCACCATCCGCGAAGGGATGCCGGGCACGGAGATGGTGCCCTTCCGCGACGTGCTGACGGCCGAGAGCATCATGGCCGTGGCCCTGTACATCAAGTCGCTCTCGCCGCGCTTCGCCAACCCTGCCCTGGCGTCGCCCGACGCCAACGTGTTCAAGGTGCCGGAGCAACGACCCTTCGAGCGCTCCGAGGCGAGCATCGCCAAGGGCAAGGAGGTGTACCTGGCGAAGAACTGCCAAGAGTGCCACGGCGAGGACGGCTCGGGCAACACCGAGGAGAAGGATACCTGGGGGTACCCGGTGCAGATGCTCTCCTTCAAGCTCGGCACCTACAAGAGCGGCACCGGCGATCGGGACCTCTACCGCAGCATCTCGACCGGCATGCGCGGCACGACGATGGAGTATTACGGCGGCTCGGTGACCGACGAGGAGACGTGGCAGCTCGTGGACTACATCCGCTCCCTGGCCGTACGGCCCACCTCGCTGGTGGGCAGGTTCACCCGCTACCTGCTGGTGCAGGACCCGAGCGGATTCAACTACCGGCCGGCGCCCCGGCGCTGACCCCCCAACTGCGCACGGAATCGATGCAGCCACCAGCCCTGCAACCACGAGGCAAGATGTTGCGGCGAATCCATTGGCGAACCGGCACGCCCGGCCTTGTGGCGGTGCTCCTGCTCTCGGCGCTGCTGGCCCTGGCCGGGTGCCGGGCGGACGAAGACCGCACGAGCGCGATCGCCGATACCGGCGGCACCGGCGGCGGCGGGGCCGATACCTGGAGCACCATCCAATCCCAGGTGATCAGCGGCTGCAGCTGCCATACCGCATCAACCAGCCACACCACGAACCCGATCGGGTTCCAGAGCGGCGACTACGCCTTCCTGGTGAACCAGGACAGCGTGAAGGACAACCGCTACAGCATCGTCAAGCGCTACAACCCCGATCAGAGCACGCTGTACCTGACGTCCCAGGGTGCGGCGGGGATGCCGCTCGGCATGTCCCTGGGCACGGCGGCGCTCCAGCGCCTGCAGGATTGGATCAACGCGGGAGCGCCCCAGTGAAAGCAGACACACGGGCAGCGATCGCCCGGCAACGTGGCGCGACAGGGCTCGCCTCGGGCGGGCGCGGATTACATCAACGTCGGTTCCAGGTTAGGGGTTCGACCGTGCTGACCAGAGTGACGACCACCCTTCGGACGCGGCGGATGCAGTTCGTGGCCGGCGTGCTCGTGCTGGCGGGCTTCGCGTTCGCCGGCGGCGCGAACGCCGAGCCGTACATGGCCGTGCGGGAAGGCTACAAGTGCTCGCAGTGCCACACCAACAAGTCCGGCGGCGGCAAGCGAACCGACTACGCTCAGGTGTATATGCAGACGCGCATGGCCGCCTCGCGCTCGTTCTTCGACTACTATTACAGGCCCCCCCTCGACGGCGCGAGCGAACCGCCCGCCCCCCTGGTGGGGCGCGATTACCCCCACGGCAGGCTCAGCGAAAGCTTCTCGATGGGCGCCGACCTGCGGACGACGTTCAACTACGACTATCCCTCCGGCGCTACGCAGCGCTCCTCCTTCAACCGCGACTTGTCGTGCGAAACCTGCCACAAGTCGACGAACGGCGGGGGCAAGCTGGCCGAGGTCTACTTCCAGTTCGAGGCCGTGCCCGGCAAGGCCAGCTTGTACGTCTCCGAGAACCTGGTGCCCACCGTGGCCTCCCGCGAGATGTTCGCCCTGCTGGAAGGGATGCCGCTCGACACGTACGTGAAAGTGGGCACGTTCCGCCTGCCGACCACCCTCATCCCGACCTTCGACGACCCCTTCCTCCACGGCGGCCAGACGCTCGGGGCGCGCGCCAGCAGCTTCGATGGCGTGGTGGGGCTCGAGCCGGTGCGGGCGAACGGCGTCGAGGTGGGGCTGGAGCCCGGCCCGCTCTCGGTCTCCCTTTCCGTGACCGACCCCGCCGATCCCACGAAAGTGACCCTGGACAAGCGCCTCGCGCTCAACGCCTACGCCATCGGCAAGCGGGGCATGGCGGGGCTCAAGTACTCGATCGACCCGATCGACGAGGGCGTCACGCGCCGGGTATCGGGCGTCTACGGCGGCCTGCACCTGGGCCGGCTGACCGGCCTGATCGAGCTCGACAATGTCGAGGCCGACAGCACCAGCGGCGGCAGCAGCACCAAGAGCCAGGCGGGCATGGCCGAGCTCGATTTCCTGCTCTTCAAGGGCCACAACCTGAAGTATCTCTACGAGTTCCTCGATCCCGACACGGGCACGAGCAACGACATCCGCGACCGCACCAGCCTGATCTACGAGCCGTTCCTGACCCCGTACCTGCAAGTCCGCGCGGGCTACCGGGCCAAGATCGGGCCCCCGACGGAAGCGGCCGCCAACGGGAAGAAATACTTTCTGGAGCTGCACTTCATCTACTGAGACGAGCGGGAGCCCCGCCCCCCGGATGGGAGGCGGGGCTCCCCGCAATGAGCCGACCGGCGGCGCCATTCCCCGGGCGCTGACGGTCCTCGGGGGAAGGAGAAATCAAATCGGGGCCCCGGGCTCCCAGCACGGAGCCGGAATCCGTGTTCGATCGGGCGCGCTCTGCCAGTGCGGAGGTCGCGCATTTTCAGCGTTGTTGCGAGTGCCCGAACGCGGCAAAAAAGGCGAGGTGATTTATGAGGCGATTCATACAACTGCTGGGAGGGGTCGCGCTGGTGCTCGCGCTCGCCCTCTCAGGCTGTGCCGAGCAGAAAGGCGACAAGGGCGACACCGGGCCCGCCGGTACCAGCGGAACGGACGGTACGCCGGGCGTCGTCGAAAGCTTCAACCAGACGGCGATCACGGCGACAATTACCAGCGCAACCGTGGGCACCGACGGCAAGCCGGTTGTGAAGTTCACGGTCAAGGACCAGAGCGGCTACAGTGTGGCCAACCTGACCACGAGTGCGGTGCGTTTCAACATCGCCAAACTGGTTGCCGCGTCAGGCGGCGACTCGAGCTACTGGCAGAACTATATCGTCCGCACGGAAACCAATTCGGCCGGCGTTGGCACCACCGCGACGGACACGAAGGCCGTTCAAGGCAACACGGAAACCACCGGCACGTTGACCTACAGCAACGGCGTGTATACCTACACGTTCGCCACGGCGATCAACGGGCTGACGGCTCCCACCGGTACGCTCAACACGGTCGATCTGACGTATGCGTCGACTCTGACGCATCGGGTGGCGATACAAGCTTCCGGCGGCACGCTGCCTTCGGGAGTGGTGGCAAACGCCACCTACGATTTCGTCCCGGCGGGCGGAACTGTTTCGACAACCCGCGAGATCGTCAAGACCGACACCTGTAACGTGTGCCACGACAAGCTGGGGTTGCACGGCGGCGGGCGGGTCGATACGAAGTTTTGCGTGACCTGCCACAACCCGGGCACCGTCGATGCCAACAGCGGCAACCTGCTGGACCTGAGAGTGATGGTGCACAAGATCCACTTCGGCTCGAACCTGCCCAGTGTGGCAGCCGTCAATACCACCACGCCGGCATTAGGTGGCGGTGGCCTCACGTACAAGATCTGGGGCTACCAGAACTCCGAGCACGATTACTCGGGCGGCATTTTCCCGCAGTTCGTGCCCTCCAAGAGCGCGGGCTACCTGAAGACCGGAGCGACGACGTACCTGACGCCGCAGACCAGGAACTTCTACCCGACCTGCGCCAAGTGCCACGTCGAGACCGACACCGCCGTGACGAACGCGGCCAACTGGAAGAACGTGCCCACCAAAGAGGCGTGCACGTCCTGCCACGACAATCTCGTGTTCAGCACGGCGGAAGTGACCGGGTACAAGGTGCTGCACAATGGTGGCGCCCAAACCGACAACAGCGGCTGCGCGGCCTGCCACGCCTCCACATCGACCGTCGCCCCCGTTGACTCGAAGCACAACTACCCGGCGCTCGTCGCGGCCGAAATGGCGAAGTACGCCTTTGCCGTCGAGAAGGTCATTTACAACAGCACCACGGGCGCGACCACGGTGACGTTTGCCGTGACCAACCCCGCCACGGGCGGCGACTACGACATCACCGGCTTCAGCACGACCGGTTTTACCTCGACCGATCCCTGGTCCCAGGTTACGGGAGCCACCAACTGCACCACCGGCAACGGCTGCGTGGGTGGCCGCAGCGCCCTCACCGTGCAGATCGGCTGGGGGGTGAAAGAGCACACCAACGTGGGCAACGGCGGCATGCCCGACCCCTCGCGCGCCGTGCCGATCAGTGCGCTCTCGCTCATCACGCCAGCGACCAAGGTGGACACGACCACCGGAGCAACCGGTGCAACTTGCGGCACGTCGAGCCACACGTGCAGCTTCACGGTGAGCACGACGCTGACCGCGGCGGCCGTCGCCGCGATCAACGCGGGCGACGGACTGGTGGTGATCGTCGACGGCCATCCGGCCAAGGACCTCGATGGCGACAGCTCGGCGGAGGCCATTCCCGCGACCAGCATCGTCAAATACTTCAGCACCGCGAGCTGCGCGACGGGTTGTACGCAGCTCACCGCGGCCACGGACATCCGCCGCAAGGTGGTCGACACCAAGAACTGCTTCGACTGCCACGGCATCAAGGACAGCAGCGGCAACTTGGTCAGCGGCGGGTTCACGATTCACGGCAACAACCGCTCCAACGACACGCAGGTGTGCGTGGTGTGCCATAACGCCAACCAGAGCGATGTCGGCCGGCGTACGGTCGGTGCGCCCACGGGCACAACCGACGCTCGGAAAGAGCAGTCCGTGGACTTCAAGGTGATGATCCACGGGATTCACGCCGGCTCCGAACGTACCGTTCCGTTGATCGTGGGCGCCGGTACCGGCACCGGCTTCGCCGATGTCGAGTTCCCCGGCCAGTTGAACCGGTGCACCAACTGCCACACGACCACCGGCTACACGCTGCCGATCAGCACGGCGGCGCTGGGAACCACCACCAACACCAACCCGGCCGTGGCTGCAGCGGCTGCGGGGGAACGCGGCAAGTCGTTCGGGAATTTCCCGATCGTCGCGAGCTCGTCGACGGTCAGCACCACGAACGACACCATTTCGCTGAGCAGCAACGGCTTCGTGAACGGCCAGGTGGTGCAGTTCTCCACCACCGGCACGCTGCCCACCCCGTTGGCGGCCGCGACCAACTACTACGTGGTCAGCGTCGCCACCAGCACCTTCAAGGTGTCGACCACGTCGGGCACGAGCGGCACGCCCGTCGATCTCACCGACACCGGTAGTGGCATCCTCACCATCAATGCGACGTCGGTGGATACGACCGCGAACACCATCACGGTCAAAGCCCACGGGTTTGCCAACGGTCAGCAGGTTGTGTTCCTGACCGACGGGACCGTGCCCACCGGCCTGACCGCTGGAGTGAATTACTACGTGGTCGGCACGGCGACCGACACCTTCCAGGTATCGGCGACCTCCACCGGTGCTGCGATCGCACTCACTGGCCAAGGCACCGGGACGCACAAGGTTCTACCCACGTTGTTCTACGACGTGGCCAATTACGGACGCTCGACGCCCACAGCTTCGGCGTGTTCCGCGTGCCATGACACCACGCTGGCGCAGGCCCACATGAGGCTGCAGGGTGCGGGCTTCACACCGGACCATCTGGGCACAACGGCCGTACCTACCGCGGTCACCAACCCCATCGTGTATGACGCGAACGGCAACCTGGTGAACAAGGATGGGTCAGGTTCCGCGTACGTCGAAACCTGCGCCATCTGTCACGGACCGGGCAAAGACTTCGATGTGAAGGTGGTGCACGGCGTGCCGTAGTCGCAGTTCCCCCCGGCGCTCCCCGTTCCGGGAGCGCCGCCTGTAGTCCAGGATTCGACGGCGGCGGCCCGCTCCGCGGGTCGCCGCCGTTCGCTTTCGTGCGCCTCACCCCCGGCCCCTCTCCATCGGTGATGGAGCGGGGAGCTGTCGGCGTTGCAGCCGAGCCGGTTCGCACGGGCGGGAGGGATCCCCCTCTCCGTGAAATGGAGAGGGGTTCGGGGGTGAGGCGGCGGGCCGGCGCACCCGGCGCCCGCGGATTGACGCCGCCTGGGGCGACCCGTATAACGCGAAGAGTCGCCTGCGCGCCGCGCCCGCGGCCGCCCCGGGCCGGCTCCACCGTGTCGGCCCTACAGCGCCCGAGCCCCCTCAAGCCGGCGAGTCCCCGCATGCCGCCTCCCGGTTTCCTGCAGGATCGAGCCCGCCGCTGGACGCGCCAGCCGGCCGCACTGCCGCTCGGCCTGGGGGCGGTGTTCCTGCTGGCGGGGCTCGGGTGGGCGCCGCTGCTGGACTGGGACGAGAACATCTACGCGGAGGTGGCCCGGCAGATCGTGCGGCGCGGGGAGTGGCTGGCGCTGACGATCAACGGCCAGCCCTTCGTCGAGAAGCCGCCGCTGTTCCTCTGGGAGCTGGCGCTCTCGTTCCGGCTGCTGGGGGTGAGCGAGGTCGCGGCGCGGCTGCCTTCCGCGCTCAACGGGCTGGCCTTCCTCGCGCTGCTGCTCTGGCTCGGGCGCCGCCTCGCTGACGGCGCGGTGGGCTGGTTCTGGGCGCTGCTCTACCTGGCGGCGCTGATCCCGCTGGCGTTCGCCCGCAGCGCGGTAATCGATCACACCTTCAACGCCCTGATGGGCGCCGCGGCGTTCCTGCTGCTGCTCTACGACGAGGCCTACGGGGAGTGGCGGGAAGGCCGGCGCGGTCCCGCGCGCCATCGGGCGCTGCTGACCGCCGCCGCCCTCTCGCTGGGGCTGGCCGTGCTCGCGAAGGGCCCCGTGGGCGGCGTGGTGCCGCTGGTGGCGTTCGGGGCGGCCAAGCTGGTGCGGCGCCGGCCGCCGATCAGCCTGCCGCATGTGCTCGCCTGCGGGGCGCTCTCGCTGGGGATCGTGGCGGCATGGCTGGGCGCCAACGCGCTCGTGGCCGGCGATACCTTCCTGCGCCGCTTCGCCGAGTTTCAGGGACTGCTCGTCAGCCGCCCCCTGGAGGACCACACGGGGCCGGTCTACTACCACGTCGCGATGGGGCTGCTCGGCTTCTTCCCCTGGTCTCCCCTGCTGCTGCTCTACGCGCTGAAGGACGTGCGGCGGCCGCTCTGGGCCGAGCCGCGCTCGCGGACGCTGATCGCCCTTGCGCTGGGCTGGATCGCGTTCGTGCTGGCCGTGTTCAGCGCGGTGCAGACCAAGCTCCCGCACTACTCGTCTTCCATGTACCTGCCGCTGGCGCTGCTCGTCGCACTGGCCCTGGGCGAGCTGTTGCGCCGCAAGGCGCCGGTGCCGCGCTGGATCGCCGGGCTGTTCGCCGCCTACGGCGTGGCGCTGGGCGCGGGGGTGGCCGCCGTGCCGTACCTGGCCGATCGGCTGGCCCGGCAGGCCGGCATCGCGCTCGATCCCCCGCCCGCGCCGGGGCCGCTCGCATACGCGCCCGGCGTGTTGCTGGCGCTCGGGGTCGCGCTGGGCGGCGGGTGGCTGGCGCAAGGCGCGCTGCGGCGCGCCGTGGTGGCGGGCGTCGTGGCGATGGGGCTGTTCATGCTCGGCGCCTGGCGCGTGCATCTGCCGCTGGTGGCGGCCTACAACCAGGGTCCCGTGCTCGCCCTGATGCGCGAGGCCTACGCCGCCGGGGGCGACCTGGCGCTGTACCGGAACGTCTCCTTCGCCGTGCTGTTCTATGGCGGGCGTGAGGTGGAAATGCTGCACTCCTACAAGTTCCGGGGCAATCCGGCACGGCTGGACGAGCCCGGCCTGCGCGACATGTACGTGATCACGCCCCGGCGGGATGCGCCGCGCCTGCTGCGCGAACATCCGAAGCTGCGGCCCGTGCGCGAGCTGGGGCGGCTGGCGCTGTACCGGCTGCCGGCCCGCCCCCGCTGATCCTTCGGGGCGCCGTCACGCGGAAGGGCGACAGGGAGCGCGCCTTCCCCGCGTCCTGCGCGCCGGGCATCGTTCTTGAATGCCGGAGGGGAACCCCGAGTCGCGCTTTTTTTTCTGGCGATCCGGAGTCATGACCACGATGGGGAGCCCCCACATGCCACGCCTGCGTTTACTCCTGCCGCTCGTGCTGCTGGCGAGCTGGTCCTTGCCCGCCTTCGCGCAGTTCCAGGCCAAGGAGCCGAACCTCAAGATCGGGCTCAACCGCGTCATCGTCGCGGGCGCCACGTACACGCTGGACGACGGGACGACCGCGCTCACCAATTCCGACAACCTGGTGGGCAACGAGCTGTTCGCGGAGTACATCTTCTTCGGACGCCTGGGCGTGGAGCTTGGCGCGACGCTCACGCCGCTCGCCCGCACCTACGATCTGGAATCGGGCAACACGTTGGTCTCGACCGTGACGGAAACCACGACGTCCGCCCTGTTGGGGGCGAATCTCTACTTCGGGCGGAATCGGGCGCGGGGCTTCAACTTCTTCTTCGGGCTGGGCACCGGCTACTACAGCACGGCCCATGCCTTCAAGGGCGGCACCCTGGGCGAGCAGAGCAGCTCCCAGCAGGTGCCCGTCAACATGCTGAAGTTCGGGATGGACTGGATGTTGGAGCAGGCCGGCCTGCGGTTCCAGTACGCGATGCTGTCCGGCAAGCTCAGCGACACCGAGGCCATTCCCTCCAACACCCAGACGCTCGACTACACCGCGAGCGTCCTGACCGTGGGCGTGCTGGCATTCTTCTGACCCGGCTGGAGCCTGACGAGCCAGCGGAAGCGATCGGGCAGGCGCCCGTACTGGATGCCGATCAGCTCGTCGAACAGCCGCTGGGCGAGCGGGCCGGTCTTGCCCTCGCGCACCTGGTACCCCTGGCCCTGGTAATCGAGCATGCCCACCGGCGCGATCACCGCGGCGGTGCCGCAGCCGAACACCTCCTCGAGCGTGCCGGCGGCGTGGGCCTCGATCACCTCCGCGATCGAGAGTTGGCGCTCCTCCACGGGCACATCCCAGCTCTTGAGCAGCTGGATCACCGAATCGCGCGTCACCCCGGGCAGGATGGTGCCTCCGAGCGGCGGCGTGATCACGCGCTCGCCGATCTTGAACAGGATGTTCATGGAGCCCACCTCCTCCACGTACTTGCGATGGGCCGCATCGAGCCACAGCACCTGGGTGAAGCCCTTCTTCTTGGCCTCCTTTTCGGCCAGCAGGCTCGCGGCATAGTTGGCGGCCGTCTTGACCGAGCCCAGCCCGCCCGGGCCGGCGCGCGAGTAGCGCTCCTCGACGCGGATGCGCACCGGGTTGAACCCCTCCGGGTAGTACGCGCCGACCGGGCCCGTGATGATGAAGAACAGGAACGTCGACGACGACTTGAGCCCGATGTAGGGCTCGGTCGCGATCATGGTCGGGCGAATATAGAGCGAGGCACCCTGGCTGCGCGGCACCCACTCGTGATCCAATTCGAGCAGCGCCTCGAACGCGGCCGAGACCAGCTCCGGCTCCAGCGGCGGCATATCCAGCCGCCGTGCCGAGTTGTTGAGCCGCTCGATGTTCTTGTCGGGGCGGAACAGGTTGATGTCGCCACCGGCCGCGCGGTAGGCCTTGAGCCCCTCGAACACCGTCTGGCCGTAGTGCAGCACGAGGGCCGCGGGCGCCATGGCGATCGGGCCGTACTTGGAGACCCGCGCGTTGTGCCAGCCCTTGGGCTCGCTCCATTCGGCCGAGAACATGTGGTCGCTGTAGATGCGACCGAAGCCGAGCGAGGTCTCGTCCTGGGGCTTCGGCTTGCGCTCCGCTGCGGGCACGGGTTCGATCTTCAGAGTGGTCTTGGCCATGGCGATCGCTGAGGCGTGACGGAAGGTGCGTGGCCGGATGCCCGCCGCTACGGAGGATGCTCCATCCCCTGGCGGTGCGGGCAGGCCGGGCCGCGCACCGGAGAGCGCGCCCCCTCGGGCCGTAGGTCTGCCGGGAAAGCACGGTGCGAAGAGTCTCTTAAACCGGATTCCGGCGCCGAAGTCAAGTGCGGCGGCCCTGCCAGCGGCCCCGCGCCCGACCGCCGCGCCCCGGCACGCTTGCATTGCGCAGGGCTTTCGCGGCATTAGAGATAGCAGAGAGCCCTGCCCGCGCCGGGGGATGGAGCGCCGCGCCCCGGCTTTGGGACACGGCGGCCGGGAGTGCACCTGTGCACCGGGAGCTGAGCGTGTCGGCGATTGCCTTTCCGCACATCGGGTACGCCACCGACGAGGGGACGATCCTGCGCTGGCTGAAGGCCGTCGGCGAGCGGGTCAGCGCCGGCGAGCCGCTGCTCGAGATCGCCTCCGAAAAGGCCATCGGCATCGTGCCCGCGGAGAGCGCGGGCGTGCTGCTGGCGGTATACGCCGAGGCGGGCGCCATCGTGGCCATGGGCGAGCCGATCGGCTGGCTGGGCCAGCCGGGCGAACAGCCCCCGGCCCTCGCCTGCCGGCTGCGCGGCTGGGCGGAGGAGATCGCGCCGGCGCCGCCCGATCTGGCGGCGCGGCTGGTCTCGCCCGCGCCTGCGCCCGCGTCGCCGGGGCTGCCGGCCCCGGCCAAGGCCGAGCCCCGCGTCCGCGCGTACCTGCGGGGCCAGATCCAGCGCGTCACCGGCCAGCGCATGGCGTTCAGTTGGCAGGCCCCGAAGGTGGACCTGTTCGCCGATATCGAGTTCAGCGCCGTGCTGGCCCACCGCAACGCCCTGAAAGCCCACGGCGCCGAGCCTCCCTCCTTCAACGTCTACATCGCCCACGCCGTGGCGCTGGCCTATGCCGACCATCCCGAGCTCAACTGCCACTGGCGCGACGGGCGGCGGGAGCCGCTCGACCAGGTGCACGTCGGCGTGGCGGTGGCGCTGGGGAACGACCTGGTCACGGTCTCCATGAAGAATCTCGCCGGCGTCGCGCTGGCGGAGATTCAGCACCGCTTCAAGGCGCTGATCCGCAAGGCCGTGACCATGACGCTCGCGCGCGACGAGCTCTACGGCAGCAGCCTCACCGTCACCAACCTGGGCGAGTTCGAGATCACCGGCTTCACGGCGGTGCTCAATCCGCCCGAGATCTTCATCCTCGCCATCGGCCGACTCGAGGAGCGGGCCGTGGTGCGGGAGGGCCAGATCGTGGCCCGCCCCATCAGCACGTTCTGCCTGAGCTTCGACCACCGGGCGGTCGATGGCGCGCCCGCCTCGCGCTTCCTGCGCCGCATCAAGCACCATCTCGAACACTACGGCGCGGGCGGATAGCTCCCGCCCGGGCGGGCCGTGGCCGCCGCCGCGGTCGCGCGCGCGGGATCGACGGAAGCGGGTGGAAAGGGGGACTGGCGGGCGGCGGATCACTCCTCCGTGCCGAACTGCTCCTCGTCGAACAGCATGCCCTCTTCGAGCGTGCGACCGAGCAGCTTTTCCTGCTGCTGCTGGTACTCGAGGCTGTAGCGGGCCAGCGGCATCAGCAGGAGCCGCTTGGGGTTGATCGGCTCCTCGGTGCCCTCGCAGATGCCGTAGCTGCCCTCCTCGACCCGCTCCAGGGCCTCGTCGATCTGCTTGAGGCGGCGCAGGTGGCGCTCGTGCATGAGCAGGTTGAACTCGCGGTCGCGGGCGGTGCTCGCCTGGTCCAGGTCGTCCCCCACGTCGAGGGTTTCGCCGCGCATGCGCAGGTCCTTGTGCACCTGCAGGTTGACGAAGGCCTGACTTTCGGCGCGCATGGCCGTGAGGCGGGCGAGGATCTTCTTCAGCGTGGCGTCGTCGATATGGGGGAGCTTCGAGCTCTGCTTGCGTTTCGCCATGTCACCCTGGGATGCAGCGGTCACCTTCCCTGAAACGGGCGGCAACGCCCCGACGTGCCGCCGGGGTGGAGCCTGGCGCGCCCGCCGAACCGCGTTTCGCCATCAGCCACCTCCAGCGACCGTCGTGTGCCGTCCCCGAAGGGGTTACGACAGATAGACCATCGCGGCGCTTCGCGCAATCCCCCGCGCCAGGATTCCGCCGGCAGCCATTTCTCCAGCCCGGGGCGCCCCCGCCACCCGCGCCACCCGTCGCGCGGCGCAGGGCGCCGCGTTTCCCCGCGCGTCGCCGAAACCGCACCCGGCAGGCGGCAGCGCACGGTTGCGCGCAGCAGGTTCAGCCCAGCAGGTTCAGGCTGTGGGTGAAGAAGGGGGCGAACACCAGGCTGATGATGGCCTGCAGCTTGATCAGGATGTTGAGCGAAGGCCCGGAGGTGTCCTTGAACGGATCGCCCACCGTATCCCCCACCACGGCCGCCTTGTGCACCGCGGAGCCCTTGCCGCCCAGGTTGCCCGCCTCGATGTACTTCTTGGCATTGTCCCAGCCGCCGCCGGCGTTGGCGGAGGAGATGGCCAGCACGACCCCCGCGGTGAACGTCCCCGCCAGCAGCCCCGCCAGCGACTCGACGCCGAACAGGTACCCCACCAGGATCGGGGTCAGGATGACCTGGGCGCCGGGCAGGATCATCTCCCGCAGCGAGGCGCGGGTCGCGATGTCCACGCAGGTGCGGTAGTCGGGTCGCCCCGCCACGAAGCCGAGGTCGATACCCTTCTGCAGGGCCTCGTCCGCGGGCATGGCGCGCAGGGTGCCGATGTGGGCCTTCATCTCCTTGAGCACCGCCTCCTTCGTCGGGAAGGCCTTGTCCACCAGCGGGCGCAGCCGGCTGACGCGGTCCTTCGGCAGGCCCGCCTCCTTCTCGAGAAGGGCGAAGCCCTGTTCCGTCAGCAGGTGCGTTTCGCGCAGTCCGGGGATGGTGGCGAACTGGCGCCGCACCTCCTTGATCATGTCGAGGGCGGCCTTGCCCACGGATTTCATGGTCATGGCCGTGAACAGGAACGGCAGCAGCGCGCCGACGAACAGGAACGCCAGCACCTTGGGCAGCAGCAGGTCCACCGACTTGATGCCCGAGGCCACCAGGAAGGCCGAGAACAAAGCCAGTCCCGTCAGCGCGGCCGAGCCGATGGCGAAGCCCTTGCCGATGGCCGCCGTGGTGTTCCCGGCCGAATCGAGGGCGTCGGTGCGCTTGCGCACGGCGGGGCCGAGCCCGCCCATCTCGGCGATGCCGCCGGCGTTGTCGGCCACCGGGCCGAAGCCATCGATGGTGAGCGTGGCGGCGATGGTGCCGAGCATGCCCAGCGAGGCGATGGCGATGCCGTACATGCCCGCGAAGCTGTAGCCGATGTACACCGTGGCCGCGATGAACAGCACCGGGAACAGCGTGCTCTTGTAGCCCAGGGAGAGCCCGTAGATGATGTTGGTGGCCGGGCCGGTCTCCGAGGCCCGGGCCACCTCGCGCACGGGCGCATAGCGGTTCGAGGTGTAATACTCGGTCAGCATCCCGATCAGGATGCCGGAGATCAGGCCGCTCAGGAAGGCGTAGTAGACGCCACGGCTGGTGTAATCGACGCCGCCGAGCTGGAAGGTTTCCGGGAGCAGCGTCAGGGTGATGAAGCCCATCGCCACGGCCATCACCAGCGTCGCCACCACCAGCGTGCGCTTGAGCGCCGGCTCGATGCCGCGCTCGGAGCCGGTGCGGGCGAAGAAGGTGGCCAGCAGCGCCACGGGGATGCCCACGGCCGAGATCAGCAGCGGGAAGAGCAGCGCGCCCGGCTCTGCGGCGAAGGCGACCGCACCGATCACGAGCGCGGCGCAGGTGCTTTCGGCGACGGAGCCGAACAGGTCCGCGCCCATCCCGGCGATATCGCCCACGTTGTCGCCGACGTTGTCGGCGATGACGGCGGGGTTGCGCGGATCGTCCTCGGGGATGTTCTCCTCCACTTTGCCCACCAGGTCCGCCCCCACGTCGGCGGCCTTGGTGTAGATGCCGCCGCCCACGCGGGCGAACAGGGCGATGGAGGAGCCGCCCAACCCGAAGCCCGCCAGCGCCTCCATCACCTCCACCGGGCTGGCGCCGGGCATGAGCAGGTTCAGCAGCAGGTACATCAGGGCGAGCCCGAGCACCGCCAGCCCCACCAGCCCGAAGCCCATCACGGCGCCGGAATCGAAGGCGATGCGGAAGGCCAGCGCCACGGAGCGCTGGGCGGCCGCGGCCGTGCGGACGTTGCCGCGGGTGGCGATGCGCATGCCGATGAAGCCCGCCAGGATCGAGATGGCCGCGCCGGCAATGAACGCCAGCGCCGAGATCCAGCTCACCAGGAAGCCGACCAGCAGGCCGAACGCCGCCATGAACACGCCCATGGTGCGATACTCCCGCATCAGGAAGGCCATGGCGCCCTCGGCGATGGCCGCGGAGATCTCGACCAGGCGGTCGGCCTGCTCCTGTACCGCGATCCCGCCGGTGGCGGGGCGACGGAGCACGGACCAGGCGAACAGCCCAGCGATAATCAGCGAAAACACCCCGAGCAGGATGATTACGGGCATGACGAACATGAGCCGGCCTCTGGTGAAGGACTTGTGAGTGGAGAACGCTCCCCGGGGCGGCTCCCGGCCTCGTCCACGCCCGAGACGCCGGCGCCCTGCGCTCTGGCGGGGCGGTGCGGGAGTGGACAGGGTCGCGCCGATCCTTTATCACGATGCCAGAGCCGCCTGAGCGCGCCCCGGGGCGAAACGAGCCGTCACTAATAGCCACAAAATGGACAGAAACACAATCGGAAGCGGCGCGGCAGCGCCCTGGGGAGCGGCGCGGAGCGCCCGCCGCGGCGCTGGCCGGTCAGGGAGCGGCCCGGGCGCGTCGCACCCTGACCCCCTGGCGGCGGGCATGCTGGCGTTGGCCTTGCTGCTGCTGGCGCCGCTCGCGCTGCTGGTCGGGTGCAGCACGGCCCGCCAGCGCGATCTGCCGGGCTCGATGCTGGCCTCGTTGCGCCAGCAGGACGGGGCCACGGTGACCTTCTTCCGCGAGGTCTACCGCAGCGCCAACCTCTACGCGGATTTCCGGTCGGTGATCGCCATCGACGCGATCTACGAGGGCCAGCGGTACCGCCAGTTGTATCTGAAGACGCTGGGGGAGCAGTTCCTGCTCGATCCGGCGCGGCTGGCGGCGCTCACCCGGGAGCAGGACGAACGGTTCGAGAACGGCTTCGAGTTTCTCGTGTTCGCCGCGGAGGGCCAGGCCGAACGGCTGCGGCTCGAGCGCGCCGATGCGGCCTGGCGGTTCTACCTGCGGGACGATGACGACCAGGTGCTCGGCCCGGCCAAGGTCGAGCGCATCCGCAAGGAGAGCACGGATTACCAGTTCCTGGAGCGCTACTTCGCCGGCCTGGACCGCTGGAGCCAGCCTTACCGGGTCAGCTTCGCCAAGCTGGAGAAGGGCAGGCTCGGCCAGCCGCCGGGCAAGAATCCGTTCCGCCTGGTGGTGACGGGCGTGCGCGGCACGCTGATGCTGACCTGGGAGCAGCCGGCCCTGTTCTACCGCCAGGCTCCTGCGCCGAGCGCCACGCCCTGACGCCGCGGCCGGCCGCCCGGACGCGGCGCCCCGGGCCGCGCCGCCCCGGGTCGCTCCGCCTCAGCGTCGCTGCACGGGCCACAATGAGGGTTGACAATTCGGCCCGAATCGCACAAACAAAGGGGTGACCACGCGGCGCCCCAGGGCGGCTCGCGAAGAAGCTGCCGGATCGTTTCGCCGGAGCGACAGCGAGCCCGAGTCTATTTCCCGAGGCTGAGAGTTCCTCGTCCTTCCACACGAGCGGCCCTTACACTTCAAGGAGCGAGAGTATGGCGCGAGATACCATGACCCGGGGACCGAACCTCATCCACCCGGAGAAGCCGAGTGCGGTAGGGTCGAGAAACAGCCTCAACCGGGACAACCGGAACGAGTACGAAGAGTCGAAGCTGCTGATCGATGAGGAGGTCGATAAGGTCCTCAATCACATCAACGCCAAGCTTCCGCCCGAGGTGCTGGAAAAGCTGGACGTGATGGGCTCCGTCAAGTCCAAGCTGCACAACTATTTCAACCAGAACTTCCAGAACATGTTCAACCGGTACATCACCACGATGGAGGACGAGCTGGGCAAAAAGCTCCGCGACCTCATCGACAAGGAGGAGTACCGGACGCTGAACCGCTACACGCCCCGCGAGATCGCCGAGATCCTCGACAAGATCGGCGGGATGGACAAGTTCAACACCGGCGAGATCGAGAAATCGATCGTCAACATCTACGGCCACCTGCAGGGCCACATCCAGCGCGGCATGTACGACCTGGAAAACGAGACCAACTCGCTGCTGCGCCAGAAATCGGACGTGGGGGCGTTCGTGCGCGGCGAGAACTCCTACGCGATCGCCAAGTGCTCGTTCAAGAACAACTTCTTCCGCCCCAAGACAGTGATGGACGTGAAGTTGGCGATCAACATCCTCGATTCCGAGCTGATCAGCCCGATCTACCACTACCAGGTGCCGGTCGAGATCATCATCAAGGACATCATCGCCAAGCACGTCCACGAGCTGATCGATCAGGAGATCAAGGAGCTGAACATGACCTTGCTCGACGAGGGCAAGGAAGAGCTCACCGACACGGAGATGATCTTCGAGAAGATCAAGGCGCTGGACAACTACGTCGATGACGACACCAACAACGAGCAATCCAAGCGCTACCAGTTCGTCGCCAAGCGCTTCACGGACAAGATCGCCGGCCTCCAGGCGGAGATCGACCCGGACGACTACGATCCGCTCAACATCCGCGAGAACATCAAGAAGATCATCGACAACGAGAACATCCGCAACCGCGGCTTCAACACGGCCGTCAACAACATCACCTCCATCCTCGATACGTCGAAGATGGGATACCAGCACGTCGAGAACTACAAGAACGCCCGGGAGTGCCTCATCCGCGAGTATGAGGAGACCGACGTCACCCAGCTTCCCGACGAGCGGTTCCAGATCCGGCTGGTCTACTACGACGACGAGCAGATCTCCGAGATGCGCAACGGGTACGATGTACAGTTCACCGAGATGCACCAGGAGATCATGAAGGTGGTGCAGGTCGTCGACGTGCTCTACAACGACCACAAGGCCAGCACGGGCATGCAGGACTACGACGATGTGGCCCACCACTACCTCGACAAGGACAAGCCCAAGGCCCGCGGCGGGTGGTTCTCGCAGCGCGTCGAGGAGGAAGTGGAGGAAGAGCAGCCGAAGCTCTGGAACGAGGTGGTGTTCATCCCGCCCCGGGCGACCGAGGTGGAGCAGATGAACAAGACCAACGTCCATATCGTCGAGGAACTGCGCAAACGCATCATCAACGTGCGCAAGCGCCTCACCGTCATCTACAAGAACCAGAACCCGGTCGAGCGGATGATCGTCGAGAACCGCCTGAACTTCCTGGACCGGAAGTTCGAGGAGTTCGAGGCCATGATCAACCCCTACCACATCCTGCCGGGGCTGATCCTCGAGATCGACATCACCTCGGTCAAGCGCAAGAAGACCACCATGATGGCCATGGCCAACGTGCTGAACGAGTTCCTGTACTCGGTGTCGAAAGGCTTCCAGGACACGGCGTTCGCCTCGTTCACGCGCCGGCGCTCGACGGAGCGCGTCGATCTCGCCCAGTCCTTCCAGCGGGTGGCCGAGTAGCTCGCCGGCCTTGTCTCGCCCGATGCAAAGGGGCGCCCGCGCGGGCGCCCCTTCGTGTTTGTGCGCCCAGCATGGGCGCCACCTTGAAGGTGCAAGTCCTTCGGAGAGCTGGCCACAGCGATCCAAGCGAACCGCAACTGCGGAAGGGCGACCGACCGTGGGGAGGAAGCGGGGAGCGAAACCGCGGGCCGACGTACA
>JACQKK010000125.1 GCA_016204605.1 Candidatus Lambdaproteobacteria bacterium
CTCCCAATCCTCCTCCACCACCGGTCGCTCGCCCATCGCCACCTCCCTGTGACTTGTGGTAACGAGACTCTACTCCTTCAGCGATCCCCATGCAAGCGTTATCTTAACGCTTATGCCACTTGGTGGGGAGGGGAGAGCGCATGCGGCGCCAGCTCCGCCTGGCGCCGGCCTCAGCCGGGCAGGCGGCTCACCCCGGCCTCGCGCCCGTCGAGGATGCTCAGCATCTGGCTGAGCAGCAGGGCGTCATGGGCGTTCTTGGCGGAGTCGAGCCGCACGGCCACGCGGTCGGCGTAGGTGAACACCACCAGCGCCCGCAGCAGGGTGGGATCGCCCGCCTGGCGGGCGTAGTTGGTGATGGCCTCGTCGCCCTGGCTGCCCATCAGGTTGATCAGGTCGCGCAGATCGAGGTGGTGGCGCACCAGCCAGACGATGCGCTGGCGCTCGGTGCGGGAGAGCCGCAGCCCCATCCTGCGCAACAGGTCTTCGAGGATGGCGGCGCCCTGCACGTCGTGATCCAAGGCGGGCTTGCTGATGTCGTGGAACAGCGCCGCCAGCACCATCACGCGCTGCTCGGCGAAGGGCATCCGGGAGAAGGCCTCGCTCAGCGTATCGAGCCGGCGCCGGGTGTTCTCGATCTCGACCAGCGCGTCCATGCAGGTCGAGTAGCCGTAGTCGAGCAGGTTCATCTCGACGAGGTACTCCAGGCTGCCGCCCCGCACCTCGTCCATCAACTGGAAGAAGGGCTTGACAGAGGGGTGGCCCCGCAACTGGGTGACGTTCTGGAGCATGCGCAGCTCCGCCGCATACTTGAGCGCGAACTTGCGCAGCCCCACCGCGTCCTTGGTGCGCTCGTAATCCTGTCGCATCGAGGACTTGCCGGCGGTCGGGAGGGCGTGGCGGAGCAGCTTCAGGCTCTCGAGGGCCTCGATCAGCACGAACGTGTGCTCGTCCACGGTGTACTGGTGATCCTGGATGACGTGCACCAGCCCCTGGATGTGCGGAAAGCCGGGGATGTAGCGCTGCAGGAGCCCCAGCGCGCGCATGTTGCGCAGCACGATCGCTGCCGTGCCCTGGCGCAGCCCTTCGTCGAGCACGGCCAGGAACTTCTTGCCGAGGGCGTCGCGGTGCTCCTCCATGAAGAAATCCGTCCAGCCTTCGAGCACGGCCTCGATCGCCTCCTTGGTGTCCATGCGCAGGAAGCAGCCCGTGCGCGCGCCGAGCAGGAAGGGATCGAACACCAGCTCCGGGTCCTCGAGCCAGATCGAGCCGCTGATGTAGAGCTGCATCTGCGGGTCCAGCGCGTAGCGGCTCTGCGGGAAGGGCTTCGCCAGCGCGTGCAGGCGCTTCTCGTCGGTGAGGGGGGGCCGGTGGGCCGGCACGCGCAGCAGCCGCTCGAACAGGGGCTCCAGGATGCGCAGGGCACGCCGGCGGTATTCGAAGTACTCGCGGAAGCTTTCGATGGCATCGGCATCGGGGCTGCTCTCCAGCGCGGCCTGGAACCGGCCCTGGTTGTGCTCGACGAACGTCTCCGCCTTCTTGAGGAAATAGTAGGAGCGGTGATCCAGCAGCCCCGCATCCACGACCGCGCTGAGGCGGTCGTCGAACCCCTTGATCTTGAGCAGTTGCCGCAGGTTCTGCATGTCCGCCAGGAGCGCCTTGGGGTCGGGCCGGCTGTGGTAGATCGTGCGCTCGTTGGCGTCGATGCGCCGGTACCACTCCCGCCTGACGTAGTTGAGGTTGAACCGGAGCAGCAGGTCGTTCATCGTTTCCAGCGCCTGCACCAGGTTCCGCCGGTTGAAGTGCGAATCGCGCAGCTTCTCCCCGCGCTGGTTCACCACCCAGAAGGCGTAGCGCCCCTCCTGCTCCTGGCGGAACTCGGCGAGCTTGATGTTGAGCCACAGGCTGCGGGCCAGCGTGTGCAGCAGCACGCTGGTGAAGCGGTTGGACAGGTTCGAGACCTTGAGTTCGAGGTAGGTGAACTGCTCCGAGCGGCCGTTGTCGATGGAGGGAAAGTCGGTGACCAGCGGGATCAGCGAGGTGTACGGGAAGCGCTCGATGGTCTGGAGCACCCCGCGCTCGCCGGGCTGCACCTTGCGCAACTGCTCGATCACCAGCCCCGTGCGCTCCGGCTGGAGCGGTCGCCCGCGCCGGTCGAGCAGCTCGAAGGTGTTGACCACCTGGCCCTGGTTGCCGGTGAAGATGCGCGCGCGGCCGATGGCCACCCCCTCGGGCACGTTCACGCAGTGCAGGATCGCCTCGAAGATGCGGTCCAGCAGCCCCGGCTCCTCCCAGTCGGTGGTGACGATCTCGATGGCGGCGGCCTGCTCCCCCAGCGCCACGCCTTCGAGCAGCATGCTCCAGCCGCCCGCCGGGAGCTGGCGCAGCCTGGCCGCGTGGCGGGCCTGCTCCTCAGGCGTGGTGCGCTCGAAATAGAGCGCCGGCATATCGAGCGCGAGGCCGGCGCGGGACTCGGAGAGCATCGGGCCTCCTCAGGCGCCCTGGGCGAGCGGTGGCGCGAGCCGAGCGGCCACCGGCGCGAGGCGGTCGATCGCCGCCAGCCGCTCGAGCAGGGTCGGGTGCGAGTAGTGGTAGCGGCTGTACCAGGGGTGCGGCAGGGGATTGGCGAGGTTCTCCCGGTTCAGCCGCACCAGGGCCGATTTCAGGGCCGCGGGCAGCCCGAGCGCCCGCACGGCGAACGCGTCGGCCTGGTACTCCTGCCGGCGCGAAAGCCACGCCAGCGCCGGCCCGAGCGCGAAGGTGAAGCCGCCCCCCGCCAGCATGACCAGCGCCAGTCCCGCATGCGCCGAGGGCGCGGCGAACCCGAAGGCCGCGTAGAGGGGCGGCCAGGGCAGCAGCAGGCTCAGCACATACAGCCCCGCCAACGTCCCCGCGAGCGAAAGCGCCAGGCCGCGCCAGACGTGGAGCGCCCGGTAGTGGCCCAGCTCGTGGGCGAGCACGGAGAGCAGCTCGTCGGCCGACATCGCCCGCAGCAGCGTGTCGAACAGCACGATCCGCGGCCGGCGCAGCCCGGTGAAGTACGCGTTCGAGTGGGTCGAGCGCCGGGAGGCGTCCATCACGAAGATGCCGCGCGGCCGGAAGCCTTCGGCCGCGGCCAGCGCCTCGACCCGCGAGCGCAGGTCGCCCGCCTCGAGCGGGGTGAAGCGGTTGAACAGGGGGGCGATCCAGGTCGGGTACACCCACGCCACGGCCAGTTGCCAGGCGGCCAGCAGCGCGAAGGCTGAAAGCCACCACCCGCGCCCGCCGGAGGCGATCAGCGTCAGCACCGCATAGAGCAGCGGCAGGCCGAGCAGGGCGGCCAGCGCCAGCCCCTTCAGCCGGTCCAGCAACCAGAGCCGCCAGGTGATGCGGTTGAACCCGAAGCGGGCCTCGATCCCGAACACGAGATAGAGCCGGAACGGCAGCCCCACCAACGCCGTCAGCGCCGCCAGCGCGACCAGGAACGCGGCGGAGCGGTGTTGCGCCAGGTGGAGCCCAGGGAGCCCCCAGCGGCCCACCAGCCCGTCCAGCGCGGGCAGCACCCCCGAGTAGAGCAGCGCCAGGGTCAGCGCCAGCCCCACGGCCCCCGAGAGCAGCGCCAGCCGCTGCCGCGCGAGCGTGTAGGCGCGGCTGCGCGCCGCTTCCTGCGCGGGCAGCCCGGCGGAAAGCTCTGGCGGGAGCGCGGGAGGCCGCGCCGTGTGGCGCAGGTTGAGCCAGCCCAGCGCCGCTTCGATGGCCCAGCGCAGCAGCAGCAGCGCCGCCACCACGCCGGGGATGGTCGCGGTCATCGCGCCTCCTGCCGCCGGGGTCTCCCGGGCAGTCGGGACGGAACCGCCTCGGTTCGTGCAGCCATGGCGACCTGAGGATGGGGCCCCGCCGGGAAGCTCGGGCGGGTACGGGTTTGGCGGCTGCTTTCATGGTACGGAGCGCATGCCGCGGGTGTCAAGGCGCGGATGTCACGGCGGGTGCAGGGCAAACGCAAGAGCGTCCGCATGCTCGCGCCACTCGGCGGCGAAAACGGCCCGATGGTGCTGTGCGCAGCCGCCCGAGTGGCATGCCGGCGCGAGTCGCAGCCTCGATCACCTGCGAGCTGCGTCGGCCGTTGCCCGGGGAGTGGGGCGGGTGAGTGCCCATGGGCGGTGCGCACGGCCGCGCACGAAACGCAGGCGCATGTCCCCTGGGAGGTGTCGGGCGGCAATCCCTCCCCCTCGATGGGGGAGCGAGAACGGCTCCGGAGCATGATCGCAAGCCCGCGAGACACGCCCAGGACACGGTCAGTTTCTTGAGAGAGGTGCCGGTCGCACCCCAGCGCGGGCGACCCCCAAAGGTCTCACGGCGGGATGAAGCGCAGCGCCGGGGGCGAGCCGGCGCAACCGATGCTCCGGGTCGAAGGGATGCAGGGCGGCGGGTGCGCAAGGCGAGCTGGATGTGCCAGGCGCGCATGCCGGGGCCGGGCAGGCCGTCGGAGACGCTTCGCTCGTCAACGGCTGGCGAATTCCGCGCCTTCTTCGTGCTGCGGACACTCAGGCAGCCATTCCGCCAGGCGGCTCGGTGGGCCGCAGCAGTCCGCGCCGCTCCATGTACCGGCGGCTGATCTCGAAAGCCATCCTCAACCGCAGCAGCGGGCTACCCTCGAGATCGATGACCTTCCGAATCACTTCCAGTGCTTCCCGGGCCTCCGAATCCGCCTCGCCTTCCTTGGCGACGACATGGGACAAGGCGGTTCTCATGGTTCCCCTGACACCTGAATTCCCCTTCCCCTTTTTTGCACCAGCGGTTGAATTCGCAGTCACGGGGAGACGCCGTCGTCACGCAAACCTTCCCCCCGGATCGCCCTTCGCCCATGGAGCAAGGCCATCCGAGCACGGGGCAGGAACCGAGGTCGATCCGAGACAACCTCTTCTCGATAAGGCGGCCACGGGTTGCGACCGCAGGTTATTGGGGCTCACCCCACAATCGGGCCGGGATTGCCGGTCGGATACTGAATCCTGCCGTTTCCGACCTGATATTTCATTCTGTCCCCGGCGAAGAAATATCACCCGATGAATCGCCGCCGCTCTGTCGCAATTGCACTGAAAAAACCCCCAGCGGTCGCGCAGGGCTCCCGGGTCGATCCCCATGCAGCACCTACGCCGGGAAATCGTACCGTTGCAGCGGCGAAACAGGTCCGCGGCCGGGGTCTCCTCACTCCTTCGGGTCGATGCGGCCGGCCGCCGCGGGGGGCGCAAGGAGGCCGTGCTGCTCCATGTACCGGCGGCTGATCTCGTACGCCATCCGCACCCGCAGCAGCGGGCTGCCCTCGAGATCGATCACCTCACGCACAACGTCCAAGGTCTCCAGAGCGTCCAGATCCGCCCCGCCTTCCTTGGCGATGACGTGGGCTAACGCGCTTTTCATGGTGTCCTCTATGGCGTGATCTCAAGTTCCCAGGTTCCCGAATCCCCGTCGCATTCGGCCGAAACCCCGTGTGAAACCGCCCTCCGTTCCTGAGCAAGTCCCCTACCCACGGCACAGGAGACAAATCCCACAACGGGCGCATCGCAGGGCCCGGTGGGTGAACCCGCCCGGTTGAAGCCAAGGGGATGTTGAGCCGCCAGCCTTCAACATCCTGCCCCGGCACGTGGCTGAAAACCCGGTGCCGAGCGATACGGGTAACCGAGACGTAATTAAGCCGCGCGACGCCGACTGGCAACTTACTTTTTCTGCGATTCGCGACTATGCTTCACGTTTCCGCAACGGTAAACAGTCGTAATTGAAGGACGGCGCGTGCGACGGGCCATACTAGAATACGGCATTTCGGGGGTGGTCCAAGAGGGCACGCGCGCTTTCATGGCGCAAAACGCGACTCACGGCTTCACGGCGTGGGCCGGCGGGGGAGGAGGATGCGTCCTCCGAAAGGCGCCGGCAACGTCTCCTGCGGCTTGCGCCGCAGGGGGCAGGCCGCGGCCCGTCACGGCATCGCTTCCGCGAGCAGCACGGCCGCCAGCAGCAGCGCCCCCAGCAGCAGGAACCCCCAGCGCATGCGCCGCCGCTCCGCCGCGAGCGCCACCGCGACGACGATCCAGCTCAACAGCAGATAGCCCCACGGGCCGTGCAGGCGCAGCCCGCCCCCTTGCCACAGGTACAGCGCGGCGAAAGCGGCCGGGGTGAACAGCTCGACGACGAGGGTGCGTCGGCCGATGGGGGCGCCGCAGCGCCCGCAGCGCCCGCGCAGCGCCAGGTAGGACGCGATCGGGATGTTGGCGTACCAGGGGATGGGGGAGCCGCACGCCAGGCAGATCGAGCGGGCCGGCCGCAGCAGCGTGAGCGGCCCCCACCCCGGCGGCGCCAACCCCTGCGGCGGCGGCGAGCGCCGCGGGGTGCGATCGACCACCGTGTTCAGGAAGCTGCCCCAGACCCAGCCGCACGCGGCGACGGCGGCGAGCCCCCAGCCGCCCTCAACGCCTGGCACCGGCCCACTTCCGGAAGCTCTCGACGCCCGCCCTGCCGCCCTGCATCAGGAAGGCGACGTCGCTCATCACCGACACGGCGCGGTAGCCGCGATCGAACAGGGCCCGCGCCGCATCCCAACTGCGGGAGACGGTGCCGAGCGGGATGCCGCGCCGGTTGGCGGCGGCATCGATCCTGGCGATGGCCCGCTGCACCTCGGGGTGGTCGAGCTGGCCGAGATAGCCCATCGCCGCGGCCAGGTCGTTCGGGCCGACGAACGCCACGTCGATGCCCGGCACATCGAGGATCGCCTCGCAGTGCTCCACCGCCTCCACGGTCTCGAACTGGAGGAACAGCATCACGTTGTCGTTGGCCTGGCGGATGTAGTCGGCGTCGGTGCCGAACCTGCTGGCGCGCACCGCGGCCACGCCCCGGAAGCCCAGGGGCGGGTACTTCATCGCCGCGACGGCCTGGCGCGCCTCCTCGACGCTGCGGATGAAGGGCACCATCAGGCCGTAGGCGCCGATATCCAGCACGCGCTTCATCACCGCCGGGTCGTTCCACTGCACCCGCACGATCGGCACGGAATCGCCGGCGGCGGCGACGGCCTGGAGCTGGGTCACCAGCGTCTGGTAATCGCCCGAGCCGTGCTCCATGTCGATCAGCACCCAATCGAACCCCGCCATGCCGATCACCTCGGCGCCGATGGCGCTGCACATGCTGACCCACGTGCCGACGGTGGGCTTGCCTTGCTGGAGGAGCTGCTTGACGCGGTTCGGTTTCATCGCGGATCCGGGGGTTGGGGGAACGGGGACGGCGCGCGGCCCCTGCGGCCGCGCAACCGCTTACGTGTAAAGAACGGCGCAGGGCGGGTCAAGCCCCGCGGCGGCGGGAAGGAGGGCAAACGCAAGATCCGTCGCCGGCCTGGCTCGTCGCTGCTCCCCGCCGCGGCGGATCGCCCGCGCAACCCCGCCCCCGGTCGTGCGTCGCCTGCGGCGATCGATCGGCAGATTCCTCGCGGAGCCTGTCCTGAGCCCGCCGCAGGGCTCGGAACGACAACCCGCCGTCATTCCGAAGGAATGAGGAACCTGCCGTGGCAGGGCAAGTCCAAAGTCGTCCGTCACCTCATGCTGGCGTCTGGCGTCAGCGCCGTTCCGGTCGCGTGCGGAGCGGCGCTGGGAGCGCTGCGGCTGGCGCTCCGGCCTCGACCTCCGGAGTCGTTTGGAGTGGCCTCGGGC
>JACQKK010000126.1 GCA_016204605.1 Candidatus Lambdaproteobacteria bacterium
CGCCGCGCGCCACGTGCTGATGCGCGACGGCCGCATCCGGTCCGACGCGCAGCGGGCGGCGACGCGCGCGGGCCCGCCGCCGGGCGCCCTGGCCGAACGACCCTTGGCCGAGCGGCCCCTGGCGAAGCGGCCCCTGGCGAAGCGGCCTGCCGCGGGAGCACCCGCATGAGCCTGCTGCAGATCATCCGCATGGCGGTGCACGCGCTGCTGCGCAACAAGACCCGCTCGCTGCTGACCTCGCTGGGCATCATCATCGGGGTCTCGGCCGTGATCGCCATGGTGGCCATCGGCGAGGGGGCGAAGGCCCGCGTGCAGAAGGTGTTCCAGGACCTCGGCAACAACCTCATCATCGTCACCTCGGGCTCGACCCGCTCCGGCGGCGCGTTCGGCGGCGCCGGTTCCCAGCCCACCCTGACCTGGGACGATCTGCGCGCGATCCGCCAGGAGGTGCCCACCGTGCGCCGGGCCGCCCCCGTCACCCAGGCCCAGGTGCAGATCACCAGCGTGGACCAGAACTGGAGCACCGGCGCGCAGGGGGTGACGCCCGACTACTTCCCCATCCGCAACTGGCAGGTAGCCCGCGGCCGGTTCTTCACCGACTCCGAGGTCGATGCCGCCACCAAGATGGTGGTGCTCGGCCGCACGGTGGCGGACAAGCTGTTCGGCAGCGGCGCCGACCCGGTCGGCGCGTCGGTGCGCATCAAGAACATCCCCTTCGCCGTGATCGGCGTGGCGCTCGCCAAGGGCCAGTCCCCGATGGGGCAGGACTACGACGACGCCGTGTTCATCCCCATCTCCACCTTCCGCACCAAGATCCGCGGCAGCCTGCAGAACTTCATCCCCGGCATCATCATGGTCGAGGCCGTGACGGCCGAAAGCGCCGCGCAGTGCGTGCGCCAATTGACGAACCTGCTGCGCGACCGCCACCGCATCCAGCCCGGCGACGAGGACGACTTCGCCATCCGCAACCTCTCCGAGCTGTTCAGCGCCCAGCAGGAGGGCACCCGCACCCTGACCACGCTGCTGGCGGCCATCGCCGCGGTGTCGCTGCTGGTGGGGGGGATCGGCATCATGAACATCATGCTGGTCAGCGTGACCGAGCGCACCCGGGAGATCGGCCTGCGCATGGCGGTGGGAGCCAAGCCGCGCAACATCCTCTCCCAGTTCCTGGTGGAGGCGCTGGCGCTTTCGCTGGTGGGCGGGCTGATCGGGGTGGCCCTGGGGATCGGGGCGGCGTTCTGGCTCTCCCAGCGCTTCGGCTGGTCGCTGCTGGTGCGGCCCGACATCGTGGCGATATCGCTCGGCTTCAGCGCGGCCGTGGGCATTTTCTTCGGCCTCTACCCCGCCTTCAAGGCCTCCCGCCTGGACCCGATCGAGGCGCTCCGCCACGAGTAGTGGCGCGTCAGCCCGGCCGCGTTCTTCAACCGCCGCCCGTCCCCTGTTGACGCGAAGTAGACGATAGTCTACACACAGTCCATGGAACCTGTGCCCCGCATCGTCGTCGTTTACCAGGATGCGCGGGGGCGCGAGCCGTTCACAGTGTGGTTGGATCGCCAGGACATGGCGGTGCTCAGCGTTGTCGCGAAGCGTCTCGGTCGAGTTGCGGACGGGTTGCCGGGCGATACCAAGGCTGTCGGAGGGGGCGTGTACGAACTGCGCTTTGCGGTCGCTGCGGGCTAGCGGATTTACTACGGCCAGGATGCCGTGACGGTCGTCGTAATCCTGTGCGCTGGGAGCAAAGCCTCGCAGCAACGCTATATCGAACGCGCCAAGAGGTACTGGCGCGACTACCAGGAAAGAAAGCCATGAAGGCGAAACGCACGCCGGTCTATCGCGCCCTGGATGAGGTGGTGGCGGAGCAGATGCGAAAAGACCCCGAGTTCGCCCTGTACCACCTGGTGGAATGTGCGAAAGACCCGGAGCCGCGCGTGTTTCTGCGCGCCCTGAAGCAACTGGCGGATTCCCAGCCGGGAGGGTTGGCGGCCGTCGCGCGCAGGGCAGGCGTCGATCGCGCGGGGCTGCACCGGGCGCTGGCGGGGCCTGCCGTGCCGAACTGGGCGACCGTGACGCGGGTGCTGCGGGCGCTCGACCTGAGCCTCGGCTTCCAGCGCGACGCACCGGCCGTCCCTCCGGCGCCGCGCAAGCGGGTGCGTGCATAGCAGGCCCGTTGCGCACCACGATCGACTTCGTGCCGTATCGTCCGGTGGCCTGGCGTCACCCCTCGGGGACGCGCAGCCAGAGCACGGCCAGCGGGGGCAGCGTCAGGGCGGCCGAGTAGGGCTGGCCGTGCCAGGGCCAGGGATCGGCCCAGACGCCGCCGCTGTTGCCCTGGTTGCTCCCGCCGTAGATGGCGGCGTCGGTGTTGAGGATCTCCTCGTAGCGCCCCGGGCGGGGCAGACCCACGCGGTAGCCATGGCGCACCACGGGCGAGAAGTTCCCGATGCAGACGAGCTGGCGGCCGCGGCTGGGGGCGACGCGGGCGTAGGCGAGCACGTTGTCGTCGGCGCTGTGCACGTCGATCCAGTAGAAGCTGGCGGGGTCGCTATCGGCTTCCCACAGCGCAGGCTCAGCCCGATAGGCACGGTTCAGGTCGCCCACCAGCCGCTGCAGGCCGCGGTGCTCGGCGCCGGCCAGCAGATGCCAATCCAGGCTGCGGTCGTGGCTCCACTCCCGCCACTGGCCGAACTCGCCGCCCATGAACAGGAGCTTGGCGCCGGGGTGGCCCCACATGTGGCCGTAGAGGGCGCGCAGGTTGGCGAACTTCTGCCAGCGGTCGCCGGGCATCTTGTCGAGCAGCGAGCCCTTGCCGTGCACCACCTCGTCGTGGGAGAGGGGCAGGATGAAGTGCTCGCTCCAGGCATAGAGCAGGCCGAAGGTGAGGTCGTTGTGGTGGTAGCGGCGGTGGATCGGGTCCTTCGTGAAGTACCGCAGGGTGTCGTGCATCCACCCCATGTTCCACTTGAACCCGAACCCCAGCCCGCCGGCGTAGGTGGGGCGGCTCACCCCCGGCCAGGCGGTCGATTCCTCCGCGATCATCAGCACGCCCGGGCGGCGCCGGTACGCCACCTCGTTGAGCCGGCGCAGGAAGTGGATGGCTTCGAGGTTCTCATTTCCGCCGTAGGCGTTGGGCACCCACTGGCCCGGGGCGCGGCTGTAGTCGAGATAGAGCATCGAGGCCACCGCATCGAGGCGCAGGCCGTCCATGCCGAGCGATTCCAGCCAGTACAGGGCGCTGCCGAGCAGGAAGTTGAGAACCTCGTTGCGCCCGAAGTTGAACACGTAGGTGCCCCAATCCGGGTGCTCGCCCTGGCGCGGGTCCGCATGCTCGTAGAGCGCGGTGCCGTCGAAGCGGCCGAGCGCGAACTGATCCTTGGGGAAGTGGGCCGGCACCCAATCCAGGATCACGCCGATGCCTCGCTGATGGAGGCGGTCCACCAGGTAGCGCAGGTCGTCCGGCTCGCCGTAGCGCGAAGTCGGCGCGTAGAAGTTGCCCACCTGGTAGCCCCAGGAGCCCCCGAACGGGTGCTCGGTGATGGGCAGCAGCTCGATGTGGGTGAACCCCAGCTCCGCCACGTAGTCGCCCAAGGTGTCGGCCAGCTCGCGGTAGTTGAGCGGGCGCGATCCCTCCTCGGGCACGGCGCGCCAGGAGCCGAGGTGCACCTCGTAGATCGAGAGGGGACGCTGCTGCGGGTTGACCGCCGCCTGGCTCTCGCGCCACGCCTGATCGCCGAAGCGGTATTCCGAGCGCGCGATGATCGAGGCCGTGCCGGGCGGCAGCTCGGTGCGGCGGGCCAGGGGATCGCCCTTGAGCACCAGTTGGCCATCCGCCCCGCGCATCTCGAACTTGTAATGCGGGCCGGCCTCGAGCCCGGGCACGAACAGCTCCCACACGCCGCTGCCGCCCAGCACGCGCATGGGATGGATGCGGCCATCCCAGCGGTTCCAGTCGCCCACCACGCTGACGCCCTGCGCATTGGGCGCCCACACGGAGAACGAGACCCCCGAGACGCCCTGGGCTTCGAGGACATGCGCGCCCATCTTGGCGTGGAGCAGCTCATGCTGCCCGCGGCCGAACAGGTGCAGATCCAGTTCGCCCAGTGTGGGCAGAAACGCGTAGGGGTCGCGGATGACGGCGCTGCGGCCCTCGGCGAAGGACAGCTCGAGGCGGTACGGACGCACCTCGGCCACGCCGCCCACCAGTCCCTCGAACAGCCCGGCCGGGTCGGTGCGCGGGAGGGCGAGCGGAGGATGGCCATCGAGCAGCAGCCGCACCGCGCCCGCATCGGGGCGCAGCACGCGCACCACCAGTCCCTCCGGCGAAGCATGCGCCCCCAGCAGGTGGTGGGGATCGGTGTGGCGCAGGCTCAGCAGCCGCTCCCGCTCCGGCGCGGAAAGCGGCGCCGGTACGGCGGCATCCGCGGCTGCGGGCGGGCGGGGGCGCGGCGGGGCGCGGCGGGGCGGACGGCTCATCGGCATGCTCCGGCTGCGGGCGGGGTTCAGGCGGGGGTGGGAGCGCGCGGCTTGACGCCCACGATGCCGGGAGCCAGCCCCAGCAGTGCGGCCAGCTCGGCGAGCGCCTCGGGAACGGTTCCGCTCAGGCGCATCAGGGCCTCGTAGACGATCTCCTGGGGCCGCTCCAGATTCGGCGTGAGGCGCAGCTTGCGGGTGAGCATGGTCATCGCCAGGGCCGTGCGCAGGTTCTCCTCCTGGAGCTGCGCCGCGGCCAGCTCTACGATCCCCTCGATCAGCGCGGAGAACAGGGCGTTGGCGGCGCTGCGGTCGAACTGGTAGCCGTGGTGGGCGGCCTCGCCGGCGATCTCCACGGCCTGGGCGTACGCGGCCTGGTCCAGGCTCTTGTGCTGGCTGCGGATCTCGTCCTCGAAGCGGCGGCCCAGGGTGAACTCGGCGGCGGCGCGCAGCTCGGCCGGCACTTCGAAACCCGCCTCCTGGAGCATCTCGATGCCGCGGCGGTTGTCCTCGTAGAGGCGCGCGTACTGCTCGGAGAACCGGTGCACCATGTTGCCGAACACGATCTCGGCGATGCGCTGCCGACCTTCCGGCAGCAGGTGCTCCAGCCCGAACTCGTCCGGGCCGAAACCCTTCTGCGCGATGCGCAGCAGGGCGGGCAGCGACGCGGTGGCAAAGCTCTCCCAGAGCTGGGTGGTCGAGGTGCGGAAGCGGCTCGGATTGCTGAACGGTCGCAGCACGCAGTAGAAGTCCACGCCCCCGAGGTACATCGAGGCCACCGCGTACTCGTCGCGCCGCCCGGTTTCGAGGCTTTCCAGCATGAGCTGGCAGGTGGACATGGTCAGGCGGCCCCGCTCCTCCTTGCGGTAATCGCGGCGCACGAACCGGTAGTTCGCGGCCATCCCCACCTCCTGCTCGCCATCCATCAGCGAGGCGATGCCCAGGTGCGAGGCGATGCGTTGCGGGGCGGCGCGGATCGGGTCCACGAACCGCCTGAAGATGTCGGCCCCATGGCCCAGCTCCGGGATGTTGCTCTGGGCATGGGCCAGCAGGCTCAGGAACGCCTCGCGCGGCGGGTCGGCCCGCACATCCTGCATGAGGTCCATGGCCCGGCCCGCGTACTTCAGCACCTGCACGGTCTCGATCCCGGAGAGGTCGTTGAAGAACCACCCGCAGCTCGTGTACATCAGCAGCGTCTGGCGCTGCATTTCGAGCAGGGTCAGCAGGCGCACGCGCTCGGGCTCGGGCGGCAGCCGGCCGGCGAACTGCTCGAAGTACCACTCCCGCGGCCCGGTGCGGTCCAGCACGAGCCGGATGTACGCATCCCGCGCGGCCCAGGGGTCCTTGAACACGTCGCCGGCCTGGGCCTCATACACCTTGCGCGTCTCGTCGCGCAGGAAATCCAGAGCGTTGCGCAGGGGCTGGCGCCAGGCCTGGTTCCAGCCCTCCTGGCCGCCGGTGCGGCAGCCGCAATCCCGGTACCAGCGGCCGACGCCGTGGGCGCAGCTCCAGGAGGTGCCTTCGCCGTTGGGCCCGCTCTTGATCTCCACCTCCATGGTGGGCGGGTGGCGCTCCAGATACGCCCCGTAGTTGGTGAACTCGAAGCCGCGACCGGCGGCCATCACCTCGAGCAGATACGCCAGCGCGCGATCCCCGAACTTGGTGTGATGGCCGTAGCTCTCGCCGTCGGTGGCGACATGCAGCAGGCGGCTCTCGCCGTGGCCCGCGCGCTCGATCCGGTCCAGGAAGGCCTGGCTGCTGGCGGCGATGCCCTCGAAGGCGATGGCCTGGGCAATGGTGCCGTCGTAAAAGAACAGGGTCAGGGAACGTCCCGAGCCATCGCGGTGGAAGTAACGGTAGGCGCAGGTGGTATCGATCCCGCCCTCCGCGACGCTCTGCCATTCGGCCTCCTCCTCGCCGAGCTTGCGCACGCGCTCCGCCTGGCGGGGCGAGAGGATGGTGAAGGCGATGCCGTGATCGATCAGATCGCCCAGCACCGCGTCGGTGCAGGCCGTCTCGGGGAGCCACATCCCTTCGGGATCGCGCCCGAAGCGGTGGCGGAAGTCCGCGATGCCCCAGCGCACCTGGGTCAGCCGGTCCAGCGGATCGCACAGGGGCAGGATTGCGTGGTTGTAGCCCTGGGCGATGGCGTTGCCATGGCCGCCCCGCTGCTCGCGGCTGATCCGGTCGGCGTCGAGAATCCGGACGTAGGTGATCGGGTGGTGCACCTCCAGCCACGAGAGCAGGGTCGGACCGAAGTTGAAGCTGAGATGGGCGTAGTTGTTCACGATCCGCTCGACGCGGCTGTAGCCGTCGAGGATGCGGGCGTAGGCGTTGGGGCGGTAGCACTCGGCGTGGATGCGGGCGTTCCAGTCGTGGAACGGGGTGGCGCTCGGCTCGCGGTCCACGTAGGCCGTCCACGGATTCTCGCGGGGCGGCTGGTAGAAGTGGCCGTGGATCACGATCGGGGTCGCCATCGTCAGCTCCTCGACAGGTAGAGCGCCGCGTCCCTTGCGGCGAGCCGCGCGTACGCCGCTCCGTCCGCCGCCGGTTCAGCGCCCGGTTTCGCGCAGCAGCTCCAGCAGCCCCTCGATCGGCACGTGCAGCCAGGCGGGCCGGTGGTTCAGCTCGTAGCCCACCTCGTAGAGGGCCTTCTCGATCATGAACACATCGAGCAGCCGGGCCAGATCGTGGCGCGGCGGCAGGAACGGCGCGCCGGCCGCCGAGGCGCAGTAGCTCTTCAGGTACGTCGCCGCCACCCAACGTTGCCAGATCAGCAGCCAGGGCTTGAGCGCATCGGTCTCCGCCGCCGGGGCGCCGTTGGCGCGCCCGAGCAGCACGGTGTATGCCGCGTAGTCGAAGGAGCGGATCATGCCCGCCACGTCGCGCAGGGGAGAGCGCTTGATGCGGCGCTCGCCCAGCGCCCGCGCCCGCTCGCCTTCGAAGTCGACGATCACGAAATCGCGCCCCGTGAACAGCACCTGCCCCAGGTGATAATCCCCGTGCAGGCGCGTGCGCGCCGCCTCGATCTTCGACCCGGTGATGGCACGAAAGCGGGCCACCAGCGCGGGCTCCAGCGCGAGCAGCCGCTCCGCATCGCGCTTGACCGCCGGGGGCAGCAGCGGCAGCCGCTTGCGCAGCAGCCCCAGCACCTGGCTGACCCGGCCGCGCAGCCCCTGGTAGAGCGAGCGCTGGTAGAGCGTGGAGAAGGGCTCCGGCTTGAAGGCGTCGTCGCCGTCGGCCAGCGCGCGGTGCATCTCGGCGGTACGCTGCCCCAGCAGTCGTACCGATTCCAGGTAGCCGCCGATCAGCGCCTTGGCCTCCGGGGGGGGCTCCTGCTCCATCAGCGCCACCAACGGCTGCGACGGCACCGGCGGCTGGGCCGCGCCGCGGTTGCGGGTCAGCACCCGTTCGACATAGCGGGAGAGATCGTCCAGGGTGTAGCGCCAGGCGTCGCCGCTGTTGGGGACGAACTGGTGCAGCAGCGCCAGGGTCGTCGGCGGTCGCGATTCGCGCCGGTACTCGATGTGGCCGTATACCTCGGGCGCGTGGGGGAACGTCTGCCGCTCCGTCAGGTACTGGCCGATCTCGAGGTCGGGGTGAATCCCCTCCTGGATGTTGCGCAGCCACTTGAGCAGGTAGCGGTCGCCGAACACCACCGACGTGTTGGTCTGCTCGCCGCCCAGGATGCGCGGATCGAGCGCCCCTTGCAGATTGAGCTCCCTGGGACCCGAGGTGGCCACGGCGGCGATCGCCCCCTGATCCCCGCGGAACTGGCGCCGGCGGACGATCGCTTCGAGCAGGCTCAAGCAGAAGGCGGGCTCGATCAGGGCATCGCACACCACGCCCTCGCGCACGCCGCCTGGGCTGCGCAGGCGCACGGGCGCCACCACGAACTCCGCGTGAAACTTGCGCAGCGCCGTGGCGCGCTCGCCCTCGACGAACGCCAGCGGCAGCAGATACGTCTCCGCGTCGCCCTCGCCGTAGGCGACGGCGATGGCCGCGACCAGTGCGGTATGATCGCCGTAGGCCCAGGGCACCGCCTCCACGATCTGGAGCGTGCGCAGGGTGCGCGCCTTGCCCCCGAACCAGCGCCGGCCGCTCAGATAGGCCAGCACCAACTCCTGCAGCACGGCGCGACCCCGTCCTTCAAGCAGCTCCGGCCAGTCCGCCTCGAACTCGGCCAGGGCCGGCTGCGGCGGCGCCGGAGCCGTCGCCACGGCGGGCGCGAGGGCCCGCGGCTGCGGCAGCTCGAACCAGTAGAAGTTGTGCGGGCCAAGGGTCAGCAGGTAGGGCAGCTCGCCGATGGTGGGAAACACGGTCTTGCCGAACACCTCCACCGGCGCGATCCCCCGGTAGCGGCTCAAGTCCAACTCCACGTACTGCACGAACCGGGAGAGGTTGGCCACCACCAGCAGCGCCTGATCGCCGTAGGTGCGGACGAACGAGAGCACCTTGGCGTTCTGGGGCGTGAGGAAGGCGATGTCGCCCCGGCCCAGCGCCGGGTAGCGCTTGCGCAGCGTGATCAGGCGCTTCATCCACCACAGCAGCGACATGGGATTCTGCTGCTGCGTCTCGACGTTGATGGCGTTGTAGTGGTACTCGGCGTCGGTGATGACGGGGAGATACAGCCGCTGGGAGTTGGCGGCGGAGAAGCCTGCGTTGCGGTCGGCGCTCCACTGCATGGGCGTGCGCACGCCGTTGCGGTCGCCGAGGTAGATGTTGTCTCCCATGCCGATCTCGTCGCCGTAGTAGAGCACCGGCGTGCCCGGCATGGCCAGCAGCAGGCCGTTCATGAGCTCGATCCGCCGCCGGGAGTTGTTGAGCAGGGGTGCCAGCCGGCGCCGGATGCCCAGATTGACCCGGGCGCGGGGGTCACTCGCGTACATGCGGTACATGTAATCCCGCTCCTCGTCGGTGACCATCTCGAGCGTAAGCTCGTCGTGGTTCCGCAGGAACAGCGCCCACTGGCAGCGTTCCGGGATCGGCGGGGTTTCCCGCAGGATCTCGATGATGGGGAAGCGGTCCTCCATCTCGATCGCCATGAACATGCGCGGCATGATCGGGAAGTGGAACGCCATGTGCGCCTCGTCCCCGCTGCCGAAGTAGGCCACCGAATCCTCCGGCCACTGGTTGGCCTCGGCGAGCAGCATCCGGTTCCTGAACTTGGTGTCGACGTGCGTGCGCAGCTCCCGCAGAAACTCGTGGGTTTCGGGCAGGTTCTCGCAGTTGGTGCCCTCCCGCTCGTAGAGATAGGGCACGGCATCGAGCCGCATCCCGTCCACGCCCAGCCCGAACCAGTAGTCGAGTACCTTGAGCATGGTGCGGCGCACCTGCGGGTTGTCGAAGTTCAGATCCGGCTGGTTCGCGAAGAAGCGATGCCAGTAGTACGCGTTGGCCGTCGGGTCCCAGGACCAGTTGGAGGGCTCGAAGTCCTGGAAGATGATGCGGGCGTCATTGAACTTGCTCGGGGTGTCGCTCCACACGTAGAAATTGCGGGCGCGGCTCCCCGGCCTGGCGCCGCGGGCGCGCTGGAACCAGGGGTGCTGGTCGGAGCTGTGGTTGAGCACCAGCTCGGTGATGACGCGCAGCCCCCGCCGGTGGGCCGCCTTGAGAAAGGCCTTGAAATCGGCCAGGGTGCCGTGGTCCGGGTGGATGCCGGTGTAATCGGAGATGTCGTAGCCGTCGTCGCGCAGCGGCGAAGGGTAGAACGGCAGCAGCCACAGCGCCGTCACGCCGAGCTCCTGCACGTAATCGAGCTTTTCGGTCAGCCCGCGGAAATCGCCGATGCCGTCGCCGTTGCTGTCGAAGAACGAGCGCACACGCAGCTCGTAGATGATGGCGTCCTTGTACCAGAGCGGGTCATCCGTGAGCCGATGGGGGGTCTTCATGGAGCACGCCGTTCGACGACCAGGATGTGCGCCGGCAGGTCGGGAGAGAGGCGCACGTAGTTGCGCTCGCCCCAGGTGTAGCCCACCCCCGTCAGCAGATCGGTGACGCCATAGGGCTGGCCGGGCGCGACCCCCGCCACCTGCGGCGGGACGGTTACCGTGCACTCGTGGGTGCTGAACGGATCGAGATTGATCGCGATCAGCAGCCGGTTGCTCCCTTCGGCATCCCACTTGGCGAAGAACAGCATCTGGTCGCTATCGGCCGGGAGGAAGCGCAGGTTGACGAGCTGCTGCAGGGCGGGGTTCTCGCGCCGGATGGCGTTCACCTTCGCGATCAGGGCGTTCAGGTTGCCCGGCGCGTTCCAGTCGCGCACCTTGATCTCGTATTTTTCCGAGTTTAGATACTCTTCGCTGGCGGCCACCGCGTCGTTTTCGCACAGCTCGAAGCCGCTATAGATGCCGTAGGAGGGCGAGAGCAGGGCGGCGAGCAGCAGCCGGATGCGGAAGGCCGGCGGCCCTCCTTTCTGCAGGAAGTCGTGCAGGATATCGGGGGTGTTGGTGAAGAAGTTCGGCCGGAAGTACTCCGGCAGCTCCGTCTGCGTCAGCTCCGTCAAGTACTGGGCCAGCTCGTCCTTGCCGTTGCGCCAGGTGAAATAGGTGTAGGACTGGGTGAAGCCCACTTTCGCGAGCGCCTTCATCACCTTGGGGCGGGTGAAGGCCTCGGACAGGAAGACCACCTCGGGGTAGCGCGCCTTCACCTCGTCGATCAGCCAGCGCCAGAAAACGAGGGGCTTGGTGTGAGGGTTGTCGACGCGGAAGAGGCGCACCCCGTGGTCGGCCCAGTGCAGCAGAACGTCGCGCATCTCTTTCCAGAGCGCCTTGACGTCCTCCGTGTCGAAGTTGAGCGGGTAGACATCCTGGTACTTCTTGGGCGGATTCTCCGCGTACTTGATCGTGCCATCCGGGCGGTGGTGGAACCACTCGGGATGCTCCCGCACCCAGGGATGGTCCGGGGAGCACTGGATGGCGAAATCCAGCGCGATCTCGAGCCCGTGCTCCGCCGCGGCGCGCACGAAGCGGTCGAAATCCTCGAGCGTGCCCAGTTGCGGCTCGATGGCGGTGTGGCCGCCGGCGCCGTTGCCGATGGCCCACACGCTGCCGGGGTCGCCCGGCTCCGCGGCCAGCGCGTTGTTCCTGCCCTTGCGGTGGGTGAACCCGACCGGGTGGATCGGCGCCAGGTAGAGCACGTCGAACCCGAGGTCGCGGATGGCGGGCAGGCGCTGCTCGGCCTCGCGCAGCGTGGCGTGCCGACCCGGCGCCTGACCCGCCGAGCGGGGGAACATCTCGTACCAGGAGCCATAGAGCGCCCGAAACCGATCCACCACCACTTCGAGCTGGGGCGAGTACTCGACCAGGTCGGCGCGGGTGGACAGACGATTCATGGCGGCGTGCAGCGCCGGCTCCTCGACGATGGCCAGGGCGCTCCGCCCCTCCCCATCCCAGCCCCCGAGCGCGTCGAGGGCGCGCCGGAGCGTGCGGAAGTCCACCCCCTTGGCGCGCTCGCTGGAGTCGCCGATCAGGGCCACCCCCTCGGCCACCTCGCTGGTGACGGGCTCGCCCACCTCGACGCGCGTGCGCAGGTCGGCGAGCCAGGTCGCGAACACGTCGGTCCAGGCCGCGACGGTGTAAACGTAGCGGGTCACCTCGTCGAGCGGGAACTGGCCGCCCCAGCGGTCGTTATCCACGAACCGCAGGGGGGCTTCGCGGAAGCGGCGTTCCCGCTTGCGGCGCCAGCGCACCGCGGCCTGGATCACGGCCTGGCCATCGCGGAAGATATCGGCCTCGACCCGCAGGGGTTCGCCGCGCACCCGCTTGACGGGGTAGCGCCCGCCCTCCAGCGCGGGGGTCACGGCCTCGATCCAGATGTGCTCGTTCATGACGTTCCCATGTCCGCCCTGGAACATGGCGCAGCGCGGCCATAGATGACCGAGAGTCTACCCACCCTCGTGGCCAGCGCTCGGGTGAGTGCGCGCGGCGCGAGCCGCCAGCTCCAGTTGCCGCGAGCCAGTCCGGGCCGGTTCATCCTGGCCTCCGAGCCCAGCCCAAGTAGGTCCTGCGCGGGTATGATAGCAAGATTGGCGACCGAACTCCAGGCGAGCCGGATGAACGCCCAGTGCATCCCGCCGCGCTCCGGCACGACGTAGCGGCGCGCCGCGCGGATTTCCGGGCGGCGGTCGGCCGGGGAGCGGGCCGCGCGGCTGCTCTCGCGGAACCACCCCACGAGGGTGTCGTTGTCGTGGGTACCGGTGTAGACGACGCTGTGCCGCTGGTGGTGGTGGGGGAGGTAGGGGTTTTCGCGCGGGTCGCCGCCGAACGCGAACTGGAGCACGACCATCCCCGGGAAGCCCAGCCGTTCCCGCAGCGCCGTGACCTCGGGCGTGACGATGCCCAGATCCTCCGCGATCAGCGGCAGCGGCCCCAGCCGCTCCCGCAGCTGCTCGAACAGGGCGGCCCCGGGGCCGGGGCGGAAGCGCCCCGCGCGGGCCGTCTTCGCCGAGCCGGGCACCTCCCAGTACCGGGTGAAGCCGATGAAGTGGTCGAGCCGGATCGCGTCGAAGCGCTCCAGCGCGAGTCGTAAGCGCTCGCTCCACCAGGCGAAGCCGGTGGCGGCATGGACGTCCCAGCGGAAGAGCGGGTTGCCCCAGCGCTGACCCTGGTCGTTGAACGCATCGGGGGGCACCCCGGCCACCACCGGCAGGCGACCCTGGCGGTCCATGTGGAACAGTTCCGGATGGGCCCACACATCGGCGCAGTCGTGGGAGACGAACAGGGGCACATCGCCCATCAGCCCGATGCCGCGCTCGTGGCAGTAGCGTTGCAGCGCCCGCCACTGCCGGTCGAACACGAACTGCAGGAAGGTGTGGTAGCGAATCTCCGCGGCCAGCTCGCGCCGCACCTCCCCGAGCGCCGCGGGCTCACGCCGGCGCAGCTCCCTGGGCCAGCGCATCCAGGGGCCCGTACCGTGCACGCGCTTCAGCGCCTGAAACGTGACGTAATCGTCGAGCCAGGAGCCGTGCCGATCGTGGAAGCGCTCGACCTCCCGCCGGAGCGGCCCACCGGCCCGCTCGAAGCGGGCGAAGGCGCGGCGCAGGCGCACCTCGCGGAAGCGTCGGCTCGCCGCGAACCGGGCCGGCCCCTTGCGCCATTCAGGAGGGGCGGCCAGCGCCTCCGCATCGAGCCAGCCCGCCTCCGCGAGCAGATCGAGGCCGATCAGCCAGGGGCTGCCGGCGAACGCCGATTGCGCGTCGTAGGGCGAGTTCGCCGCCCCGGGCGGGTGCACGGGGAGCATCTGCCACCAGCGCAAGCCGGCGGCGGCCAGGAAATCGGCGAACCGGTACGCCTCGCGCCCGAGGTCGCCGGTGCCGTGCGGTCCGGGCAGCGACGTCGGGTGCAGCAGCAGCCCCGCCGTCCGCTCGTCGAGCCGCGGTGCGCCCATCATGCAGGGAATCCTTTCGCCATGGCGGAGCACCGCACCCACCGACGGGCACGCAATCGAGGGCAGGGGCCGGTCTGGAAGTGGGCGCTCGGGCCGCACGAACACGGCCCCGGCGCTCGACGCTCGCCAGGAATGCAATCCCGGCGACGGTTTTGCCGCCACGTCTCGTTTATACTAACACGGGCTCGCACACTGCCGCAGCCGGATCGCCGGGGTACGCGGTTGGCGAGGCGTTGCGGAGGGCCGTGCAATCACATCGCCCATTCACCCCATCCGACGAGGGCCAAAGGGTGGCCCTTGCAGGATGTCACCTCCGGAAAACCATTTGCGGGTGCAGATTGGCGCAACCCGGCAGCCGGCACCTTTCCGCACGGCCCCGCCGCGCCATTTCCCCCTTGGCAGCCGACTTGCGGTCGATGATATATTGATAGTAGACGTGCTCGTGGGCGTGGCGGCTGGGAAGGAATCGCCCTTCTCGACCGCCCAGTCCGAACCCGTTGTGATCGTGCAACGGCTCCTTCCCCAGGAAAAGAGAGGCTCTATGACTCGCATGTCCGTGGCGTTGGTCGCGGTGCTGGCCCTGATGGTCGCGACTTTCACCGCCAAAGCGTACGCACAGGAAGCACCCATCAAGGTGGCGAAGACGGAGAAGGGTGAATTCCTGACCGACCCGACCGGGATGACCCTGTACACGTATGACCGCGACGGCGAAGGCGAATCCAAATGCAATGCCAAGTGCGCGGAGAACTGGCCGCCGCTGATGGGCCAGGCCACCGATCCCGACGTGGGCCCGTATTCGCTGATCACCCGCCAAGACGGCTCGGTGCAGTGGTCGTTCCGCGGCATGCCCCTCTATCGCTACAAGGGCGACAAGGCCCCTGGCGATATGTCGGGCGATGGCAAGGAACAGAAGCGGAAAGTGAAAGACAAGAAGACCGGCGCGGAGAAGGAAGTCTCGGAAAAGGTCTGGCGCGCGGCCCAGCCGTAACGATTCGCTCGCAGTGCAATGCCCCCTTTCCGGCCCCGCCCCGGGGCTGGAAGGGTTCCCCACCGAATCACTTCCCCGTTTGGCGGTTCCGTCCAGTGCCGCGTAGCCGTTGCATCACTGCCCGCGTGCGCGCACTGCGCAGCGGATCGAGGGGATTTCCGTGTCCAGGCGGGGCGCGCTTCGTGTGCGCAACGGGGCCACCGGAGGGCGGCGGCGCGGCGCAGGCTACCCGGCCAGCTTCTCCAGCATCGCCGCCGTGATCAGCGTGACGCCCTTGTCCGTGCGGTAAAAACGGGCCGCGTCGGCGGCGGGGTCTTCCCCGACCACGAGCCCCTCGGGCACCCGGCAATCCTGATCGACGACGGCCCGTCTCAGGCGGGCATGGCGCCCGATGTGGGTGCCGGGGAGGACGACGGTATCCTCGATCAGGCTGAAGGAATGGGCCACGGCATCGGTGGACATCAGCGAGCGGCGCACGGTCGCCCCCGAGATCACGCAGCCCGAAGAGACGAGCGAATCGACGGCGATGCCCCGCCGGCCGTCGTGGTCGAATACGAACTTGGCCGGCGGGCGCTGCCCATGATACGTCCAGATCGGCCAGCCGCGCTCGTAGAGGTCCAGCGAGGGGGTGACCGCCACGAGATCCATCTGCGCCTCCCAGTAGGCGTCCAGCGTGCCCACATCGCGCCAGTACGGCTCGGCGTTGTTGGGGTTCTTCACGCAACTGTCCTCGAAGCGGTGGGCGATCACCCGACCCTCCTTGCGCGCGATCAGCCCCGGAATGACATCCTTGCCGAAGTCGTCCCAAGCCCCTGCCTCCCGCGCGCTGCGCTCGAGCACGTCGTAGAGGAACTTCGCGCGGAACATGTAGATGCCCATGCTCGCGTAAGCCCGGTCGGGCCTGCCGGCGATGGTCGGGGGGTCGCTTGGCTTCTCCACGAACGCCTCGATGACGCCGTCCGCTCCCGCGCCGACCACGCCGAAGCCCTTGGCCGCCTCGACGGACACGTCGATGCAGGAGACCGTCAGGTCCGCCTCCTGCTTCAGGTGCTGCGCGAGCAGCCGGCTGTAGTCCTGCCGGTAGATATGGTCGCCCGCCAGGATCAGCACGTGCTGCGGGTAATGCTCGCGCATGATGGCGATATTCTGGTAGACGGAATTGGCGGTACCCAGGTACCACGATTGGGCGTCGGTTTGCTGCTGGGCCGGCCAGAGCTCGACGAACTCGCCAAGCTCGCCGCGCAGGAAGCCCCAGCCGTTCTGCACGTGGCGGATCAACTGGTGAGCCTTGTACTGCGTGACCACGCTGATGCGCCGCACCCCGGAGTTGATGCAGTTGGACAGGGGGAAATCGATGATGCGAAACTTGCCGCCGAAGGGCACCGCGGGCTTCGCCTGGTTTTCGGTCAGATTCATCAGCCGGCTGCCCCGCCCTCCGGCCAGGATCAGGGCCAGGGTGGCTCGGAGCGCCGCATTCATGTCGAAACCGACATCGAACGAGTTCACCATGATCCTGCTCCCGTATCGGGACGATCTCCGGCAGGCGCAACGGCGCGATCAGGAAGTCCCCTGCTGCGGAGACGGGATAGGTCCATCATACCCCGAGGCGACCCGGCTTCCCAGCGGACTTTCCCGATTCGCACGGCACTCCCGCTCGGGGCGCTGCGCGTCCCGATCCGCCCCGACGGGAGGCCGGATGCGTCCCAGGACGGCGGTCTCCAGCGGCGCCGGTCTCCAGGGGCACTCCTTAAACGCCGATTGCGCCCAAATTGATCCGTGGCACCGCCGCAGCACACGGGGGGAGCGGACCCGTTCTCCCGATCCCTGGCCCTGCGCACGCTCCAGCGCGCGGGCAACGCGCATGGTCAGCTCCGGCCCGACAACCTTCAGCCGACCGGAACAGGGGAGGGCCGAGCGGCAGGGCGCACTGCCGGCCCATGCGGAGCGCAGCTTCTTGCTGCTCGAGTCGCCGACGCCGCTGCGCCCCTCGGCCTGAGATGCGAATTCTCTCGGTAGCCTCGGAAGTGTACCCGCTGGTCAAGACGGGGGGCCTGGCCGACGTCGCCGGGGCCCTGCCCGCGGCGCTGGCGGCGCTGGGGGAGGACGTGCGCATCCTCGTGCCGGGCTACCCTGCGGTACTCGACGCGACGGAGGGGCTGGGCGGCTGGTTGCCGCTCGGCGACCCCCTCGGCGCCGGCGAGTGCCGGCTCGGGCTGGGGCGGCTCCCCGGCACCACGCTCCGGGTGTGGGTGATCGAGTGCCCGACCCTCTACGGACGGCCCGGCAATCCCTATTCGGATGCCGCCGGCGCCGACTGGCCCGACAACCACCTCCGCTTCGCGCTGCTGGCCCGGGTCGCCGCGCTGGTGTGCGAGGCTGGGGCGCTGCTCGGGTGGCCGCCCGACCTGCTCCATGCCCACGACTGGCAGGCGGGGCTGGCGCCCGCCTATCTCGCCCTACGCGCGGGGCGCCGCCCGGCCACGGTGTTCACCATCCACAACATCCAGTTCCCGGGCATCTTTCCCGCGGCCGCGCTGCCCGCCCTGGGGCTACCCCGGGAAAGCTATTCGATCAACGGCGTCGAGTACCACGGCAACGTCTCCTTCCTCAAAGCGGGGCTGTACTACGCCGATCACGTGAACACCGTCAGCCCAACCTACGCCCTCGAGCTGCTCACGCCGGAAGGCGGGTCGGGCTTCCACGGCGCGCTCGCCGCGAAAGGCGACCGTTTCAGCGGCATCCTGAACGGCATCGACACGGCCCTCTGGAATCCCGCCCGGGATGCGGCCATCGCCGTGCCGTTTTCCGCCGCTGCGCTCCAGGGCAAGGCCATCGACAAGGCGGCCCTGCAGCGCGAGGCCGGGCTGGCCCCGCAAGCCGAGGCGCCCCTGTTCGGCGTGATCAGCCGGCTGACCGGGCAGAAGGGGATGGACCTGCTCGTCGGCGCGCTGCCGGAATTGCTGGCGGGGGGCGGCCAGCTCGTGCTGCTCGGCACGGGCGAGCGGCCCATCGAAGCGACCCTGCTGGCGGCCGCCCAGGCCCATCCCCGGCACGTGCACGTGCGGATCGGATACGACGAGGCGTTCGCCCACCGCATCCAGGCGGGCAGCGATGCGCTGCTGGTGCCTTCCCGCCACGAGCCGTGCGGGCTGACCCAGCTCTATGCGATGCGCTACGGCACGCTGCCCGTGGCGCGTCGCACGGGCGGCCTCGCCGATTCGGTGGTTGACGCGGCCGTGCCGGGCGCAGCCACCGGCTTCCTGTTCGACCGGGGCACGGTGCCCGAGCTGGCGGCCGCGATCCGGCGGGCCAGCGCCGCCTACCACGATCCGGCCGGCTGGGGGCGGTTGCGCGAACGGGCCATGCAGCAGGATTTCAGTTGGGACGCGTCCGCCCGGCGCTACCTGGAGCTGTTCCGCAGCCTGGCCTGACCGGCCGTGACCTCACCATCCCCAGTCCTCCCACTCCCCAGGGAGCGGGAGGGAGCCTCGCATCGGCTCCCAGAGCGCAAGGGCGCGGCCTACCCCCGCTCCAATTCTTGGAGAGGGGGCCAGGGGGAGAGGTCGCGGGCTCGCGCTCAGGCGCCCTCGAGCAGCCCGGCGACGCTGGGCTGAGCCTCCAGCGCCCGCAGCCGGCTGAGCAGCCGTTCGACCGCCGCCGGCCCGAGGCGGGCGGTCGAAGCGCGGAACTTGCCCTCGAGCTCTGCGGGGCTCATCGGCTGCGTGGCCGAGCCGCGGAAGTCGGTCATGGTGCTGGCGAGGCGGCGGCCGTCCTTCAGCGTGACGACGATGCTGCACGCCCAGGCCTGGCCGGGCTTGCGGGTCTCCTCGTAGGGTTCGAGGCGCACCCGCCGGCTGAGCTCCAGGATCTCCGGGCTGCGCACGTCCACGTCGCGGAACGAGCGGGGGTCGCTGGGCTCCCGGAAGAACGACAGCGCCACGGCGAAAGGCACGCTCATCTGCGCCACCACCATGTCCCCGGGCGCCGGTTGGTTCTGGTTCTCGATCACCTTCCGGCTGGTGCCGATCGCGATGGCCGCGACGTCGGCGGCCCCGAAGCCGTGCGCGGCCCGCAACTCCTCGATGCCCTGGATGGGCGCGTGCGCCGCCGCGTGGCAGGCGCAGCGCTTGAAGCAGATCGTGCGCGTCTCCCAGACCGTGCCCAGCCCGGCGGAGAGCGCCTCGGGGCGCGGGTTGTCCGCGTAGGCGTGGAGGAAGCCGAACGCGCCCTCGAGCACAGTGGCCGGGCCCTCGAATCCGCCCTGGGCCAGGGCGGCGGCCAGCACGCCCCCCTCGGCTGCGCGGCCCACGTGGAGCCGCTTGACGGTGCCGCCGGTGCCGCCGCGCAGGTACTCCATGATCCCCGAGCAGAGCGAGCCCGCGATGCCGAGCGCATGGGTCATGCCGACCGCGTCGAGGCCGAGCAGCCGGCCCGCCGCCACGGCGCCGCCGAACACGGTGGTCAGCCCTGGCGCGTGGAACCCCTTCTCCTCGCTGGAGTGGCGCGTGGCCAGGCCGATGCGCGTCGTGACCTCCATGCCCGCCACGAACGCGGCGATGACCTCACGTCCCGAGGCCCCCCGGGCCTCGCCGATGGCCAGGGCCGGCGGAACGATCCCCCCCGGGTGCACCCCGGTGCTGGGTTTGCGCAGGCTGTCCATCTCGAACGCGTGAACCAGCGCGCCGTTGGCGAGCGCGGCGAAGGGCGGGCTGGTGCGGAGCCCATCCGCGCCCAGCACGGTGCTCGCACCCGGCCCGCCGTAGCGGCGGACGTAATCGACGACGATGCGGCTCCAGGGCAGCTCGGCGCCGAAGACGGAAAGCCCCACCGTATCCTGGATGCAATCCCGCGCCCGCGCGATCACGTCCTCCGGCAGCTCCTCGTAGCGCAGCGCCGCGGCCCACTCCGCCAAGGTCCTGGTGTGCATGGCTTTACGCCTCGGTAGGAATCGCTTCGATCCGGCGAGGGCCTAGCCTCGCCCATCCCGTGCTCCGCGGGCAAGTCCCCCGGGTGGGCTGGGCAGGGCGAGCATCGCCGGCACGAGCCGGGCCGCCGTGCCCGCACCCCGGGCCCGCCCATTGCCAACCGCGCCAGGGAATGGGATGAAGCCACCAGCAGGCGACGCGCCTGCGATCGACCGGCGGCGCGTCGCGCGGAGCGGGAGGGCGCCCCGGCCCGCCACGGGGCGCCTATGACGGATGGCGGCAAGGGAGGAGGCACGGCCATGGTCAATCTTCGATCGGTGATGGGGTGGCTTTCCGGCGCGATCGCCCGGCTTTCGGGCGTGCGCCGCTCCGGCAGGGTGGCGCTCTACGCCGGGGTGGGGGAGCGGCTGGAGCTGTACGAGGTTGACATCGCCGGCGCCTCGCTCGCGCGGCGCGGCTCGGTGACCCTGCCGGCGCTGGTGCAGTATGGGTGGCCCGATCCGCCGAGCCGCTTCCTCTACGTCACGTCGAGCGACCGCGGTCCCGGGGCCGCCGGCGATACGCACCACCTGAGCGCCTACCGGATCGAGCCCGCGACCGGCGCGTTGCAGTTGCACGGCTCGCCGGTGCGCCTGCGGGCGCGCCCGATCCACAACACGCTCGATAGCGATGGCACCCACATCGTGGTCGCCTACAACAACCCCAGCGGCCTCAACGTCTACCGGATCAATCCCGACGGCACCATCGGCGCGGAGGTGCAGCAGCCGGCCCCGCTCGATGGCGGCATCTATGCGCACCACGTGCGGGTGGCGCCCTCGAACCGGGCCGTGATCCTCGTCACGCGCGGGAACGACGCCGCCGGCGGCAAGCCGGAGGACCCCGGCGCCCTGAAGGTGTTCGGCTACCAGGACGGCGTGTTGACCAACCGGGCCTCGATCGCGCCGGGCGGGGGCTATGGCTTCGGCCCGCGCCACCTCGATTTCCATCCCAGCCAGCCCTGGGTGTTCGTCTCGCTGGAGCGGCAGAATCAGCTCGACGTGTTCAGGATGACCGGGGATACCCTCGAGCCGACGCCGATGTTCTCGCGCAAGAACCTGATCGATCCGGGCACCGTGGGGCCGCGCCAGCACGTGGGGACGGTGCACGTCCACCCCAACGGCCGGTTCGTATACGTCCCCAACCGCTCGGGGGCCACGAAGGAGGTCGAGGGCCAGCGCGTCTTCGCCGGCGGCGAGAACAACATGGCCGTGTATGCCCTGAACCCCGCGACCGGCGAGCCTACCTTGATCCAGCACATCGAGACGCAGGGCTTCGTGCCGCGCACGTTCTCGATCGATCCGAGCGGGCGCCTGCTGGTGGTGGCCAACCAGGACGAGCTCAACGTGCGCGAGGGCAATACCGTGCGCACCGTGCCGGCGAGCCTGGTCACCTACCACATCGGCGGCGACGGCAAGCTCACCTTCGCCCACAAGTACGAAATCGATACCGCCGGCAAGAACCTGTTCTGGATGGGAATGGTGGCGCTGCCGTAGCCGCCGGGCCGGGGCCGAGGGGGGAAGGTGGTCGCGGCGCGATTCCGGTCAGCGCGGCCCCGAATGGGCGGGCCGCGATCGTGCCGCAGCGACGCCGCCCCCCTTCGCTCACTCCAGCGTGACAGGATATCCGTTCCTGGCCCAGGCGACGATGCCGCCCGTCATGTTGACGAGGTACGTGTAGCCCATGCGCTCCAGGATGGTGACGGCGAAGGCGCTGCGGTTGCCGGAGTGGCAGTAGACGACCAGATGCGCGTTCCTGTCGGCCAGCAGCGCCGGAGCGAGCGCTTCCAGCCGGTCCAGCTCCACGTTGAGCGCGCCCTTCAGGTGGCCTGCCCGGAACTCCTGCGGCGTGCGCACATCGACCAGCACCACCTTCGGGTCGCTCCTGAGCAGCGCGAGCGCCTCCGCCGGGCCGACGTGCTGCACCGAGGCGTTGGCGGAGCCTTGCAGGCCGAGCCGGTGACCCTGGCCGGTCAGCAGGGCGAATCCCACCGCCATGGTCGCGGCCGCGGCGAGGGCAAGCAGGAACACGGGATTTCGGAAACGGAGTTTCATGCCCAACCCTTCGACTGGAGTGAGGGGATCGCGACCCGGCGCCGCACCGGCCGGCGGGTGCCGCGACGCGGTGGATGCGGTTCGCCGCGGCGCTGCCTCCGGGTAGCCACGCCACCATCATGGCCGGGCCGGCGCCGGCGGTCTGTGACATTGTACCGCAGGGGCGCGCCATGCGCCTCCGGGACGCGGCAACCGGCCGCCCGGCCGCGCGGGCGGGGCGCGGCTCGGGAGCGTGCGGCTCACCACGTGGCTCAGCGGGCAGGGATCGGTTGTGGCATGGCCACCCCCACCGACCGGGCCGCCTTCATGATGGCGTCCCAGACCGGCTGCTCGATCTCGATGCCCTCGGCCTCCACCTTGCGCTGGTACAGCTCTTCATACTCGCCGGGCACCTGCACGGGAGGATCGCCCGGTCGCACCTTGGTGTTGCGCAGGTATGCCACCAGCGTCGTCATTTCGCGATCGTAGAAGTCCCGGGCCACGAACGCGAAGGGGTCCAGCACGATCATCATGGTCAGGTTGTCGTGGCCCAGGTTGGGCAGCGTCGAGGCCAGCGTGCCGCCGCCGGTGAGGATGCCCGCGAAGATGGTGTTCAGCACCGCCAGGCCGTAGCCCTTGTGGCCTGCCAAGCCGCCTACGGGATTGAGGAACGCCTTGCCCGCGATGTACTGGGCCGGGTCGGAGACAGGCTTGCCCGCCGCGTCGATCAGCCAGCCATCGCCGGCCGGCTTCTTGCGGTCGAGCGCCTGGCGCACCTTGTTGGCGGCGACGACGCTCGTCGCGAAGTCGAGCAGGATCGGCTGCTTGCCGGTCACGGGGATGCCCACGGAGATGGGGGCCGTGGCGAGCCGCGGCTCGATCCCGCCGAAGGGCACCTGGGCCTTGTCGCCGCCGCGGGAGGCCACGAAGCACATCCCGATCAGTCCCTCAGCCGCGGCCATCTCCGGGTATGCCCCCACCCGCCCGATGTGGTTGAGGTTGTGCACGCCCACCGCCGCGATCCCCACCTTGCGGGCCTTGGCGATGGCCAGCTTCATGGCATGGGTGGCGGCGAAGTGGCCGAAGCTGCGGTTGCCGTTGAGGATGGCCAGCGAGGGCGTGTCCTTCTCGACCGTGACGCCCTTGCCGGCCAGGATCGACTTCTCCTGCACCCGCTGCAGGTAGCGGGGAATCTGCCGCACGCCGTGCGAATCGTGGCCGCGGATGTTCGAGAGCACCATCAGGTGCGCGACCTGTTCCGCTTCCTCGCGCGGGACTCCGGCGGCATGGAACACATCGCGGGTCAGGGCGCGCAGCTCCTCCGGCTTGGCCTTGGGCATGGGGACCTCCATCGCTGGTGGTGAACGGCACACGCCTCGCGTCCCTCTGCGAGCGCCAACGGGCACCCCTCGGGGTCGGCGGGCAGGAGCAGCCTATACCGGATTCCCTGCTCCGGGGAATGGCGCGGCTGTTGACTCCCTGTGTCACGGATCGCCTCAGGACACCAGCGGCACGGCGCAGGATCGGGTCGCTGCAACGGCGCCTACGCGACCTCGATATCGATGAGGGGGGCATACTGCTGGCCGCCGTGGCAGTCGCTGTCCAGCAGGTCGCCCTGGAAGCGTGGCCGCGGGATGGAGGCCTTGACCGCCAGCGCCTCCGGGACGATGAAGAACTTCACCTCCGCCACAGGCAACCGGTAGATCTCCGCGATCACCTGGGGCGTGAGGGCCTTGCTCTCGATCACCCGCGCGAACTTCGCCTCGTCGTCGAACATGATGTCGAAGGTCAGCTCGAACGGTCCCGCGTTCTTGCTGCGAATGAGACGCGCCAGTTCCCCCAGTTTCGCCATGGCCGGATTTCCGCTCACGCGACGTTGACGTACTCGATCGGAAACATCTCGTAGGGATCGTCGGGCTCGACGACGTGGTTCACGCAGAAGCGGTACACGGCCCCGCGTTCCAGGTAGGCCGGGCTGTAGAGGCAGGCCACGCCCGTGATGAACCCGCCCCACTCGGGGATCGGCAGGTGGATCGCCTGATGGCGTGCCATCGAGAGGATGGTGGTCGCGATCTCCTGGCTGGCCGCGGTGACCTCCAGCACCAGGCACACCTCGTGCGAGGCCACCCGCGTGACGGGCTCCAGCGGCCCCATCGTGCCGTCCTTGCCATACAGACGCAGGTTGAGGATGTAGCCCTCGGCCGCCGGGTCGCCCGCGTAGACATCGGCCACCCGCGCCGCGATGCGCGCTTTGAGCCGCTCCGCCCAGGAATCGAGCTGGCGGATGATGTAGGGGTCGCGGATCGAGCCGATGACGATGCTCTGGTAGCCCACCTGCTCCGCGCCCTCCAGCTTGACGGTGTACGTCGCGGCGCGCTCGAACGCGCTGCCGTGCACGCGCACGCGCCGGTCGTCCAGCGCGGCGTAGCGGGCGCGGGTGAGGTCGAGCACGCCGCTCGATTCCACCAGCCGGTAGGGGTCGGCATTCTCGTACAGGCTATGGGCCGCCACGCTTTGCGGCGTGCAGCGCAGCGCCGGATCGGGCGGCTCCAGGTCGAAGTGGTCGTCGTGGAGCGTGGCGAACATGCAGTCGGGCGAGGGCCGCGAGATCACCGCGGCCGCGCCGCATTCGAGGATCTTCGCCGCGTGCCAGGCGATGCCGGGCGCGACGCCCAGCCGGATCGGGATGCCGGCGAAGATGGCGCAATCGCTCGAGCGGCCGGCGATCACCACCTCCGCCCCCCCATCGAGCGCGCGCAGGTAGGGCTCCTCTCCCATCATGCCCACGATGCGCGCCGAGCGCTCGATCACGCCCTCGTCGAACGCCGGCGCCGGCTTGAGGGGTTTGATCCGCCCTTCCCGCAGCCGCCGCTTGAGGTAGGCCTTCTCCTGCTCGGCGTGGATCAGGGCCAGCGGGAACGCGAGGCGCTCCTCGCGGGCGATCTCCTCGACGAGCGCCCGGTACTTCGCCAGGTGCGGCTCGCCGCCGGCCGTGCCCGCCGACCCGATCAGCAGCGGCACCTTGGCGCGCCGGGCCGCAAGCAGCATCAGCCGCAAGTCCCGCTTGATCGCGCGGGACGGAAAGGCGGTATTGCCCGAGCCCAGCGAGTACGGGCCGGGATCGGTCGACCCTGCATCGCAGCCGATGAAGTGCGGCTGCTTGGCCATGCCCGCCGCGAGCGACGTCTCCTTGAACCCCGAGCCGCACACCCCCGTGGCGGAGAGCACGCGCACCTCGCCGTTGCCGCTCGACATCGCGCCCTCCCGGTTGGCGGTTGTCTCTTCGCCTGCAAGGTCGATCATGGCCGGGCGCGCCGTGTCAAGACAGCTCCGGGCCGGGGCACCGGCGGTCGCGCGCCGGATGCGCCCCGCAGCTGCCGCGTCACGGGCTCAACCGTGCGGATCCTCGCCCGCCAGATCCGGCTCGCCGCAGCGGCGCAGGATCTCGGCGCGGGCCGCGTCGCGCAGGCGCACCGCCGCCTTGAAGTCGTCGCCTGCGGGCGGGATCGGGGGGGCGATGGTGACGCTGAGCCGCGCCCTGCGGGGCAGCCACTGGCCATCGCGCAGCATGGAGCGCGTCCCCCGCAGTGTGATGGGCACCACGGGCGCGCCCGCTTCGCAGGCGGCCGAGAACGCCCCCAGGTGGAAGCTCAGCAGCCCCGGCATGCGCGAGAACGTCCCTTCCGGGAACACGAGCAGCGTACCGCCCTGGCGCACCGCCTCCGCCACGGCGCGGGCATCCTCGATGCTCTGGCGGGTATCGAACCGCTCCACGAACACCGTCTCTTGCCGGCGCAGGAAAGTGCGCGCCACGAAGCTGCCCAGCAGCTCCCGCTTGGCGACGAAGCTGAAGGGCTCGGGCAGCGCGGCGAACAGCAGCAGGCTGTCGAGATAGCTGCTGTGATTGGCGATGAGCACGGCGCCCCGGCCCCGGGGCAGATGCGGGATGCCCTGCACGCTCCAGCGCGCCCCCGCGCAGGCGAGCAGCAGCCGCGCGCACACGCGTGCGGCGGCCCAGGCCGGGCGCCGCCCGGGCGTGAGCACCCCCGCCAGCCAGCCCAGCGGGGCCACCACGGCGAACACCGCCCAGCTCCACACGCCATAGATGAGGCTGGTGACCCGGCGGCGCCAGCGACGCAGCTCCGGCCGCATGCCGGCGATGAACAGCCGCAGCACTTGCAGCCACACGGCGCGCTGCCCGGCGCTGAGCTCCCCCTTCTCGTAGAGCTCGCGACAGGCGGCCCGCCGGATCTTGCCGCTGGAGGTCTTGAGCACGCTGTGCGGCGGCGCGAGCACGATCTCGTCGGGAACGGCGCCGACCAGCTCGACGGCCGTGCGCTCGATCTCCAGCAGCAGCCGCTCGTGCGCCGCGGCGCCCGTCTCGCGGGTCTCCGCTAGCACCACCACGTTCTCGGTGCCGCTGCGGCGGTCGCGGCTGGCGAACACGGCCACGCAGCCCTTGCGGATGCCGGCGATGGCGCCGATGGCCTCCTCGAGCTCGTAGGGGTAGAGGTTGCGCCCGGCGCGGATGATGACGTCCTTCACGCGCCCGGTGATGACCACCTCGCCCGCGGCCAGGTAGGCCTGATCCCCGGAGTTGAGCCACTCGCCGTTGAACAGGGCCCGGGTGGCCTCGGCGTTGCGGTAGTAGCCGCTGGTGGTGGAGGGCCCCTTGAACTCCAGCCGCCCTTCCTCGCGGTCGCCCAACTCGCGGCCGGCCTCGTCCACGATGCGGATCTGATGGCCGGGCAGCGGCCGCCCGCAAGCCACGAATCGCAGCGCCGCGGCGTCGCCCGGCTCGGCCGGCAGCGCGCGACCCTCCGCCAGGAACGGCTCGCGCTGGATGTGGTCGATCAGGGGTCCGCGCCCGACCGGAGGAAACGCGAGGCCGAGCGAGCATTCCGCCAGGCCGTAGACGGGCGTCATCGCCTCCGCGCGGAAGCCGCAGGGGGCGAAGCGCTGCCGGAAGCGCGCCAGCGTTTCCGGGCTGACCGGCTCTGCGCCGTTGAAGGCGAGCCGCCACGAGTCGAGTTTCAGGTCGGCCGCAGCGGCCTCGTCGATGCTGCGCACGCACAGCTCGTAGGCGAAGTTGACGCCGGGGGAGAGCGTGCCCCGGTGGCGGTCGATCGCCCGCAGCCAGCGCTCGGGGCGGGCCAGGAAGTGCAGGGGCGACATCAGCACGAGCAGGCTGGCCGTGTACAGGCTGCCCATCCAGGCGCCGATCAGCCCCATGTCGTGATAGAGCGGCAGCCAGCTCACGAACACGTCGGTCGAATCCACCCCAGCCACCTGCACCATCGCGTGGATATTGGCGAGCAGGTTCGCGTGGGTCAGCATCACCCCCTTGGGGCTGCCCGTGCTGCCGGAGGTATACTGCAGGAACGCCAGGTCGTCGGGCCGGGCCACGAGCCGCGGCACGGCCGCGCCGGTGGCCATCAGCGCCTCGGGCGTCTCCACCAGCCGCAGCGTTTCCACCTGCATGCCGAGCAGGCGCGCCAGCGGCTTGGCCTCCGGGATGGTGATCAGGATCGGCACGCCGGCGTTGTTGAGGATGCCCACGTGCCGGCGCAGGTGATCCTCGATGGTGGCCAGCCGCGCGGGGGGGTAGATCGGCACCGGCACGCCGCCCGCCAGCAGGATGCCGAAGAAGCTGAAGAAATACTCCCGGCTGGTGACGAGCATGATCGCCACGGGCTGACCCGGCAGCAGCCCATGGGCGTGCAGCCCGCCGGCGATGGCCTGGGCGCCCCGCAGCAGCTCGGCATACGTGAGCGTCTGCCCCGTGTCGTCGTCGCCGTAGAGGTAGATGTGAGGCCGGTCGGGATGGGCCTGCACGTGCCAGTCGAGCACCTCGTGCAGCGTCGCGGCGCGGCTGGGGATCGGTTCCGTCTCGCCGGGCGCCATCGGCACCGCCGCGCCATCGCCCCTCACGCCGTCGCCCGCCGTTTGGGCGCGCGCCAGCGCGCGCAGCAGCTCCGAGGGCGTCTGCGCCGCCGCGAGCACGTGATCCGGCAGCCCCACGCCGAAGTGCTGCTCGATGCGCAGCATCAGCTCGACCCGGCCCAGGCTGTCGAAGCCGAGATCCTTCTCCAGGGAGCTGTCGAGCCGCACGTCGGCGCTGTTGTGGCGGTGCGGGTGCATCTCCACGACCAGGCCGCGGATCAGGCCGAGCAGCGCCTGGACGTCGGCTTCCGGCGGTCGCGCCAGGGGGTCATGCAGGGGATTGGCGTCCATGGCGGAACTCCGCGTGCGGGCCATGGCCGGCCCGCCAGCGGCCGACCGGGCTGGGAGCGCCGCCGCCCGTCTCCGCGACGGCTGCGGCGCCCGGCTGCCGAGCCGGCTAGAGCAGCTCGGCGATCTGAACCGCGTTGAGGGCCGCCCCCTTGAGCAGCTGATCGGAGACCAGCCACAGATCCAGCGTGTTGGGCTGGGAGCGGTCCGTGCGAATCCGGCCCACCAGCACCGGGTCCTGGCCCGAGCCGTCCACGGGCGTCGCCCAGCGGTTCGCAGCGCGGTCCTCATGGATCTCGATCCCGGGCGCCCGGCGCAGCACGTCGTATGCGGCGGCAGGCGCGACCTCGCGCTGGAACTCGATATTGAGCGCCTCGGAGTGGGCGCGCAGCACGGGCACGCGCACGCAGGTGGCGTTGATGCGGATGGAGCTGTCGCCCATGATCTTGTGGGTCTCGCGCACCATCTTCACCTCCTCCTCGCAGTACCCGTCCTCGAGCAGCGGGCTGTTGTGCGGGAACAGGTTGAACGCGTACTGCTGCGGGAAGATGGTGCGCTGGTAAGGCCGCCCTTCGAGCTGGGCCAGCGTCTCGGCCTTCAGCTCCTCCATGGCCGCCGCGCCGGCGCCGCTGGCCGCCTGGTACGTGCAGACCACCACGCGCTTCACCCCGAACGCCTTGTGCAGGGGGTAGAGCGGCACCACCATGGCGATGGTCGAGCAGTTGGGATTGGCGATGATGCCCTGGTGCTGGCGGATCGTCTCGGGGTTGATCTCCGGCACCACCAGCGGCACCCCGGCCTCCATGCGGAAGGCGCTCGAGTTGTCCACCACCACCGCGCCCGCCGAGACCGCCGCCGGCGCGAACTCCTTCGCGCGGCTGCCGCCCGCGCTGAACAGGGCGATCTCGACCCCCTTGAAGGCGTCCTTGGTGAGCACCTCCACCGCCAGTTGCTCCTCCCCGTAACGCAGGCGCTTGCCCTTGCTCCGCGGCGAGGCCAGCAGCGTGAGCGTGCGCACCGGGAACCGCCGCTTCTGCAGGACGGCCAGCATCTCCTGCCCCACCGCACCCGTCGCGCCCACGACGGCAACATGATACCCACTGCCCATGGAAGTCCCGCTCCTCTCCCGCCCAACGATGACGAACTGCCCGCGCGGCGGCCGCCCGCGACCCGACTCGCTTCCACTGGGCCAGCCACGCACGATTCTATTAGGTTACCACACCCAGGAAGGGGGACAACGGCGGCTTGATGCTGCCGAAGTGCCTGTCGGCCACTCGTCGTCCGCACCGTAGTCTGAGATCGGCTCTCCCCGATCGGACGCCCCAGTTGCATTGCCGGAGTGCGGCGGGTAGAAAGCGGGAAACGGTGCCCCGCACCAAGAGCGAAGCGCCTGGAGCATCAGCAGACCGGCACCCGCAGGCAGCGCCGCCGGGCAGGTTTCCGCATCCCGTCCCATGAGCCGAAGAGGAACGCATGAACGTCCACGACACGCCGGAGATGGC
>JACQKK010000127.1 GCA_016204605.1 Candidatus Lambdaproteobacteria bacterium
CCCGCGCGGCCTCACCCTCCCCGGCCCTCCCTCTCCAGGGGGAGAGGGAGGGAGCCCTGGCCCGGCCACCGGAGCCGGGCTTACGGCTGGCCGCCTTCGGAGAGCCGGCAGAGTGTGAGCTTGCGCCCGGTCGAGAGCCCTTCCGTGCGCTTGCGATGCTGGGCGGTGTGCTCGCTGTTGGAGTGGGTCTCCAGGTCTTCGCGGCTGGCCCAGACCTCGTAGAGGAACAGCTTGTTTTTGCCCTTGAGCGGGGCCGAGACGTCGAAGCGCTGGCAGCCCTTGTCCTCCGCCCGTGAGGTGCGGGCGTGCAGGCACAGCTTCTCGTAAAGCGAGTCGAAGTCCTTCTCCGCCACGTCCAGCTCGACCACCACCGAAATCTTGCTCATGCGGGGAATCCTCTGCCGTTCGATCGTGAGGGTAAGGCGCACCGGGCGTCCCGCCGGAGCGCCACCCGCTACTCATAGGCGAGCGGCGAGAGCTGTGCAAGGGCAGAGCGTGCAAGGGCCAGGGCACCCGCAACGTACGGCCCTGATGCACCGCTGCGGCATGGCTGAAGTGTGCGGTCGGCCCGCGAAACCCCTCCCCCCTGCCCCTCCCCGCCCTTGCGGGGAGGGGTGGCCGAAGGCCGGGGTGGGGTGCCCGGGCAACGGCCGACGCAGCTCGCAGGTGAGCGCGGCCGCGACTCGCTCCAGCATGCTGCTCGGGCGGCTGCGCAGGGCACCATCGGGCCGTTGTCGCCGGCGCGCGGCGCGAGGATGCGGACATGCGTGCGCCTGCCCCGCGCTCCGGCGCGGTTGCGCTTGACGGCGGCGCTGGGTTAGGTAGCTTGAGGCGATACGCACCTGCGCCGCACCATCGTTCGCGCACCTCCCTCCCTCTCGGGGCCTCTCGGCGAAAGGCACGACATGTCGCACCATCCCGCTGTTCTCCCGCCGGGGCCGTCCCTGGCGGGCGTCCTCGATCCCGACGCCGCCGGCCGCGAGGTCGGCCCGATCCTCGAGCGGGCGCTGGCGGGCCGCGAGGTCACGATCGAGGAGGGCACGCGCCTGTTCGAGGCCAGCGGTGCCGAGCTGGCGCCGCTGCTCGCCGCGGCCGATGCGCTGCGCCGGCAGGCGGTGGGCGACCTCGTGAGCTACGTGGTCAACCGCAACATCAACTTCACCAACGTCTGCGTGAAGCACTGCGGCTTCTGCGCCTTCAGCCGCGGCCACCTGGCCGAGGAGGGCTACTTCCTGCCGGCGGAGGAGATCGTGCGCCGCGCCCGCGAGGCCTGGGAGCTGGGGGCCACGGAGGTGTGCGTGCAGGCGGGGCTCGCGCCGGGCATGGATGGCTGGCACTACGTCACGCTCTGCCGCGCCATCAAGCAGGCGCTGCCGGAGATGCACATCCACGGCTTCTCGCCGGAGGAAGTGCTCTACGGGTCGCAGCTCGCGGGGGTCAGCATCGGCGACTACCTGCGCGCGCTCAAGGATGCCGGGGTGGGCAGCCTGCCCGGCACCTCGGCGGAGATTTTGATCGACGAGGTGCGCGACGTGCTTTCGCCCGGCCGCATCCGCACCGCGCAGTGGGTCGAGCTGATCCAGACCGCCCACCGGCTGGGCATCCCCACCACCTCGACCATGATGTACGGCCACGTCGAGACCGCCCGCCACAAGGCCGTGCACCTGGAGCTGCTGCGCGCCATCCAGAAGGAGACGGGCGGCATCACGGAGTTCGTGCCGCTCGGCTTCATCGCCGAGGAGGCGCCGATCTCGCGCAAGAAGCGCCCGGCGAACTTGCGCAACGGCCCGACCGGCATCGAGACGCTCAAGATGTACGCCGTCTCCCGCATCATGCTGAACGGCTGGATCCGAAACATCCAGGTCTCGTGGGTCAAGGAGGGGCTCAAGCTGGTGCAGGTGGGTCTGATGGCCGGGGCCAACGACCTGGGCGGCACGCTCATCAACGAGAGCATCTCGACCGCCGCCGGCGCCCAGCACGGCCAGCTTCAGACCCCCGCCACCCTGCGCGCCCTGGCCCGCGAGATGGGCCGCGTCCCCGCCGAGCGCTCGACCCGCTACGACATCCTGCGGCGCTTCGACGACCCCGCCCTGGACCCCCTGGATGCCCTGGACAAGGTGCAGGACAAGCTGCGCTTCGGCTCCTACCAGGAGCTGATCCGCCAGAAGCAGTACCGCTTCCGGGAGCATTACCAGAAGCCCAGCGCGCCCCTGCCGGGGGGGTGAAAGGGCCGAAATGCGGCTCGTCATATCACCGCGCTTACGCGAACGTGAAGCGCCGAGCTGCCCACTGTTCATGAAGCAAGAAACGATTGCAGTGCTGATTCGCTTTCAAAGTACATCGAATCGCGTGCGCTTGGTCTCCGCGGCTGGCGCCACTCGGGTGATCGCCCCTCTCCATGTCAATGGAGAGGGGAGGGGGTGAGACCGGTCGGGCAACGGCGGTCCGAGCAGCCTCACCCCCTCGGTCCCCCCTCTCCATCGGTGATGCAATACGGTTCACTTAAGGCAGCCTGTGTCGCAATCGTTCCGTGCCCTTCGAGACGGGCCCGCCAAGGCGGGCCCTCCTCAGGGACACGGAACAAGCCGCGTTCCTGAGGAGTGAGCGAAACGAGCGTCTCGAAGGACGCGCCGCCCTATGCCCGCTCCAATCTCTAAAGTGAACCGTATTGCATCGGTGATGGAGCGGGGGAAGCGGCGCAGGCGGCGGGGGTGAGCCGGTCGATCAGATCAGCCCATTTTGAATGCGAAATTGTATAAAGTGCTGATGCTTGCAAGAAAGCGGCTTGACCACGGAGGAATGCAACCTGATTCCGTGAAGCCCAGCACCCAGTTGGGCACGTACTGGGCGGAGACGCCCGGGGCGGTGGTGATGCCGTAGCGGCTGCGGCGGGTCGGGCCGGCGCCGGGGGCCCCACACCCCGGTGGGTGCCCCGCTCACAGCGTCGCGAACACCTTGCCGAGCGCCGCGATGGTCTGGTCCAGGTCGCGCTCGCTGTGGGCCGTCGAGAGGAACATCGCCTCGAAGGCGGAGGGCGCCAGGTAGACCCCCGCTTCGAGCATGCCACGGAAGAACGCGGCGAAGCGCCTGGTGTCATTGTGGGAGGTGGCGTCGGCGTAGTCGCGGATCGGCCGTTCGGTGAAGAAGAACCCCATCATGGCGCCGAACTGCGCCGTCTGGATCGCGATGCCGGCGGCCTTGGCGGCGGCGGCCCAGGCCTCCATCAGGCGCTGGGCGTTGCGGCCGAGCTCGGCGAACACGTCCTCGGTGAGCGCGCGCAGGGTGGCGATGCCGGCGGCCATCGCCAAAGGGTTGCCGGAGAGGGTGCCGGCCTGGTAGACGGGACCGGAGGGCGCCACCAGCGACATCACGTCGCGCCGGCCGCCATAGGCGCCCACCGGCAGCCCGCCGCCGATCACCTTGCCGAAGGTGGTCAGGTCGGGGGAGATGCCGAACAGCGCCTGGGCGCCGCCGCGGGCCACCCGGAAGCCCGTCATCACCTCGTCGAAGATGAGCAGGATCGCCTCGCGGTCGCAGATCTCCCGCAGGCCGCGCAGGAAGGCCAGCTCGGGCACCACCACGCCCATGTTGCCCGGGATCGGTTCGATCAGGATCGCGGCGATCTCGCCGGGGTGCTGCTCGACCAGCTCGAGCACGCTGCCCAGGTCGTTGAAGCGGGCGAGCAGGGTGGTTTCCGCCACCGCCGCCGGCACGCCGGCGGAATCGGGCACGCCCAGCGTGGTGGCGCCCGAGCCCGCCTTGATCAGCAGGGCATCCACGCTGCCGTGGTAGCAGCCCTCGAACTTGACGACCTTGGCGCGCCCGGTGAAGCCGCGGGCCACGCGCAGGGCGCCCTGGGTGGCCTCATTGCCCGAGTTCACGAACCGCACCAGCTCGACGGAGGGCACCGCCTCCTTGACCAGCTCCGCGAGCACCACCTCGCGCTCGGTGGGCGCGCCGAAGGAGGTGCCGCCGGCCATGGTCTCCCGCAGCGCCGCCAGGATGGCGGGGTGCGCGTGGCCCAGGATCAGCGGACCCCACGAGCCGACGTAGTCGATGTACTCGTTGCCGTCCGCATCCCAGATGTGCGAGCCCGCGCCGCGCTGGATGAACAGCGGGGTGAGCCCCACGGCGCGGAACGCGCGCACCGGGCTGTTCACCCCGCCCGTGATCGATTCCTGCGCACGCTGGAACAGGGCGAGCGATTGCGAGGTCAGCATGGCGAATCTCCCTTGAGCGAGGTCGCGCCGCGTGGAACGGTAAGGGCTCAGAAGTGGTAGAGGAGCCGCGCGACGCCCTGGATCAGGACGGGCTGCGTCGCCGAGGGTGTGGAAAAGTCGTCGAGGCGGAAGGCGCCCTGGGCCTGCAAGAGGTTCAGCTCGGCCTGGAACTGCAGGTTGTACGGGAGATACCAGGTGAGCATGTTGTCCACCTCGACCCCGATGCGCGTGACGCGATCGTTCTGCTCGTTGACGATGGCATGATTCAGATCGAGCGAGTAGACCCCGAGCGAGTAGGCCATCCGGTTGCTCTCCGCATCCGCATAGTCCAGGAAGAATCCCAGCAGGCGCGTGTTGTTGATGGAATGACCGAGCCCCGAGCCCGCGCTCACGTCGGAATCGGTGCCGTTGAAGTAGAGCCGCGAGCCCCGGTACGAGCCGGGGGTGATCTCGTAGAAGCCCTGCAGTCCCCGCAGATAGCCCCGGCCGTTGTCGGCACCCACCGCGGGGTCGCCGGAGGCGTTCATATAGCGCAGGCCGAGGCGTCCGCGCGCCCAACGCCAGCCGAGCTCCGTCTCGTAGGCGAGGCCGGAGATCTTGCGGCTGTCGATCACCCGCTCGGTCGCCGAGCTGTAGTCGGGCGCGCCGGGAACGACCCCGGTGGCGGGGTCGCGATACAGGTGGTAGCGGCGCGAGCCCTGGGCGGAGGTGACGTCCGCGTTCCAGAAGTACCGCCCGGCCTCCAGGTTGAGCCGCAGCCCGAAGTAGTTCTGCGCGCTGACATCGTAGTAGATGGCATCCTTCGTCGTCCGCAGGGGCTTCGCGAAATCGTCCGTCGCCTGCGTGGCGTTGGGGGTGCGGGGGTCGCTCGGGTCGTAGTAGGTCGGCCCGAGGTTCTTGCCGAGCGGGACGTTCTTCTCGGTGTAGATGATGCGGAAGATTTCCACCTCCAGGGCGTGGCGGAAGCCGGCGCGCTCCTCGTCCCAGGCGCGGTACTGCAGCGCCCAGTGGTAGACCCAGTCGGCGGCGCTGGGGCTGATCCGCAGCATGCCCAGCGGCATGCACCAGGTGCCGATCCGGCAGTCGAAGCCGATGCCGGGCGCGAGCCCCACGTAGGTCTTGCCGCGCTTGTCGCCCAGGTTCTGCTCGTGCTGGCCCAGCCGGATGGCGGAATTGGGATTGAAGCGCCAGTTGAGGTACGCCTCGCGCACGGCGAGCCCGATGTTCGCATCCCGCTCGGTCTGTCGCCGCAGGGTGGGGCTCTGCGACCGCAGGTCGGCATCGTTGAAGGTCGTGTCGCCCACGTCCAGGGTCAGCCGCATCGAGACCAGCTCGTTGAACAGCGTGCCGAAGCGCAGGCGGAAATCCTGATCGGCCTGGGTATCGGTGTAGGGCGCGCCGACGTCCTTGCCGCGGAACTCCATGAACCGCAGGGCGTAGTCGCCCCCCACCTCCATGCCGCGAATCACGATCACCTTCTCCTCGGTCTCCTTGTAGTCGCCGCGTTCGAGGGGCTTGAAGTTCGTCTGGGCGGCCGCCCGGGGCACCCCCGCGAGCGCCCCCCACGCGATGAGCATGGCCAGCAGCGCCGCTGCGCGGGTCGCAAACCCGACCCGGCCGCGCGAGGGCCTGTTCCGCAAAGCGCCGCTGCCGTCAGCCACGGTCATAGCCGGGCTCCCAAGGGTTGATGGTGACGCGCGAGCCATCGGGGCGCACGACGGCGCGGGGCAGAATCGGGCGGATCTCCCGCCCAGCCAGCCCGGCCAGCGCCGCCGCCGCAGTCTCGAACCGGCCCAGCCACTCCAGCGTCCGCACCGTGGCGTTGACGAGCTTCATGCGCCCCTCCCCGTGATGCGCCAGCGCCTCGGCCGGCGTGAACCACTGCTGGTGCACGACTTCGCGCTGGTCGCTGGCGGCCTCGCCGGCCTCGGGCGCCTCGGCGGCGAAGAAGCGGGCGTCGAAGCGGATCGGACTCGCTGCGGGGGTGATCCAGTGGGCGAAGTAGAGCAGGCGCTCGGTGGCCAGCACCCAGCCCTGCCGCGCGAGCCACTCCAGGAAGCCCAGCCGCCCCTCGTGCAGGGCCGCGCGCGCCTCGGCCACCTGCCGCGGCGCGGCGAGTTCCAGGGCCCAGCGCGTGTCGCCGCGGTCCCGGGCCAGGAGCAACCCCGCCTCCTCGAACGTCTCGCGGATGGCGCACACGGCGAACCCGAGCGCCTTCGCCGGCGGCGCCGCATCGGGCATGCGCGCCAGGGCCTGATCGCCGCTCAGCCGGGGCGAGAGCGCCGGGGCGCGCGGGCCCCAATCGGCCTCCTCCAGCATGCCCCCCGGGAACACGTAGGCGTTGGCGGCGAAGGCGTCGGCGGCGTGCCGCTTCAGCATCAGCACCTCGAGCGGGCCCGGGCCGGGCCGGCGATCGCGCAGCAGCACCAGCGTGGCGGCTTCGCGTGGAACTGCGGGTTGGGCCATGGCTGACGATCCGGGGAGCGGGGAACGGCTGGTGGCGTGGCGAGCGGGCCGACCTTCCGGCGGCAGCGCCCGGCGGCATGGTTCGGCGGCATGGTTCGGCGACAGGGCGTGCCTCGATCGCGACCCCCGTCGGGCGGCGCTCACGAGCTGGATTGCAGGGACTTGTTGATCTTGAGGCGGTAGTGATCGATCTCCTTCATGATCGCATCGAAGGACTGGTCGATCGCGGCGCGCAGTTCGGTGGCCGATTTCTTGGCCTGCAGGTGGTCCTTGAAGGCGACGAGCTTGATCGCGCACTCGAACTCGTCCAGCTTCTCGCTGCGGTGCAGCCGCACTTCGAGCTGGGCCGCGTCGGGATGGTAGCGCTTCAGTCGCTCCTCGATCTTCTCGATCTTGTGCTGCATGGCCTTTTCGATGGCGCCCGAGAGGGTAACGTCGTTCCGATGAATCGCGAATTGCATCCGGGGGTGTCTCCTGTGCGGTGCTTCGTCTCCCTCTGCCGCGGCGCCGAATCCGGACGGGCCGATGCGGGGCAACGTACGGCGTGAGCGCACGGCCGCATGGTGCGTCCGGGACAAGCGACTATCCTACCGCAAGCTGGCGCCCGATGACGAGGGGGATCGCGGCACGCTCACGGCTGCGCCTCCAGCGCCGCGGCGAGGAGGTCGCCCATCTCGGCGCAGCCGACCTGGGTCTTGCCGGCGCTCATGATGTCGGCGGTGCGGTAGCGTTCGAGCACGCCGGTCACGGCGCGGTGCACGCGTTCGTCCACCGCGGGCTTGCCGAAGGTGTAGCGGAACATCATGCCGACCGAGAGGATGGTGGCCAGGGGGTTCGCCAGGTCGCGCCCGGCGATATCGGGCGCCGAGCCGTGGATGGGCTCGTAGAGCGCATGGCGCTCGCCCAGGCTCGCCGAGGGCAGCAGGCCGATCGACCCCGTCAGCATCGCCGCCTCGTCGCTCAGGATGTCGCCGAACAGGTTCTCGGTGACGAGCGTATCGATCTGGCGCGGCGCGCGCACGAGCTGCATGGCGGCATTGTCCACGTACATGTGGGTCAGCGCGACGTCGGGATACTCCCCGGCGAGCCCGGTCGCCACCTCGCGCCAGAGCTGGCTCACCTCGAGCGCGTTGGCCTTCTCGACCGAGAGCAGCCGCTTGCGGCGACCCGCGGCGATCTTGAACCCCATCCGCACGATGCGCTCGATCTCCAGGTCGTCGTAGACCATCGTGTTGACGCCGATGCGCCGGCCGCCCTCGTCGCGGATGCCGCGCGGCTCGCCGAAGTAGAGCCCCCCCGTCAATTCGCGCACCACCATGATGTCGGTGCCGGCCACCACCTCGCGCTTGAGCGTCGAGGCGTCGGCCACCGCGTCGAACACCTTGGCCGGGCGCAGGTTGGCGTAAAGCTCCAGGGCGCGGCGCAGCTTGAGCAGCCCCGCTTCCGGCCGCACCGCGAACGGCAGCTTCTCCCACTTGGGGCCGCCGACGGCCCCGAACAGGATCGCGGTGGCGGCGCGCGCCTTGGCCAGCGTCGCATCGGGCAGGGGCGAGCCGGTCAGGTCGTACGCCGCGCCGCCCATCGGGGCTTCATCGAGCGCGAGCCGCATCCGCTCGCGCTTCGCCAGCACCTTGAGCGCCTTCAGTCCCTGGGCGGTCACCTCCGGCCCGACGCCGTCGCCCGCGATCACCAGGATGTTCGCATCCATCGCCTGCGTCCCCCTTCGCGCCAGAGAGTCGATGCCGTCATGCGGGTGCCGGCGTCCCCACCCCTGCCCCTCCCCACCAGGTGGGGAGGGGTGGCCAGAGGGCGGGGTGGGGACGCCGGCACCCGCAGGGCGGCATCGACTCTCTGGCGAGAAGGGGGACGCAGGCGATGGATGCGAACATCCTGGTGATCGCGGGCGACGGCGTCGG